>NVTF01000026.1 GCA_002401485.1 Elusimicrobiota bacterium | reverse complement strand
TAAAAGTGAGATTGGACCATTCTCGGCGCAGACAATCGCGTTTGACCTCGGGGCCAAGAAGAAAATTCCAGGACGGCCGCTGACGCTCGGTGCGGCGGTTCTGAACATCGGCAAAGGCATGCAGTTTTTAGACCAGGTGGATCCGCTGCCTCTGACGTTTTCGGTGGGCGCGGCTTATCGGATTGCTAACACGCTAAATCTCGCCGTCGATGTCCGCCACGACGTACATGCCGGACGTTTCGACGTTGGGATCGGTTCCGAGTATGCGGTGCTGCCCTCGTTTTCCCTTCGAGCTGGTTATGCCTCGCAATTTGACGGGGCATCCTCCGGTGGGACGGGCGGATTATCAGGTCAAATCGGCGGCTTAGGTGGAGGATTTGGAATCCGCAGAAACGGGTATCGCGCAGATTATACGTTTACCCCGTTCGGCGCTTTAGGGAATCTTCAGCGGTTCTCCTTTGGTGCCAGTTTCTAATCGCTCCAAACCATTGACTCCCCCCCGAGTCAGGGCTACGCTTGAAGTGCCCTCAATGAAGTCCCCTGAAACCGGCTATTTCAAACGCTTTCTGCGTTTATGCGGACAACTCCTCAACGACATGGGACGTGAGGAGCCCTCCCCGCAATCAACACCCCCGACCCCGGAGCCCGCCAAGACGTTTAAGCCGATCCTAAAACAGGATCCTCCTCCCGATAAAATAAAGGATCTCGAAGCGGAGAACACCCGACTGCGCGAGGTGCTCAACAACTCGATGGACCCCTTTGTCGCCCAGATGCGCATTGAAGGCACTCTTCAAAATGAGAAGCGGCGAGCCTCGGTCATGTTTGCCGATCTCGTCTCCTTCACCTCTACAACCGAAAACATGCCGCCCGAAAGCGTCGTTGAGGATATCGACCTTTTGTTTTCCGCGATGGAACCCGTTCTCAAACGCTTCCGGGGCCACCTCGACAAATATATGGGGGACGGTCTCATGGCCGAGTTTGGCGCCCCTTTCGGGACGCGCAACCATGCCCTCATGGCCGTCTTGGCCGCGATCCGAATTCAGGAACGCATGGCGGATTGGGAATTCGGTTGGAAGATGCGAATCGGCGTCGCGAGTGGACCCATGCTGGTGGGGCTGCTCGGGTCAGGAAGCCGCAAGAGCTACACGGCGGTTGGAGACAAGGTAAACCTCGCCTCCCGCCTGCAAACATTGTGCACTCCCGGCAGCATCTATATCGATGAGGACACCTACAATGCCGTTAACCTTTGGGTCAAAATACGCCGCGTGCGTGTAGGCCTCAGCCCCAAGGACGCCGAGGATTTTGAAGCGAGACTGGCCTTTCTGCGTGAGGCGGTGGAACATGCTCCAACCGCCCAGCTCTGCTCTGAGGCGGCCAACATATGTTCAGAGCTCGGCGACATGAAATCCGCTCTCCAGTATCACCGCCAAGTCCTCGAGCTCGATCCTCAACACCGGGGCTCCACCGAACGAGCAATTTCCGCAGCACTCATGACCGGAGAAGACCGAGCCTTCCTCACGATTAAAGGCAAAAAGGAACGTGTCGCTGTTTATGAAGTCCTAGGCCTTAACGACCTCGTCCGACAGCAGTCGCGTGTCCCCATCGCGGTGAGCAAGAAATTCCAAGAACTTCTCAGCGAAGTCGGTGTTCCAGAGGAATGGGTTTTATCCATCGAAGCCGTTGAAGGCACCATAGGCCATGCCGCGGTGACCGCCGCGCTCAGCGCTTCGCTCGCCAAAGAGATCGGCTTGGACAACAAACAAATACGGATGGCCTTTTTAACCGCCTACCTTCATGATGTCGGAAAAATGAACGTGCCCGAACATCTTCTCAACTTCGATGGCATGATGCAGGATCTTCCGAAAAGCGATCAATCCCTTATCCGGAGACATGTGGAGTTCTCTGTCGGGGTCTTAAAAAAGATCAAGGTCCCCGTCGCACCCGAAGTGCTGGAAGGAATCATTCAACATCATGAAAATTTAGATGGGACCGGATACCCAAAGGGTTTGAAGGGGAAGGCAATCAACATCTTCAGCCGCATTCTTAAAATCGCCGACACCTACGAGACCCTCACCGCCTGGCGGCCGTATCAGGACGCCTGGACCGCCAGTGCCGCACTGACTGAAATAACCCGGGAGATAAACCGGCAGCACATCGACCCGGAAATCGGAGAAGCCTTCCTGCGCATGATGGGAAACAGCCAGGCCGGCGGAAATCTTTTGATTCCCCCGACGGTAAAAACCGAGACGGAGGACCCCGATCCTTCCGACAAGACGTCGGGAGGCTAGGTCAGTCTTTAACCCTGCAGCGGTTTTTCATCGCGATAATGCGCTCGTAGGACTGATCGATCCGTTTCCGGGATATTTTTCCCGAGCGCACCAACGCCTTCACAATCCCAATCGCCTTCCTAGCAATCGCCGGATCATAATTTAGATTGTTGGCAAACAACAGAATATCAACACCAGCGTTGATCGACCGCTCAATCGATTCCTCAAGCCCAAAAAACCCGGTGATTGCCTTCATCTGCATATCATCGGAAACGACCACGCCGTTAAACCCTAATCGTTTGCGCAAAATCCCATTGATAATTTTCGTCGACAGCGTCGCCGGCCATTTTTTGTCGAGCTTCGCGTTAAAGATGTGAGCCGTCATCACCATCGTGCAGTGTAGGTCCCCGCGCAGCAACTCCCGATAGGGGGTCAATTCGATTTTCTTCCAGGCATCGGTCACATCCGCCATGCCATGGTGGGAATCGTTATAGGCACTGCCGTGGCCGGGGAAGTGTTTGATCGCGGTGATCACCTTGCGCTTTTCGTGGACCTCGATGAAGGCACGGGCGTGCTCCACAACCTTCGCGGGATCCCTGGAAAAACTCCGACCGAGTTTCCCGATTACCGGATTCATCGGATTTACATTGACGTCAACCACCGGGGCGAAATTAACATTAATACCKAGCTTCGCAAGAGGTCCGGCGATCCGTTTTGCTTCGCGCTTTGTGCGCCGCTCGCTGTCGATGCGGCCCAACTGAGCGTGAGAAAGAGCCTCTTTAAATTTTCGGCTTTTCTTCAGCCTGCGGACCTGGCCGCCTTCCTGATCAATCGCAACAARAAGAGGCGTCTTCGCTTTGCGGCGCAGCATCTTGGTTAATCGCTTCAACTGCCGTTTTCCGTCTATATTGCGGTCATAGGTTTTGAGGAGACCGTCATAATCGTAGAGAATGACGCCGCCCAGATTGCGGTCCTCCAGATCCTTCGCGATGGCTGACCCCTCCTCAATGGTAAAGCCGCGAAACCCGATCATCAGCATTTGGCCGATTTTATCCTCGAGGGTTTGGGCCGCAAGCGGCACCGCGCACAATAACAATGCGGTCTGGAAAAAGAGGAATCTCGCGTGTATCATCGAAGTATCATGACGCCTTCACGCTCCATTTGCAAGCCTGCCCTCGCTGCCGTCCTCCTGATGATGGCGATGGGGACTGCTGCAAAAACAAAAAGACTCTCTTCGTCAAACGGCCGCTTCAGCTACACCTTGCCCCAAGGACTCGCAGCGGCAACCCTGAAAAACGCGATCGCAGGATGGAAACATCAAAAAGATAGGACAACCCTTGGGATTTTTCCGGTCTCATACGAACGAAAGTCCAAACTCAAAAGCGCCTTTATGGCGGCGACCGCCTCGCGCAAGAAAGCGACCCGGAAAGAAGGGGATTGGTTTGTTTCGAAGGTTTACAAGAAAACCCTCGGGAACGGACTCATCTTTTATTTTTACAGCGCCCACCAGCACGGCAAGTTCATGAAGGTGTCCGGATACTTTGTCCTGGGAGGCGATTATTATTTCGTTAGCGGCTGGACGTCTCGAAAAAAATACGGCCTGCCGAATGTGTACGCCTCACTGTCGACAATCAAGCCTATTGCAGGGCCCCGCCGCAACCGGTCGATGAAGGACCATGATTCCGAGGGATTGCTCAATCGCCATCGCAAGAAAAAGAAATCTCCCGAAGTCCGCTTGGGAACAGGCTCCGACACCCCAAAGATGTTGGGCGGCGGTCCCGTCCACTAACTCTTCCTAGGTCTTCACGGCATTTCATGCAGGGCTTTTACCTCCGCTCCCCCGACCCCTAGACCCTCAAAAAGTGCAGCCGGCTCTCCTTATAATGAGCCCATGCTGAATCGGTTGGGCGCGGCTGCAATTGCAGTCTCGCTTGTTTTTCCTGCTCACGCCGCGCCCATCGCCTCCCGCGCGATGGCGCCGGTCGTTGTGTCGGCGCCTTCGAGACCGATCGCCGGTTTTCCATTGTTATTAAGTGCGCCCCGCCTCGCGGCGGTTTCAGCGCCGATTCTCGGCGGGACGCTGCCGATGTTAACACCCCTTGCCATGATCCAACCGTCTGTGCCGCAACGTGTTGGGAATGCGCTCCCGGTTTTAGAACAAATCGTTTCCGGAAAAAAGAAGAAGATGCGGCCCGCCCTAACGGCGCTCCAAACACTCACGCGCAAAACCGCAAAATCCGCGGGCAGCTCCGCGAGAGCGCCGCTCACACTCTTCTTCGACCTGAGCAGGCCGCACCAAAACTCCCTCACCGTTTCACCCGCGCGCGTCTCGCGAGCAGCCAACCGATTGTTCGCGAGACCAGCACACAACGTCAATGCTGCGTCCACCGACTCTCCCCCATAGCCCAAACAGCCGCTGCTTCGAGGCTGGGGATCCCAGGGTTGGCTTTATATCGCCTACCTCTCCCTCGTCCAAGCCGGAATCGGCGCCTACGCGCCGGTGTTTCCCGAAATGGCCATCCAACGCTACGGCGGCGCCGCGTACGGTCTCGCCGCGTCGCTCGCCGTGCTCGCGATGCCGGTCGCGGCGATCGGCGCGAAGAAGCTGGCAACTAAATTCAGCGCCAAAGGCGGATTGGCTCTCGCCTTGGTCGGGGCCAGTGCCACGAGCGCCGCACTTTTTGTTTTGTTCGGCGCAAACGCCCTCCCTTGGCTTGGACTGGTCGCGGGACTCACCGCAGTTCAAGGATCGTTTGCGGTCATGCGAACACTCGACAAAGTCATCCCCGGTCAATTGTATGGCGAGGACAGCCTAAAAATTAAACGCTTTAACGGTCTCTCGTTTGCCGTCTCAAGACTCCCAGGAATTCTCATTCCTCTCGCCATCGGATCGATTCTCGCCGCCGTCGGTCAATACGGCGCGCTTGCGATTTTCTCCCTGGCCATGCTGGCTGCCGCGCCGCTCGTTAAATTGATTAAGACAAACTCACCCGCGCGAAACGCCGAGGAGCCGACAACCGGTACGGGTGACCCCGAACTCCTGCGTCTCAGCGGCTGGGGATTTGCATCCCAACAGATCATGACCTACGTCTTGCCGTTCATCCTTGTTAGCGCGTATGGGCGCTACGCCGGCGGCGGCGATCCGGCGGCGGCAAAAGCCATCGGGGGGATGTTGTTCAGTTTCTGGACGGTCGGATTGCTCGGGGGAACGATCGCTTTGATTCGATCCGCAAGGCGCGCAAACCCGGTCACGTCCATGCGCAGAGCCGCGTTCATCGGCGCGTTTGGACTATTCGGATTTATCCCGCTGCTCTTCTCGACTCCCATCCCCGCCTATATCGGAATCGCGGCGGCAGGATTTACGAACGCGTACTCCTTTCTCTCCTATCTCTCAACCGCCCAGGCAAACGCCTCTGAGGACAATCGCGCTGGAACGATTGCGCGCTACATGATGTTCAGCTTTCTCGTCGTCGCCGCCGCAGTTTGGGGCCTGGGCACACTCATCCAATATTATCCAGCCGACGCCGTTCCGTTCGCCGCCCTGTTATCCGGTCTAGGCGGCCTTTCACTTTTGAATTTATGGATCGCCGCCAAACTGCGCGGCCGGGAGTCCTAAACATGCTCATTCTTCCTCGAGAAAAAATACGCGCCCCCAAAGCAGCCGGTATCGCTTTAGGCGCCTCTCTCATCGGACTGCTCTGGACTGCGCAGCGACCCTCCGTTCCAGAACCCACCGATGCCATGAAGGCGCGTGCAGCAAATGTCGAGATCCTTCGCGACCGCTACGGCATCCCTCATATTTTCGGAAAGACCGACGCCGATGCCGCGTTCGGGTTCGCTTACGCAAGTGCCGAGGATCATTGGGAAACGACGCAATCAATTCTTATCGCCGGGCGCGGAGAAATATCCCGCACCAAACTCTCCGCAAAAGCGCTGAAGTCCGATTTCTTTGTTCAGTTTACGGGACTGCATGACATTATCGAAGCGGGCTATGACTCGCTGCGCCCGGATGTTCGCACGGTTCTCGAATCCTACGCCCAAGGACTCAACTACTACGCGTCCAAACATCCGCTCGAAGCCGACGCGCGCTTTCTCCCCTGGACGGGAAAAGACATCGCACGACAATTCCTTTTCAAAGCCACGCTGTTTATGGGCGTGACAAAAGCAATGCGCAATGTCCTCGCCGGCGAACTCTCCAGCACCGGCACGCCCAGCGCACGCAACGGATCAAACGCTCACGCGGTCGCCTCGTTTCGCTCCGCCGACGGCATCGCGAGACTCAACGTCAACTCTCATCTCGACTGGGAGGGATTTCGTGCCTGGCAGGAAGCACACATCGTTTCCGAAGAGGGGTGGAACTTCTCCGGCGGGTATTTAGCCGCCACGCCCTTTTTCTTAATCGGTCACAACAACCATCTCGGCTGGACCCTCACTGTCAATCGACCCGATTTAGTTGATGTCTACGAAATCGAGCGCGATCCACACGATCCCCTCCGCTACAAATTCGACAACGAATGGAAAACAATGCAAACGCGTATCGCCCGCCTGCCTCTCGAATTCGGGCCGTTCTCATGGACGCTTAAAAAGAAGTTTTTTCAAACCGTACATGGACCCGCTCTCGAAGCGAACGGGAAACTCTATGCATTTCGAATTGCGGGTATCGAACGCGCGCTGAACGCCAACACGCAGATCTACGACATGAACAAGGCGACCAATCTCATCGAGTTCAAACGCGCGGTAAATCGACATGCAATTCCCATGTTTAACATCGTTTATGCCGACGCCGAAAATCTTTATTACCACTACAACGGCCTGATCCCCCAACGTCTCGGCGGCTACAATTGGAAAGGGGTTGTTCCCGGCAACCTCGACCTCGATTCCCGCGGGGCGGCCCTCGTAATAAAAACCTATAACCCCATCTACAACAAACWATATGAACCCGAAAAAGCCCCGGATCCGCGGCACGCGTTCCGACAAGCCGTCGCGTGGCTTGTTGCGCACCACGGCCGCGTCGACCCGCTCCTACGGGATGTTCAATTTATCGAACGTGGTGGAATTGAAATTCCCATCGCGGGCGGACCCTCCGTGCTGCATATGGTCGACCGACACCGTTCGAAGAGAGGCAAACTCTATGGGACGCACGGTGACGGCTTCCTGCAGATTGTTGAATTTCCAAAAGGCAAGCCCGCCCGCTCAACCGCGATTCATCAATTCGGATCGTCGGCGCGCACCGACTCCAAACACTTCTCGGATCAGATGGACCTCTTCGCTAAACGCACCCTGCGACCCACCTGGCGAACCCGAAAAGAAATAGAGGCCAATCTAGAACGCGCCTACCATCCCTGAATTAATCGGGGAGATTGCCAGAGGGAACTGCAACCGCAGGAAAGGGTTTTTTCTTGTTGAGGCTTAACGCGTACATATCAAACGCGTGAATGCCTGTTTCCAATTCCCTAATATCCCGATCGAACTTTTCCTTGTTATGGCCGTACATGAAACCGGTCGCGACCTGTCGTCCGTTCACTTTTTTCGCGAGAGCCGATGATGCGTCATTATGCAGTAGCTTGGACTTGGGAATATCAAAACGCGTACCGCGCAGCGGTTCATCGTTGACCAGCGTGGTCGCAATGAGATCAATCCCGTACTCAAGCATCACGGCGATCACATAATTTGAAATCTGACGCCCCATGCCGCGCGGCGCATTAGGGTCGCTCGCCATGAGTTTTCCCAGCAAGAATTCAGCCTTCGGCCCATAAGCAGCCTCAACCGCTCGCCGCGCCAGCAAGTTAAACTCCTGGTCCTCCTGTCCCGGGACCATCACACCTTTCCCGTAAACAACCAGAAACCCCTCAACGACGCCTTTACGATTGCGCGCGACGAGAATTCTGGCATCGGGATGATGCATAAATTTCTTGAAATATTCAACGCTGTAGGTCCACGCCAAAAACCCCGACTTCGAGAGCTCCTTCTCAGACTCCCCCGCACGACCGTCCAAACGTGAAAAGTCGGTGATTTCAACAAGCCGCTCAAGTTCATCCTCACGTGCGTCACCAATAAAAACCCGAGCTTTGCCGCGGCGAATTCGCTGTACTTCGTTCCACGTGCGAAACAACAAGGATTTCATGGGTCCCAGCCATGGACGCCGTACGCGGCTGAAAACACTTCCCGCCACCGGCCGCAGCACCGGGACGGGTCTCTCCGAGGATGAGTCCGCGGGATTAACAGATGAGCTCAGCCCCGGCACCGACGCTCCAAGCGAACCCCCATCAAACATTCCCGTAAGCGCTGCGGATTTTTTGGCGGTGGATTGTTTCTTTTCAGTCCGCTTCACCCCCTCTCGCAGAATCGCAATCGCCGCTAGGCGCGTTGTTGGCGAGGGTACGGCCCGGGCGGCTTTAATTTCTTTCCGCAGAAACGGTGATACGGCAAGCGTAGGCAAGGTCCCCGTCAAAGAAGGAACTGCCAGCGAGGGCGAATTGCCCCTCACGCCGGACTGAAACACGATCGGGGCAAACACCGAATTGCCCCCGACACGAACCGCTCCTCCCTTGCCGACGACGCGCGCCGAACCCAACGAGGGCAGCAGAGCTGCCGCGCTTAAGAAAATAATTGAAGTTCGCATAAAACCCTCCTCCCCATTCAAAACCCAGGGCTGGAATCTAGCGCATGTCTTGAGAGATGATTGTCCGCCAGATGGGAAGGCTGGTTGCAGAAATAGACCCCCTTGCAACCTCACCGAAGGACATTCAAAGATGGTGGGTCTTTCTTTTTTTGGGAGGCCGGGTTTTTAATGTAAAATCCAATACTTTCTAACGATGCGTATCCTCTCTCAGGTGAGGAAAACCACCATGGAGACCCTGCCTCATGTTTGAATACGATGTTTGTATTGTTGGAACCGGACGCGTTGGATTACCCCTCGCCTTGTCCTTTATTGAATCAGGATCCAAGGTAACCGGCGTCGATATAGATGAAAATCTCCGCAACGCGGTAAATAACGGCACAATGCCGTTTCACGAACCGGGATATGAGACACTGATTGCAAGCAAGCAGTTGGTCGTTCATGAGTCCCCCAACGAAGTTGTGCCCAAAAGCGCCGTACTCGTCATCACCGTCGGCACCCCTCTGCACAACCATATCGAAACAGACCTCTCCCAAATTCAAAACGTGCTCGAGGAGCTCGGGCCTCACATCCGGGAAGGGCAGTTGATTATTCTTCGCAGCACGGTCGCTCCGGGAACGACCTCCTATGTCAAGAAATGGCTCGAACGCAATACATCGTTTAAAGTGGGGGAGAACCTACTGCTCTCGTTCTGCCCGGAACGAACTGCGGAAGGTGTTGCCCACAAAGAACTTAGATCCCTCCCGCAAATTTGCGGCGCCGAAGACACGGCGTCCCGGGACGCCGCCGGGGAACTTTTTGCCAAGCTCGCCCCCGAAATCATGAAGACAAACTTCATCACGGCGGAACTCGTCAAACTTTTCAACAACATCTCACGCTACATTAACTTTGCGGTTGCCAATCAATTTGCATTGATTGCGGATAATTTTGACGCAAACATCTATGAAACCCGCCGACTTGCCAATCATAATTATCCACGCTGCAACCTGGCGATGCCGGGGTTTACGGGCGGGACATGCCTGCGCAAAGACTTCGGCATGCTCAATGAATGGAGCCCCTATCCGGACATGCTCTTATCGGCGTGGAAGATGAATGAATTCACGCCGGCCATGCTCGTTGAGCAGCTCATGAAACGAACCAAAATCCATGACAGCAAGGTAGCCGTCCTTGGGTTTACGTTCAAGCAGGATACCGATGACATTCGCGACAGCCTGGTTCCCAAACTGTGCCGGTATATCCAACGACAACTCCCGCTTGAACTGCGCGTGAGCGATCACCATCTTCCCGACCCGATCCCGGAACCCTCGGCTCCCAAGCCACTCAAAAACTGGGAGATTGCCGATGCCTTAGACGGCATCGATTGCGTCTTCGTCGCCACAAACCATAAGGGATATAAGGACGCGCTGCTGGAACTAGGCCAAAAACGCCCCGAGGCCTGGATTGCCGATATCTGGAATGTTGGAGAAACCGACCAGATCTATTACCAAGCAGGTCGGATGGCAGGAGCAAAAACCGCAGCATGAAGGTCCTTCTGACCGGCGGAAGCGGGTTCCTGGGATCAGAGCTGTGCGGGGAGCTGCTTGAGGCAGGACACGCCGTCGTTGTTTTAGATAACCACTCCCGCGGAAAACCCGCACGCCTCAAGCGATTCGGCGATAACGTGCAGCTCGTTGAAGGCGACGTTCGAAATTATGATGCCGTGCGTTCGGCTGCTGAAGGGTGCGAAGTTGTTTGGCATCTTGCCTACATCAACGGGACCCGTTACTTCTATGAAAAACCGGATCTAGTGCTCGAAGTCGGCATCGAAGGAACTCAAAATACGATTAAGGCGGCTCTTGATGCCGGCGTCCGGCGCTATGTTCTCGCCAGCACGAGCGAAACCTACAACGAACCCTCCTCGGTTCCTACCGATGAATCCGAGCGACTTATGATCCCCGACGTTACCAATCCCCGGTTCAGCTATGGCGGCGGAAAAATCGCCTGCGAACTGTTGACGCTGCACCTAGGCGGTTTCCGGGGGCTGGAAACCGTCATCTTCAGGCCCCACAATTTTATCGGTCCGGACATGGGATTTGAACATGTCATTCCCGAAATCACTGGGCGCATTGTGTCCTTATCCGATGGGCTCACAAAAACCGAAATTGATTTGCCCATCCAAGGCGACGGTTCCCAAACGCGGTCTTTCTGCGATATCGCCGACGGCGCACGCGGGGTGTTTCTTGCCGGGGAAAAGGGCAAGAATGGCGCCATTTACCACATCGGGACCGACGAGGAAGTCACCATTAAACACCTGGTAGAAACGATCGGCAAGTCCTGCGGGGTGTCTGTGAATGTCGTCCCCGGAGAACGTAGAGAAGGCGGAACGTCTCGCCGCTGCCCGGCCATTGGCAAAATCCGTGAACTTGGATTTGACCCGAAAGTCTCCTTTGAACACGCTGTGGACCGATGCGTGAAGTGGTACGTCAATTATCATCGCGAGAACGCTAAGGCATAAATGTCTTTGGAAAAAACAAAAACAGTGGTCACCGGGGGGCGCGGATTCCTCGGCGGGTTTGCTTGCAGAGCGCTGAATAAACGAGGCGCGGCGGTCACTCCGATCGGCAGCAGTGACTACAACTTAATTGAGCAGGCGGATGTTCGGCGCATGTACGAAACATTGCAGCCGGAACTCGTCATTCATCTTGCCGCGGCATGCGGCGGCATTCAATCCAATGTTGAAAACCCCGGTCGCTTTCTTTATGAAAACGCGTTGATGGGATTGATGCTTCTGGAAGAGGGCCGGCGCCGCAATCTCAAAAAATTTATTTTGATCAGCACGATCTGCTCCTATCCCAAAGACGCGCCGCTCCCACTCAAGGAAGAGGATATTTGGACAGGCAAACCCGTTGGGGCCACAGGGCCTTACGGCATGGCGAAACGCCTGCTGCATGAAGCGTGTGAAACATACGGCAGGCAATACGGCATGCCTTGCGTCGTGCTGGTTCCATCCAACCTCTATGGCCCGGAGGATCATTTTGAAGAAGGAAGGAGCCATGCCGTCCCCGCGATTATTCGCAGATACATAGAAGCGAAAGCGGACGGACTTCAAGAAGTATGCAATTGGGGGACGGGGACCCCTACCCGGGAATTTCTCCATGTCGCGGATGCCGCTGAGGCAATCGCACTCGCCGCCCAAAAAGATCTCCCCTGCGAGCCGATTAATCTTGGAACGGGCATTGAAACTTCCATCGCGGATCTCACGAATATCATCGCGGCGGCGGTGGGGTATGAGGGTAACGTCGCGTGGGACACGAGCAAACCCGATGGCCAGTCCAAACGATTTATGGATGTATCGAGGGCCAGGGAATTGCTCGGGTTTGAAGCGAAGATCAGTTTGAAGGACGGAATCCGCGAAACAGTCGAGTGGTATCGAGCACAATGACAAATTCCATCCGGCTCTGGTTTCAAGAAATTCCCAAAGGCGTCTGGATCGCTATTGGAGTCGGCGCCCTGCTGCGGGTTTGGATCTATTCCCATTACCCCTATTTCCCCTCACCCGACCACGGGGACTACGCGCAGATGGCCCAAAATCTAATCAATACCGGATCCCTCGGCGTCACGCCGGGAGTTCCATCCGCATGGCGTCTTCCGGGATTTCCACTGATCATCGCGGCGGTCTTCTGGGTGCTGCGCGACACGAACAATCTGCTGCCGGTTCTAATCCTGAATCTCAGCTTCACCGTCGCGGCAACGATCCTCATTTACCGAATCGGGGCGCGCGTTGCCACAAAACGCATCGGACTCGCCGCCGCATGGCTCACGGCAATCAATCCGGCAGTCCTTCAGCTCAATTATGATCACGGGATCGAATCGGTGTTTTTACTGATGATGACCCTGCTTGCCTACAGCCTCGTTCATCTCGCCGAAAACCCTGAATCCCCGCGCGCGTGGGCGGCAACGGGTGTTGTCGTTGGAATGGGCCTCATGATTCGCTCCACGATGGTGATTTTTCCGATGTGTTTGTTTTTCCTCATGTGGCTCACGTTTAGACCGCGCCCCCATCTCAAGTTTGCCGCCATCGTATGCGCGACCACCTATATCTTTGTCGCGCCCTGGATGATGCGAAACTACCTGCAATTCGGACGCATTATTCCCTTTGAAGACGGCAGCAGTTGGCACGCGGTGTATCAAGGCTCCAACGGCGTCTACGGGATTACCCCCGATGAGAATCTTCCGGAACCGATGCGGACCTATTTCTTTGAGCGGGATCCGAAAATCGGCCCCTATTCAAAAGAAATCGCGCTTCGCAATATTAAGGCGGACCCCCTCCAATACCTCGGCTACTGCGTCGGACGCCTCAAGCCGCTTTGGTTCAGCGCCGGTTGGGCGGAGGTGTTGTTCGGCGCGACCGACGCGCTGAGCACCTACCGCTCCCGGGGCGACTGGCTGAATATGGGAATCAAGCTCTTAATGAAATCACTGGAGCTCGCGTTCATGCTGCTCATGCTGCTGGGAATCGTGAGCACGCTTATGTCCCCGCCTCTAATGCTGCTCTCCTCAGTCATGCTCTACATGAACATTCACGTGTTCACCATGGGAATTCCCCGCTACACGGCCCCCGTTGTCGGGATCATGTCCCTCTTCTGCGCATTGGGGTTCTCGGAAATTTTATCCAGGCTTGGGCAGCGGCAAACGAAATGAGCAAACCTCGTGTTTCTTTATGCCTGCTAACGTATAACGAACGCCAAGGCTGCGAGCGGGACGTTCCCTCAATTCCCACCGAAGGATTTCATGAGGTGTTCTGCGTCGATGGAAACTCTAAGGACGGAACCATCGAATATATGAAGGAACGCGGCATCACCGTGCATATCCAGCCCAAACGGGGACTCTGCGCAGGCTACGCCCATGCGGTTCGCGTTTCCACCGGAGACGCCCTCGTCGTTTTTTTTCCTAAAGGCACACTGTCTGTGGAACTCATCACCACACTCCGGGAAACCCTGGAGGAAGGACACCAACTCGTTGCGGCGAGCCGAAACATGCCCGGCGCAGGCAACAAAGAAGATTCCAAATGGTTCCGGCCGCGCAAATGGTTTGTTCGCCTCCTTGGCAAATTCGTATCCCTTGTCTGGCAGCGCGAAGGAACCTTTCTGACCGATATCCTGCATGGGGTAAAAGGCTTCGACAAACAATCCTATCTCGATATGAATATCGAAGAAGAAGGAATGACGATTGATCTCGCGATGGCGATGCGCTCGTACAAACTGCGCCACTCCCGGGTCGAAATACCGGCCTTCGAAAACCCCCGCTTTTACGGAGACACGCATTTCACGGCTGCGGCAGGCGGGTCTGAACTGGTATTCTTCTTATTGAAGGAACTGTTCGGACTTAATCCCGGACAAAACGTTCCCGGGGTAAAATTTTGAAAAAAATTATTGTCACCACCACGATCAACGCGCCGACCAAGGCGATTCTAAAATTCGACGCATTGGAAGATTGGGAAATGATCGTTATCGGCGACAAGAAAACGCCGGCAGACTACAAACTAAAACGCGGCCGCTACGTAGGCCCCGAGGAACAAGAGGCATACGACAAGCCGCTGTCGGATGCCATCGGTTGGAATAAGATGCAGCGGCGCAATTTCGGATTTCTCCTTGCGCATGAAGCCAGCGCCGACATAGTCGCCACCATTGATGATGACAATATTCCATTTGAGGGTTGGGGCCCGAACCTGCTCCTGGAAGAAAAGCCGCCCGTGCGCCTCTACAAATGCGGCCTTCCGGTCTTCGACCCGATCGGGGCCACTGAATACAAACACCTCTGGCACCGCGGCTACCCCATCCAGCATCTTCACAAACGCACCTACGACTCCTACGAAGAAAATGTCGCCCTCGATGACATCGACGTGCAGGCCGACTTTTGGAACGGCGATCCGGATATCGACGCCTTCTGCCGAATGGAGCACCGACCCGAGTGCACTTTTAAAGACGATATCTTTCCGCTGGCCTCGGATAAATGGTCCCCCTTTGACTCTCAAAACACGTTCTTAAAGGCTGATACGCTCAAGAACTACTTCATGTTCCCGTTCATAGGCCGGATGGACGACATTTGGGGTTCGTATTTCTTCCAGGCGATGGGGGGCCGCGTCGCCTTTAACAAGGCTTCGGTATACCAAGACCGCAACGTCCACGATTTCACCAAGGATATGGTCGATGAGTTCCTCGGCTACCAGCACAACCTGAAACTCGTCGAAGCGCTGCTCAAGGACCCCGAAAATATTTATGACTTCCTTCCTAAAGAGGCAGCGGCTTCCTTCGACCTCTACCGGAAACATTTCTAACCGGTAAAGACGCGCTCAAATAAATTTAATCGAGACTGGAGAGTATTTCGCGCAGCAGCGCCGGCTCGATGATCCCGTCATCCGCGGCCGCATACGCGGTTGTCACAGCCTCATCAAACCATTCGGTCTCGTGGGCGGACTCGACAAGCGTAATAATGGCGTCGGCCAGTGTTCCCGCTTCACCGCGGTAGGGCTCCGCCTTTTTCCGGAAACTCTCAGGAAGATCGTCCCATTGCATCCGACCCTCACCCACCGCGGCGTCAGCGGCTTGAGCAGCAAATTCAAATAGTTCGTCTTTTCCGGCAAGGATTTCCATCCGGGCAACCAGCGCGCCTAAGGATGTCATTGACTCCCGATCGGACGCGGGATCATTCTCGGTGACGACAGGGACCTCAATGGGAGGCGCCTCGAGATCCAATGCAGCCCGCACATGGGCGGGAATTCCCGTGTACGATTTTCCGCCCTCACGATCATGCACGCGATATATGAGCCCTAATCGAAACGCCTGCACCATCACTTCATTGAAGCGCCAACCCCGGATGCCTTCCGCTAAGGAGAAATCGCGAATGGCGCTGTCGCTGCGCCCAAACAGCGGCATGTCCATTCGTTCGGGCTCCAGCTCGATGTCAGGAGCAACGGCATGCGGCGTCAGCAAAAACTCCAGAATCGCGCGACCGGTTTTTGTTTCTCCGGAAAAATCAAATTCGACGTTTAAGAATTCCTCCTTCGCCCGTTCGGCATGAAAGGCCGTGCGCAAATAATCATAGACGGGCAGCTTCTGCTCCGCGTGGCGAACCTCCTCCCTCGCCGCGCGGTTTTCGACATGCGCATACGCGCGTTCAGCGGCATGTTCATCGGCGGCGTTGACGAGAGCCAACTCAGATCCGTCAAAAAGCTTCAACATCATGCCGCGCAGCGGCGCGGTCTTCTTGCCGATCGCTTCTGCGAAACGAACCAGACCCGCTTTTATGCCGCCTTCACGCCTCTCGCGCTGCGGCGCTGATACGGCGGCGTTGACCCTTGTCGGCGCCGCGGCAGCCATCCGGCGCGGCGCGACGCGACCTCTTTTTTCGGATACCGTAAAAACCGTTTGGGGAAGAACCAGTGCGCTATCGCCGAGGCCCGGAGCGGCCAACGAGGGAAGATTCGAATTTCCCAAAGAGAGACCGATGGATGCTGCACCCAACGTCGACGGAACGGCGGAGGACGCGCTGCGCGAAATTGTCTTCGCGGCGAGCGGTGCCGACAGGGAGAACGACAGGATAAATGCGAGAAGTCCCACTCCCCATACGGTATAAGGATCTGCGCATGGGCGCACGAGCCTTTCGGGCAGGGGAATTCAGTCCTTAGTCCTACGTGAATTTCCGACGGGCCCAGAGGACAAGAACGATTGTCCCCAACAGCGTTGTCCCCATCAAGGCATAGGCCTTCCACCGCTGACGGGTCGCGGCGGTTGGTGTTTTTATCCCTAGAGCATCGGCAACCGCAGGAGGCAACGAAGGCAACGGAATCCGATCGAGTAACGAACCGCCTTTTTTGTTCGCCTTCTCACGATCCCGTTTAATCCGAGACCTTCTTTTCTTCGATTTTTCCGAACTTCTCAAAACGATTCGCTCCCCGGTTTTCTCATCGACAAGCACAGCCACACCGGGACCGGCCTCCACTCGCTCACCTTTCTTGAGATGTAAAATTTCGCTGGGAGGGAGCGCCTCGCCCGTTTTCGGCATCACCGCAGCGGATTTAACAGATTTCGCGGAATCCCCAGACATGGATAACAATTGACTCTGCAGGGCCTCCATTTTTTCCAACCCCTCGGCGTCTAATTCCCCTTCCCCTCCTCCTAGGATGTCCAACCGGGCCATGCCCACAGAATTAGCCTCCACGAGTTTGGAAATAACTCCGGTTTTGTCTTGTTCCATCAACCGTTTCAACGCATCTTCAGGAGCCAGCCCCGAATCCAGATCCTTTTTAACTTCAGATATCTGCTTGAGCTGGTACATACCATACCCGGCCCACGCGAGCATGCAGAGCACAATCCCATATTTGAAAAATCGTCCCATAGCGATAGAGCATAATGCCCCCCCCCCGA
>NVTF01000025.1 GCA_002401485.1 Elusimicrobiota bacterium | reverse complement strand
AATACCGATGCACTTCGCCTCATAGCTGAGGATGATGCTCGCGAAGCAGAAGTTGCCGCATTTCATAAAACAGGTAAAAAGCTATCTGTAGCAGTGCGATCTCCACAAAATAACAAAACCATTATAGCGCTTAAAAAACTAGAAGAACGTGGTTATACCACCACAGCGTTTATGGTGTCTTCTTTGAGCCTATCGCGTGCTTGGGAGTTCTCATCCAGGGCATACTTGGAGTATTTCCCACTTTTTGGAATTCTTCTTGGCCTTGCTCTGGAGAGCTTCAAGGTTTGGCCCACGCGCCACCAACCAGACTTCACGTTTGGCCTCGGCGAGCACCCCGCCGTAGTAAGCGCCAACGCCGCCCGCAGCCCCGATGAATCGAGGGAAGGATTTCGATCGTACTGCGGAACTTGAGCGTAAACTTCAAGAGGAGAGAGAGAAGGTTTTGCGCATGTCGCTGAAAGCGCAGGAAGAGAAGACGGTCGCGGCTCGAGTCGAAAACTCCATTCAAGAAATACAGGAACGATTGCGGCGCCAGAAGCGGGACGCCGCGACAGAGGAAATCCGTCTCAAACAGGATTCGAAGATCCAGGAGCTTGAAAACCGCCTTGTGCAGGAGCGCGAAACCTGGGTTACAACGCTGAAGGGCCAGATTAACAAGTCCGAATCCGAAGACAAGGATATGGAGTCGCACTTTACGATGCGTATCCAGGAAATGGAGCGCCGATGGCTTGAGGAAAAGGCCCATTGGAATCGACTGACCATCACCAAGGATGAAGAACTGCGAAAAGCCTCTGAAGCCTTTGAGAAGCTCAACGAACTAACGCGGGACCATGAGAAGCTGACGGATGTACATGAGCGTCTTAAGGAAGCAACGGAGGCCGGCAAGGGTCGGCTTCAGGAACTTGAGGGCAAGATGCGCGGCGCGATGGACCGTGAGCGCGAATATTTCCAGGTGAAAGCCGAGGGAGATCGTGCGCGTGATCAATTGCGCAGCCTGCAGGAAAAGTACGACCGCGACACCGCGTCGGCCCGGCAAGCCTTTAAGGAACGGGAAGAGCGCATCCTATCGGATAACGAACGCCTTCAGTCGGATTTAGGCGCTGTGTCCAAGCGCATTCGAACCGAATATGAGACCGAGATGCGCCATATTCGTTCGCAGCATGAGGCCGAGCTCGAAAGCCTGAAAAGCGAAATGGGAATGGAGCTGAAGAAAACCAAGGCCCAAGCGGATGTCGCCGGTGCCGCGCTGCAGCGCATGCGTGCCGTCGGCAGTGCGCTCGAGAAGCAGGTGGCGACGTTGCGCATGCAAACCTCCGAGGCGAACAAACTTAAAGACGAGGTGTATCGCATCAACGAGCGCTACAAGGCCGAGTTTCTTGTCTTACAGCGAAAATGGCAGGAGCGTGAAGTCGAAATTCGACACCAGGTTGAGGGAACCACGCGTCAGAGGTTTGAAGCGGAAAAAACGAAGCTGAAGATGCGGGCTCAAGAGGAAATTCAGGAACGCATTGTGAAGCTTCAGGCGCAATTGCGTACTGAGGCGAGCGCGGAGCTGGCGGAACGGGAGAAGAACGTGCGCGCCGAGATGGAGCGTGAGCTTGCCGAACGTTCCCGCCGGGTCCAGGCGGATCTTTCCGAGATGCGCCGCAAACTTGAGAGTGAAATCGAACGAAAGTCGAGTGAATCGGAGCGACGGGAGGCCGATTGGAAGGAGAAATTGCTCTCGAAGGAATCGGATTTGGCCGGCGCGAAATCAGAACTCGACCTTTTGCGTGGCCGTGTGTCCCAAGCCGAGGACTATAAACTGCAGGCGGCGCGTGAAAAAACAGAAATCGAAAAAACGCTCGCCGCGGAGCGGGAACGAAATCGCATTGCTGAAAAAGCCGCCTCCAGCGCGGAATCACGCATTGCGCAAGCGATGCAGAAAGCGGAATTGGCCCAAGGGGACCGCGCTGGGCTGGAGCAGGTGCGTTCCGCCGCTGAGGGCCGGTCCGCGGAACTGCAGCGGCAGATCGATTCGCTCACCCTGCAATTGCAGGACGGGGAACGGGGCAAGGAAGAGCTGCGTCGCGAAAAAGACGCCCTGCAATCGACGGTGACCCAGCTCGAAGTGGAACATGCCCGCCTGAAGGAAACGTGGAAACGCAAGATCGATCTCGCACAGCGGGAGGGGCAGTCACCGGCCTCCGCTGAGCCCGCTCCCCTGCCGGATCCGCCGGCGGAAACACCCTCTTCCGGAGGGCAGTCTCTGACTGATAAAATGAAGGGGTTTTTCGGGGGTAAAAAGCAGGATCCCCCAGCTCCGCCTCAGGAGGGCATTTGATTGAACTAACCCGACTCAACGGAAAAAAATTCACCATCAACGCGGAGATCATCGAGACGCTTGAGGAGACTCCCGGCAGCACGATTCTGGCACTGGCGACGAACAACCATTACAATGTTAAGGAAACGGTGGAGGAAATTACCGGAAAGGTGATAGAGTACCGAAGAAAGGTCAACGCCGACCGGAAGGTGATCGATCCGATAGCAGGATTCGAGCGCACCTAATTTCAAACCCCGCCGCGAATAAGGAGAGTTATGGATATTGGGACAATTATGGGGATCTTCGCCTTTTTGGCGATGGCGTTTTTCACCATTCTCCACGCCGAAGGCTGGGCGGGATTTCTTCCGTTTGCAAATATGGAGGCCCTGCTCATTGTCATGGGCGGGACTTTTTGTGCGACCCTTGTTAACTTCCCCTTGAGGCAGGTCATTGGCACCGGCAAGGTGATCCGAAAGGCCCTGTTTGAGACCCCTGAGAGTTCCGCCAAGAGTGTCGGCATATTCGTCATGTTGGCGAAGAAATCCAAACAAGAGGGTTTTTTGGCCTTGCAGGCGGATGTCGACATGCTCGAAGACGATTTTTCAAAACGCGGCCTCCAGTTGGTCATCGATGGTTCGGACCAGGAATTTATCCGAAACATGTTGGAGACCGAAATCGGATTCATTAAGGAACGCCACCATGTGGGAGCGGAAGTTCTGCATGCGCTCGGCATGTACGCCCCGGTGTTTGGCATCATCGGAACCGTGCTGGGCATGATTCTTATGCTCAACTCGATTGATGACGTTGCCGCCGTCCCGCGTCGTATGGCGCTTTGTCTCGCGGCCGCGTTTTACGGCATGGGGTTTGGTTATCTCGTTTTTGTGCCGATGGCCGGTAAATTGAAGTGCCGCTCCGATGAGGAACTGTTCGTCAAAGAAATCGCCATCCGCGGGATTTTGCTGCTACAGAGCGGCGCTGCTCCTAGTGTGGTGGAATCCAATCTGAAGGCGTATCTGGGTCCCAAACAAAGAGCTGAAGTGCGTATCGGCGACGAGCCGGCCGCCGGAGAAGGTGGCGATGCTTCGCCCCCCGCAGAGGCGGCAGCGGAGAGCAAGTCCGAGGCGTAAGGGACCAGGCTCATGGCACTCAAGGTCCCCAAGGGCTGTATTGAGGAAACCGACGCGCGCGTCTCCAAGTCGGGGCATCCCGCGCCCGCGTGGTTGTGGCCGTATTCTGACTTGATGACCGAACTCGTGGCGTTCTTCGTGATTCTCTATGCTTTGTCCGCCGCGCTTGATCCGACCGCAACCGGTGCTGCCGAAGAAACCAAGGAGGCGATTGAAGCCGGAGAAATTGCCGGAGAGGTGGAGATTGATAAGTCGGGGCTGCATATCACGCTTGCTGAATTGGAAAATGGCGGATCGTTTGAAAGCGGATACGCCGATTTAACTCCGGCAATGACCACTGTTCTGGATCGTATGGCGCCGATTCTTCGCCCCCTCGTGCAAAAAGGCCAACCGCTCATTATCGAAGGGCATACGGACAATCTTCCGATCAAGAACGATTATTTTTGGGGCAACTGGGAATTGTCCACCGCGCGCGCAACGATGGTGGTGGAGTATTTAATTGACCGCAAAGGATTTCCCCCCGGCTGTATGGGTGCCATCGGCTACGGGCACCATCGCCCACTGGGTCCGAATAAAACGAGGAAGGAAAGGCGCAAAAATCGACGTGTTGTTATTTTTGCGAGATCGGGAGATAAAACGGACAGCTGTCCCGATACAAGACCAAAAAAGAAATCTGAACCCAAGCCCGAGGCGAAGCCGAAGTCTAAAGGACACTAGGAGTCGAACAATGAAACGCATTCTTCCCATCGTGTTCCTGGGCTTTTCAGTCGTCATGCTGGACGGCTGCGGCGGCATGCAAATGCGCGGCACCAAGAAGAAAATTATTCTGCAGGATTTTGCGGAAGGCCGCGTTGTGCAGGTTAATATTACCGATCGCCTGACCGGGGCGAAAGAAATGCTGTTTGTTTCCATGCCTAAAAAATCCCTGTTTTTCGAGGGGTACATTCAGGGCATCGTGACCGACTACGAAGACAATCCGGTTCAAGGCGTTGTGGTGCGCGCGGTGGCGAAGGGGGAACAGAAATTCGTCGCCAAGGGCGAGGCCGCTTTTCAAACCTCCTCGTTTGACGCGGGGGTCAGTGACTCCAACGGCATCTACCGCATTCGCTTCAGCCTTCCGATTCTTAAAAATCGAGTCGACATCCAAGGCAAACTTGTTTACAACCCCGGCTGGGAGCAGGAACTGGAAAATCTCAAGAAGGCGTATAAGCCTCAGATGGATGAATCTCCGTTCCGTTTGTATTTCGATCAGCGCTCGGGCATGCTTGTTTTTGCGGAAGGTGTGCGCAAGGTTATTGTGCAGCCGATCGAATCGGGTAAGGCCGCTCCCGGCCGCAGACTGCCCGGTGCGGCGGCTCCCGCGCAGAAAAAATCGGATAAAAAAGACGGAGACGATCTTTTTGGGGATTTCGGATTCGATTAAGAATCACGCCTAATGATTTATTTCGATCATAATTCGACCACGCCGATTCGTCCGGAAGTCGTCGACGCGATGCTTCCGTTTCTGCGCGACGGCTACGGAAATCCTAATAGTGCGCATACCCTGGGCCAAAAGACGCGCAAGGCGATTGAAGAAGCGCGTGAAAAGGTCGCGCGTTTGATCGGCGCGGCGGATGCCTCTGAAATCGTATTTACGTCCTGCGGGTCGGAAGCCGATGTGATGGCCGTATACGGCGCCGCCCAAGACGCCTGGCACCGTTCCAACGGCGGCAGCAACCATCTCGTCACCACCTCCATCGAGCATTTCGCCGTGACCGGGGCGTGCCGCGAGCTCAACGCGCGCGGATTTAAGACCACAACGGTCGATGTCGATGAAAATGCCTGGGTCGATTGCGAGGCGATCAAGGCCGCGCTTCTCCCGGAAACGGTCTTTGTTTCGGTCATGGCCGCAAATAATGAAGTCGGGACGATTCAGCCGATTGCTGAGATCGCTGCGTTGTGCCGCGAGAAGGGAATTATTTTTCATACCGATGCCGTGCAAGCCGTCGGAAAAATTCCGATCGATGTTCAGGCGCTCGGAGTTGATCTCCTCGCTTTATCGGGGCATAAGATCAACGCGCCTAAAGGGGTCGGTGCCCTCTACATTCGTAAGGGTGTGCGCCTGTCCCAGCTTATCGCGGGAAAACAAGAAATGAATCGGCGCGGCGGGACCGAAAATACGGCGTCGATTGTCGGGCTGGGGGTGGCGGTGGATTTGGCGCGTCGCGAGATGCAGGCGCATGGAGCCGAGCTGGAGCGCTTGCGGGACCGGCTGGAGACCGGGGCGCTGGCCTTGGACGGTGTGCGAAAAACCGCGAATCCCGTGAAACGCCTTCCCGGCACCAGCCATTTGTGTTTTCGCGGGGTGAGCGGACACCAGTTGGTTGTGGGTCTGGATCTTGACGGGTATGCCGTCTCGAGCGGTCCCGCTTGCCATTCCGGGGCGGTCGAATTATCCCATGTATTAAAGGCAATGCGCCTACCCGAAAAATGGGGGCGCGGGGCTTTGCGCGTCTCCTTGGGGTGGGGTTCCACCGAAGCCGGTATTGATGGATTTATCGCGTCTCTGGGAAAACTCCTCGGGAAACTCCGAGAATCCGCTAAAATATAGCTATGTCCAGAGTTGTTGTCGCCATGAGCGGCGGAGTTGATTCGACCGTCGCCGCTGCCCTCATCACGGAAGCAGGCCATGAGGCGATCGGTGTTACCCTCAAACTTCTTCCCGGATCTCCAACGGGATTCGGCTGCTGCGGGTCGCCCGAAGATATCAGCGACGCTCGGCGGGTCGCGGAAAAACTAGGAATTCGTCATTACGTGCTGGACTTCGATTCTGTTTTTGAACAGGACGTGGTGGAACGATTCATTAATGACTATGTGAATCAGCGCACGCCCAATCCCTGCGTTGAGTGCAACCGTTCTGTGAAGTTCGGGGCCTTGCTCAAGCTGGCCGAAGCCTACGATGCCTCACATGTCGCGACGGGTCACTACGCGCGTTTGCAAGAGGTGGATGGCCGCATTCGTATGCTTAGGGCGATGGATGAGGGCAAGGATCAAACCTATTTTTTGCATAGCCTGACCCAGAAGGAACTGAAACGAATTTTATTCCCGCTCGGGGATATGCGCAAGCCGGACGTGCGTGCGAAAGCGCGCGCGCTGGGACTTCGCACCGCGGATAAACCGGAGAGTCAGGAGATTTGTTTTGTACCCGGACGTGATTATCGTTCGTTCATTCGTTCTCGCGTGGGGGATTCCGCATTCCAGCCCGGCGACATCCAGGATACGTCTGGGCGCGTGCTTGGCCGCCATGAAGGCCTTCCGAATTATACGATCGGCCAGCGCAAAGGTCTTGGGTTGTCGGGTGGGGCTCCGTTTTATGTGACGAAGCTTGACGGCAAGACAAACACCCTGGTTGTCGGAACCGCTGACGATGCTTCTTCGTCGCGCTTTCGCGTCGGGCGTTTGTCGGAAACCGGACCCTCTTTACCGAAACGCAGTCTGGTTCGGATTCGTCATCGAGGGGACCTGTATCCCGGCTCCTTGGCGTGGGTTGATGGGGAGGTGGACGTGACGCTTGACGTTGCGGCCAATGCCGTCACTCCCGGACAGAGCGCGGTATTTTACGATGATGCAGACGTCGTTCTCGGCGGTGGGACTATCGAGGAGGTATACACATGAAGGATGCTGTAGTGATCGTTCTCGCAGTCGTTTTGTCGGGTTGCAGCGCGCAGGTCTTCAATATGAAACTCGATCAGGGTCAGTCTCTAGAAGTTGCGGCGTCGGAACGCAGGGCGTTTGAAAGCCAAACCCTGGTGTCGCTGGCAGCCCTCGAACGCAGCATCAATGATTATGTCCAGTCGCGCCGCCAGATTCCGAAAAAACTTGATGAACTTGTCTCGGATTTCCTCGCAGAGATTCCGACCGTGGAGCTCGGAATTAAGGGCTATAAACCCACGGCGAAAGTCGCGTATTACCCGGCCTCAGTTATAGTTGATAAACAAATTAACGGGGCCGCGCTCGATGACACCGGCGGCTGGGGTTATACCTTTAACGACCGGCAGGTGATTGTATTCGTTGACTGCACGCGTAAACGTATGAACGGAACGCTCTGGTATCAAGCTCGGGGCGTCTATTAAAACCGTTCTCATTTTATGCGGAGAACGCTCAGCCGAGCGCGAAGTGTCCTGCGTTTCGGCAGCCGCGGTTATCCGCAATCTCCCCGCGGGCTGGAAGCCGCTGCTGGTTTGGATCGACCCCAAGGGACGGTGGTTTTTTCAAACGTCCGCGAAGGCGTTCGCACGCGCCCCCCATCCCGCTAAATTTCGTTTTAACAAGACGCCCGCGCGCCTGGAGCACGGAAATATTCTGCGGGCTGGGGTTAGCCGTAAACGTTTTCATGCCTGCTTCCCGATTCTTCACGGGCCGTACGGGGAAGACGGAACCCTCCAGGGCATGCTCGATTTATTCGGCGTCGCCTACGTCGGCAGTGATGCGTTGGGATCGTCGGTCGGTATGGATAAAGATCTCAGCAAACGCCTCGCAAGCGCCGCAGGGCTTCCTGTTCTTCCGTACGCAGTCTTGAATACCCCGCGAGAACTTTGGAAAACACGATCGTTGAAACTGCCTCTTTTTGTGAAGCCGGCGCGGCTCGGTTCGGCGGTGGGTGTTTATAAGGTCAAACGCCGCAGCGATCTTGCCGCTGCGGTTAAGAAGGCGTTTCGCTACGATACAAAGGTTCTTGTGGAAAACGGCGTTGATGCGCGCGAGTTCGAGTGTGCGGTGCTGGGGCGAACCAACTCCGCAAAGGCGTCGGGGGTTGGCGAAATTCGACCTACCGGAGAGTTTTACTCCTACGAAGCGAAATATGAAGATCCCGACGGTGCTGAATTATTGATCCCTGCGGAGGCTGCCCCGTCGAAGGTCGCGGAAATCCGAACCATGGCGCTCCTCGCTTTTGAATGTTTATGTCTCGACGGCCTCGCCCGTGTCGACTTTTTCATCGATAAAAAATCCGGAAAGACCTGGTTCAACGAGGTCAACACCATCCCCGGTTTTACCGCCATCAGCATGTACCCCAAACTCTGGGAAAAAGCCGGCATGCCCTTCCCCCGGCTCATCGCCAATCTGCTTTCCTTAGCCTTAGCCCGCCACCGCGATCAAGCCCGCCTCCGCATCACCCGCGACTAATTCGGGGCCGTACGTTGAGTTGGGGATTGGGGACAGGTACTATGCATTTAGCTTTTGGAAACAACMAACTGTTTCCAAAAGCTAAATGCATAGTACCTGTCCCCAATCCCTAGAATTTTTCGAATTGGGGTTTCCAGAGACGGGAGAAGCTTAGGGATAGCCCTGTGATGGCGCTGTAGCCCGCGATAGGGCGCACCTTCAAAATAAAATAATCGACATCGATGAAGGGAGCCAGCGTTAGGTTCTTCCATATAGGCAGATGCAGTTTTAGCAGAGAGCTGAGTTCTAACCGGAGATCTTGATCGGTATCATCACGGGTGCGAATGAAGTAATTCGCAACAAACTTCCCCTGCAACCTCGCTTTTCCGAAACTTCGCGACAACAGCGCGCGGGCGCGAAAACCGTACTTATTCACAGGCGTCAACGGTGTCCAATCCCGACGCACGTTTCCTGAGATTTGCAGGGACCGGACGAACGATCCATTAAAAAATTCAACTCCGGGATAGATGGAAAAAACATGCTTCCGTCGCTGCAGGGGCAGTCGCTCTACATGTCCTTCGTATTGAAATCCAAGCGAGGGACCTAAGGAGCGCCCTATCGAATGCCATGGGAAGCTAGCGAGATTCCACGTCCCGACCGTGAGAACAGACGACCGGTTTTTCGGCGTATTTAAGATTTCCTCTTTGCCCGGCGGCCGGATACGGGAACGGCTGTACTCCATTTCAAACGCATTCGTCCATTTCAGAAGCCGACTGCGATATTCAACATCTACTTTTGAGACTCCGCCGATCAACAACTCATCAAAACCGCGGACACGCGCGTTTGAAACATTCGAAAATGCGGAATCCGCGACGACCTTCGTGTTGGACAAATTGATGCTCACATCACGAAAACGAACGCTCCACAATCCGGACTCTTGGATTGATCGTCCGGCCAAGAGCGGCCGATAACGCTCCGGGGTCCATTCCACCTCGGCGCGATTGCGCAATTCCTCAAGCGCGGCGGTTGTTAAATCTTCCACGTCCTGGACCCGCTTGCGCTCCTTCAGCCATGGAAATTGCGCTGCCTGAGCAAGCACACGGTCAGTGGTCAACACGCGGTAGACCGCAGAACGATCGATCGATGTGCCATGAATCGTATCGCCTTCGCCTAATCCCCCGGCCGCAATTTCTATCCCACCGGTCGGCACCTCGCCGCCCTTCTCCTGCCTCCGGACCTCGGCGACCAAACTCTTTAACGCGGACCCCGGCAATTCGAAAACAACAAGACGATCACGGAAACGAAACCATTCCCGTACGAGTTCCTCGCTGAAGGCACCGGTCGTGCGTTCGTATATTTCGAAAATCGGGAGAATCGCCACCTCCGCACCCACCCTCTCGGTCAACAGCGAGGCAGTGAGATTCCAGAAATCCCGTGCCTGAAGACGAGGGGGTCGGACGCGTTCCTCCTCGGGATAAAGCACTCGCGACGCGGGAAGAATCGGCTTCTTACCGTCAGCCAATACCCCGAATCCCGACGGTTTAAATTTAACGAATCCCTCCAAATCCGGCAAGGAATCATCCAACAAAACATGCGACTCATGAAGCGTGAGGGCGCTGCCCTCCTTCTTCAACCGAATATCCGTCAAAACGGTCGGCAAGTCTCCCGTGACCGCGAGCGCAGTATCAAACGGTCCGCGCTCCGCGTCACGGATGGTGCGTTCCGGAAGCGAGGTTGTCGTTTCAAACGGGTACCCGTTTCCCGTAATGACGTCGATTCCCGGCACCTTTCGCTGCAACCGGGCGTTTTGATCAGGCGGAATATTACTGAGGGCAACAACAAAGTCGGCCTTTTTCCGCAGATAGGGAACCAGCAGGCGTGCCGCGGCGAGCGGATCGATTAATTTGTATCGCTTCGCGAACGACGGCGGCAAATACTTACTCCAGGCCTTATCGGTCAATCCGAAAACCGCGATCGTCGCTCCGTTCCTTTTGAAAATCCGGTACTTGGGCAGGACGGAGATAGACGTATTTGACGAATAGACAAGATTCGCGGAAATAAATTGAATTCCTGCCTCACCGCGTTCTTCACGATAGTGCCTAAGATCCTCAAACCGTGCCAATTCACCGGCTCCGGGAACAGAAACATCGACCCCCATCTTTTCAAACCGCCTTCCAGCCGTTGTGCCGCTGGTAACGGTCGCTCCGAAGGCAAATATTTCTCCTCTGTTAAGAACCAGCGGATCTCCTTTACCATCATCTCGAAGACGTTGAATCGCGGATGCCGTGCGGCCCTCGCCCCCTTGGGTGCGAAACAAAAAGAACGCGGTGTGTACTTTTTCGGCGAATTGAAAACGGTACACAAACGCCAAAGAAGCTCGCCATTGCGGGTGACGCACACGGGTCGGATCAAGAACACGCAAGGTATGAAGCCATTCATCCCCCCCGAGAGGTTCGCGTGTGAGCGACGCTTTGACGCGGCGAAAGGGCGGGGCTTTGCCGCTTAAAAAAGAATCCGGTTCCCGTGCAAGGGACTCAAAGAGACCTTCGAATTCGGGGCTCGCAGGAAGAAAAACAACAATACCCCCTGCCGAATCATAAACCTCTATCGAGCGGGTTCCCGCGCGGACAGCCTCGGTTTCCTGAAAACGAGACGGCAATTTAAATAAAAATTCCGCGCCGTTGGAATCAACGGGAATATTCTCGACCGCAACAAGTTCCGCCGCGCCGTCATGGAGAAGTTTCTCGAACGGGTCGACAAGAGGCAATTCGAGCGTGTAATGCGTTCGCCGAAAAACCGCCAGACGTGCGTCCGCCGAAAACGCCGGCACGGACGCGAGCAGCAGGATCGCGACCGGAAGAAGACGAACGATCATCTCTTAGGCTTGAATTCCCGCTTGGAGCGCGGGAGCGGGCGGCCGCGGGATTTCATCAGAGACCGGGAAATCAGTTCGCGCAGCGCCTTCCCGTTTGTCAGGCCGGTTTCCCTGCCAATCAGCCGCTTCCCGCGAAAAACCAGGAGCATTGAAGGCTTCGCGCTGTAAAGCATCGCAAGATTGCCGTGCATACTCAAAACCGCTTGAAAAAACGATGGGGTTGTCGGATCATTCTCAGCCGCAATCTTCTTCAGAACGACTTCCTGTTGAATGCACAAATCACAGGATAACGAATGAAACTGCAGCACGATGGTGCGTCCCTCATCTTGATACCTGCCGAATGTCTCAGCGTCATAACTCTCAAGCATCTGCACGCGCCGCGTTTGAGCGGAGCCGAAAACTGGAATTAGCAGCACCAGGAGGGCGAAGCGAAGCATCGCGCTGATTGTAACAAATGAAGAGAGGCACTCCCTGAGTCAGGAAGCGCCTCCCTTAGTGTAAGTCGTTTTAGGACGGACTCTTATTTCACATCAATGAGAGTCGCGTCAATCATGCCTTTGCCCTGCTCCTTGTCGGTAAGCCCTCCCATGGGAGCGGCTCCGCGTCCAAGAGCCGCTTTGACGGCGTCAAATCCGTTCGCCCCTCGGGCAACAGCGAGAGCGGCGAGACCGGCAACGTGAGGTGTTGCCATCGACGTGCCTGAGTAACGGCCGTATTTGCCTCCGGGAAGAGTAGACTTAACGTCAACTCCCGGGGCGATGAAGTCAACCTGTTTCCCGCGGCTCGAAAATTTCGCAACCGCGTCGCTGGAATCGCTGGCGGCGACGGCGATTGTGTTTCCGTAGGCGGCGGGATATCCGACAGACCCTCCTGAATTTCCAGACGCTGCAATCACCGCAACGCCCCTCGATTTTGCATAGCTCACGGCAAGGCGCATGAAGATCGTTCCCCTCGGAGATCCCAAAGACATGTTGGCGACATCGATATTGTTGTTGCCGACCCAAATCAGACCTTTGATGATTGTGGTCAGCCGGCCTCCGCCTTTAGCATCAAGAACCTTAACTGGAACAATCGTTGCTAAAGGAGCGACCCCTACTACGCCCTTGCCATCGGCGACAGCGGCGATTGTCCCCGCAACATGGGTCCCGTGTCCCTGATCGTCCAGAGGAGCCTTTTTTTTGTCAAAGGCATTAAAACCCGTGGCGCAGTTAGCGGCAAGATCCGGGTGGGAGCAATCAACGCCCGTATCAATCACGGCGACGCGAACACCGGCTCCCTTCGTTTTTTTCCATGCCTGCTGCGCGCTAACACGGGCAATGCCCCACGGAATTTCTCCCGCCGTTGCGTTGAGTTGATGAAAACTGGGAAGCGTCGAGGTGACGGCCTTGAGCGTCGGCAGCACCGGCGCGACGCGATTCACTAGCCAGATTGTGTAAAAGTCTTCTTCAACGTAATAGATGTCGGGATCAGACATCATGCGAAATGCTGTCGCCTGGAATTTGCCGACCGGCATTTCGGCAACTTCAAGACCTAGATCGGCAATCGTCTCAACCTGAGAGAGACCGAACTTATTTAACTTCGCTGTGCGGGCTTGGGGAGTCAGGCCTTTCTTAAAACCAACAATCATCCGCTTTGACGTGTGCGGCGCGGCGACCAGTTCTGCGGCAGGGACCAACAAGACAGCAAGCATCACGAGAATTCGCATCATCCCTCCGGGGAGTCGAAAGTCCCACCTCCACTACCCGAAGAGCCTATAACAAAAAGACCAAACGACCTAGACGCAGAAGGCCCCAAAGGACCTTTTATTTATTAGCCCAAAGGACCCAGGTTGTTGCGCTGGCGGATTTATTTCTTCCCTTTGTAAGGGACGACAAATTTCAGCAGAAAATAGTGTTCGTACCCGGGGCCGTCGATGATGGTTGTCTGAATACGTTCAATCCATATCTCGGATGTCTTGGTCGCGATACCGATGCCGGCGGTCAGATCCATATTCGCGATGGCATACCGGCTGCGATTGCGATCCGTCAAAAAATCGGCGTCCAGTTTAAAACGGAGACCGCCGCTTGGAGCGCTGACAAGCATGCGCGCTTCGTACCGAAGGAACGCGAGGCCCGTTTGATTGGAACGTGCGTGAAAGCTTTTATTGTGAAGAAAATACCCGACTCCGAATTCACCCCGCAGAGTCGCCCCCTTTGATTGCGTCACTCTGTTATAGGAGCGTTTGTATTGCCTCTTGCCAAACGGCTGCAGTCCGGTTAGCTGGGCTTCAAAAGTCGCTCCGACCCGAACATCCCAATAACGTGCGGAACCGCCGCTCCGGTCCAGAGGGAGATGCTCCTCGCGATTGAACTGAATGCGCCACGGACCGTTGCGGCGGCCGAAACCGAGCAAATAACTCAGCTGCGCGGGATACAGGGAACGCGGCCGGTCACGGTCGGTCACCGCCACCAAATCTGCGAGCATCCCCATTTTGTTTCCGTTAAAAGCGTCCAACATCGAGAGACGATACAACGCCGCGCCGGTCCCCGAGGCGTCCGGCCGGGCCGCTGCGGCCCCTACGCCGCTCGGGATGAAACGACCGATTTCAACCCGCCCTGCTTGTGTGCGGTCGTCCGAGTCTTCCGCCGGCAGCGGTTCCCTGCCCAAGGTTGGACGATAGAAAACTCCGGCATGCAGCGGCTGCGCGATGCCTTCAATCAGGACGAAACAAAATAATAAGTAAAGGGACGCTCGTGCGGCCAACGCGCACGGAGCACTGCAAACTCTTCGCTGGAATCCAGCACTTTCAATTCGCGGTTGAGGACGACCCATCTATTTCTAAATTCCGACTCCAAACGGCTGAGGTTCAATGTTGCCATGACGGCAACGTAGCAATACTACATTAAATCTTTGTTACCGCCGATTCAGGGACAAAGGGCCCAATTGAGGGCAGGTCCCTTTTCAGATAGACACATCCCCAATCGACTCAACGATACCTAAAGAGGGAAACGATACGATCCGAACATGATTAAAGACAACCTCGGCCGGAAATCAATTTCAATTCTTATCGCAATCGTGTTCGTTGTTGTCCAACCGGGGAGCGCTTTCGCCCGCTTCACCGCCGTTACCGGCAAAACAGCAGTCCAAATAAATAATGCCGCCGCGCCGACTGCTCTGACCCCCGGCGTCTCCAATGCGCTGCAATTAAGCGTCCCAGCCGCGAGCCTCTCCTTAAACACCTCCCTGCCGATTTTGTCGGCTCCGATTTTTGCTGCGCCTAAAACCGTTAATGCAGCTTCTGCGCAAGAACGCCGGGTCACAACAAACGCCAAGGCCGCTCCCGCCTCAACCGGCCTTCGTTTCGTCACCGATGGAGGAAACACAGTAGGCCGCGCGGCGCCCCTTCCTATTAATACAAATGCCGCAGTGCCCGAATCGGTTGAACCTGCATCGGCGGAAAACACGCGCAGCCCTCTTGCCCGACTCGGGCTCGCGCTCCAGCAGCGCTCCTTCACGCCGCTCTTTGATGGCTCCCGAAGCGCACGCCAGGGACGCGGCATGGGTATGCGGGAAGCCGAGCCGGAAGATGCCGGCATACCCCTTGATGAACAACCGAGGCAACCCGGCGAGACCGAGGTCGCCCGTGTCTCCTGGAAACGCGTGAGTGTACCGGGCGCCCGTGCAAGCGGCCTCAGAAACCTTTTCCGCAGCCGGTCCGATGACGTCACGCAATTGTCCGGCGCACCGCAAACCGCGGCCGCCGTTGAGTCCGAACTGCGCCGCTTGATTGACGCCGATCCCGCTCGGTTTGGAGGAGTCCCCTCCTCGACTCTTGAGACAACAATCTCGAAACGAATCCAAGGCCGCGCAGGTTTAGCCGACATCGTCGATGTGGAATTCCGCCAAACATACCACGGTGCCGTGGTTGAAGGCACCTTCCTGCACTTCACCGTCCGCATCGGCGCGGCCCAGTCCAACGTCATTTCCGAAACGGCTCAGCTTTATCCCAACCTGACGGTTAACACCGATAGCACACTCGATGACGCGCAAGCTCTCGAAAGCGCTTTCGAACGTCTTGGCCGACCCACGGGCTCCTATAACGACCTTCAGCCTGTGGGCCGCAAGGTCATGCACATCGGCGGTCATTGGCGCTACGTCTCGGTCCATTATTCGGACAGCAAGGCCCTGCTTGCCGCTGTGGACTTAAACACCGGAGACGCGTTCGCCTGGGACCCGAAAGTCCACGCCGAGTCCCGGGGGAAATTAATCGGCCGCGGGGTTCATTTTGATCCGCCCGCCACAGGAACCAATATCGTCGATCTCGCGATGCCGCACGCAGAAGTTAAAACCTCCGATGGCCGGACCCTCTTCACCGACGCCGATGGGTGGTTCACCCTGGAAGGCGACCAACCGGTCACCATCACCGCGACTCTTAAAGGGAAATACGCGACGATCAAGGATCAAGGTACAGCCACCTTAACCATCACCGCGACCGTCACCCCCGGAAAGCCGATCCGGCTCGTGTTTAATCCAGAGGGATTTGACGAGAACACCGTCGCCCAGGTCAATGCCTACCGCCACGCCAATGTTGTGCACGATTGGCTGGCCCGCAATCAGATTGAAGACGAAATCAAACGCTCAATCCCGATCAAGACCAATATCAACCGGGATTGCAACGCCTTCTACACGCCTTGGAGCCCCAGCCTCAACTTCTTTAAGTCGAGCGGACGCTGCATCAACACAGCCTTCGACACCGTCGTCTATCACGAATACGGACACTTTGTCGACGACATGATTGGCGGCATCGCCAACAGTGCCCTCTCGGAGGGCTGGGGCGACATCATCGGCATGTATATCACCGGCCAACCGGTGCTCGGAGAAGGCTTCCTCAAAGACCGCACTCCGAACTACATCCGCCACGGCGAAAACAAATATCAATTCCAATCACGCGATGAGGTCCACAAACAGGGCCAGGCCTGGATGGGATTTGGCTGGAAACTCCGTAAAGCCCTGATCGCAAAACTTGGCGACGTCGAGGGCACCGCGGTCGCCGAAGCCCTTGTGGTTCCCGTCTTATTCGCCAATGTCCGAAGCATTCCAGCCGCGATAGAAGCCGTCGTGATGCGCGCAATCGGCGATAACGGGCAGATCGAGCACTTCGAGGAAATCCGCGCGGCCGCCGCCGCCCACGGAATCGTAGTAGAACGACCGGTTGATGGGAGTGTCGGTGCCTTGGCCCGCCAAAGAGGCTTCATCCCATGGCTGAGCACCTTCGTTGGAGAACGCCGGATTTAACGCGTTTTTAGATAAAAAAATCCCGGGTCCCACTGGACCCGGGATTTTTTTGTCTCGATTTATGCTCTGTCAGTGCTAGAATTTAGCGAATGGAAACAGTCTCGTTAGCCCTGAATCTTCTCGGCGCTCTCGGCGTTTTCTTGTATGGATTGAAGGTCATGAGCGAAGGCCTCCAAAAACTTGCCGGCACCCGCCTTCGGCAGGTTCTCGCAAAAGCAACCACCAATCGTTTTAGCGCAACACTTTCCGGATTCCTCGTCACCTGCGCGGTCCAATCCTCCAGCGCGACAACGGTCATGGTGGTCGGATTTTGCAGCGCCGGTCTCCTCACTCTCGGGCAAAGCCTGGGCGTCATTATGGGCGCCAACATTGGAACCACAACAACGGCCTGGCTCGTCAGTCTTTTGGGGTTCAAGGTTAAGATCGCGAAATTTGCGGTCCCCCTTATCGGCATCGGTTTTTTCTCTCAGTTCATTAAGAGATGGCGCCTGCCGCATCGTCTCGGAGAGGTCCTGGTCGGGTTTGGATTACTGTTCCTTGGACTATCCCTCCTTAAGAACACGATTCCAAATGTAAAAGACGCCCCCGAAATGCTGACTCTGATTTCAAGATTCAGTCCCGATACGCTGTATGGATTCGCGTACGCGATCCTGGCCGGAACGTTGATGACCGTGGCGGTTCAGTCTTCAAGTGCCGCGATGGCGATCACACTCACCGCCGCCGCTCAAGGTCTTATCGATTTCCCGACGGCTGCGGCCCTCGCGATCGGGCAAAATATCGGCACAACCTGCACGGCGCTGCTCGCCGCGATCGGATCACCCCTCATCGCCCGCCGCGCCGCTCTCGGGCATTTCCTTTTCAATGTACTCGGCGTTCTCCCGGTCATCCTGATATTCTCTCCGTTCTTATCCATCGTGGATGTCTTCATGCCCGGAGATCCCTACGGATCGGGAACCGCTGCCAATATCGCAGTGACGACGCATTTGGCTCTTTTTCACACACTGTTCAATGTCTTAAATACGGTCCTGTTTCTGCCGTTTATCCGACAGTTTGAAACCCTCATCGTCACCCTGATGCCCGGAACAGAGGCCAAGGCGGCGGAACACGAGCTTGTCTATTTATCCACGCCCTTCTCAGCCACACCGGAGCTCTCGATAATCGCGGCGCAAAAAGAAGTGGACCGCATGGCCGATATCTGCGTGAATATGGTCAAAAAAATCCGGAGGTCCCTCGCTGCGCGGGGGAAGGAGCGAACCGATTTACTTGCCGAGCTGCTTGTCGATGAAAAAACAACCGACATCCTTGAGCATAAGATCACGACCTATCTTGCGGAGCTGACGCACGGTCATCTCTCGACCCCCGCCAACAAACAAGTTCTTTCGATGCTTTCCATGGTCAACGATCTCGAACGCATCGGCGACCACGGAGAAAAGGTCTCCATCCTGCTGCAGCGGGAGGCCGACGGCTCGTACGCATTCACAAAAGACGCCTGGGAAGAACTCGGGACGATTGCAGACGAGGCGGGAGGCGTGCTCAATGGCATGAAGACGTTGATCATGCACCCGGAAGAAGACCCGCTGCCTCAAGCCCGGGACCGCGAAAACGCCCTCAACGACATGCGAAATTTATTCCGCAGGCGCCACCTGGAACGCCTTGCCCACGGGGAGTGCTCAGCGCTTGCCGGCGTGGTGTTTTCCGACCTGCTCACCTCATTTGAGAAAATGGGCGACCACGCGTTTAACGTGGTTGAAGCAACTGCGGGCATTAAGTAGTTCTATCCCGACTAGGTGGCGGTGTCCCGATAGCTGGAGAAATTGAAGAATTAAAAAAGCGTAACCTCTGGTTGAGAAAACAAACTTAGGCCAGCTACAACTGGCCACACCAAGA
>NVTF01000024.1 GCA_002401485.1 Elusimicrobiota bacterium | reverse complement strand
CGAGCAATTCCCCGTAGATATCCAGCTGGACCTGATTGTAGGCGCCGTTGCCCACACGCACCGGTGTGGAATCGCGATAACCCTTCAAATGCCCAAGTTCTTGTTCGGTCAATCTCCGTTTACCATCGATGCCGTACATAATTTGGATGGGCCCTTCCGATAATCGTTTATCGATCCAAACTAAAAATTCTTCCGCCTCTGTTTTCAGCCCCAACGCCAGAAAGGCATCCGCTGTAAAACAACCATCGCGAATCCAGGAAAACCGGTAATCCCAATTGCGGACACCGCCGATCCCTTCCGGCAGACTGGTAGTGGGTGCGGCGATAATCGCACCGGTCGGCTTATAGGTCATTAACTTCAAGGTGATCGCCGAACGCAGAAGTTCTTCACGGTACTCTCCGACCGCACGCACACCCGCACTCCACTCTTTCCAGAATTCAAGGGTGCGCTCATAGGCGTCGGGCGCATGATCGCCGAAAGCCAGTTCGCAGGCCTGGCCTTTTTTCATCGTCCAAGACGACGAGGCGCTTTTGCCTCGACGCAGCCCGTAATCAAAGGCCGGCGCACACCGAAGACTTACCTTAACCTGGCCCGCAGCACAATAAAGCCGCCGCACCAGCACCGGGTCAGATGAAAACGGATCCATAAAATCGACCAGCTCCAAAATTCCCGTAGGTGTCTTAAACCGGGTCCGGAGAATGGCGGTTCCCTCAATATAAGTCTGCGTGCCGAGTTCTCCAGACGCGGGACCCACCCGGAAACGTCCCCCTTTTTTTTCATCCAGGAGTGCTCCAAACACCGAAGGGGAATCAAATCGGGGCAAACACAACCAGTCAACCGACCCATCCGGGCCAATGAGTGCTGCCGTCCGCATGTCTCCGACAATTCCATAGGCATCAATGGGGTGCATGGCCCGAGATAGTAGTAGAATTTCAATGGATGATGCGATTTTTCATCTTTCTCTCTCTAGCGGGGCTCGTCGCCTGTTCTCCCACCGAGGATCCCGTGACTGCGGGGCGCGCCCACTACCTGGCCGCAGGTTGCGCCGCCTGCCATCGCGTTGACGGGCGAGGGGGACGCGTCGGACCCGACCTCTCCCTGGTAGGATTTCGCCGCAGCGCGTCCTGGCTGGACCTTTGGCTTAAAAACCCCAAGGGCTGGAAACACGACACCGAGATGCCGGGGTTCGCACTCGATGCAAAAACGCGCGAAGCGGTCGTCGCCTATTTGGCCTCCCTTAAAAATTGGAGCGGGGCCGCCGACGGAGAAGCAATTTACAAAAAAGCAGGGTGCATCGCCTGTCACGGAATCCGCGGACAAGGCGGCCATCCGAACAACAACGTGAAAGGCGGGGTAATCCCCGCGCTCGACACAGTGGTCGGAACCTACACGCGTGAAGAACTCGTTGTGAAGATTCGCAGGGGCGTTACGGTGCAGGCGGACGATCCCTCCGGTTCTTCTCCGGAAGTCAATATGCCGGCCTGGGGAGAGATCCTTTCCGAGGCGGACCTCGAAGCCGTCGCCGCGTATTTAGAAACGATCGCAATCGAAACGCCCGAAGAAGAGGAATGGTGACCATGGAAATCGATTTTAAGATTTGGCTCGAACTCTTCACGCGCTGGGTGCACGTCATCGCCGGAATCATGTGGATCGGCCAGACCATTCTCTTTCACTGGATGGAACGCGTTTTGGTCCCCCCCGCGGCCGATGATCCCAAAAACTCCAATATCGCCGGGGAGCTCTGGATGGTTCACGGCGGCGGCTTCTATCTCGTTGAGAAACAGAAGTGGCCCGAAATCATGCCCAAAACCCTGCATTGGTTTAAGTGGGAGGCGATGAGCACGTGGCTCAGCGGCATGCTGCTGCTCGCCCTCATCTATTGGACGGGAGCGCCGCTGCTCGATTACGGCAGCGAACTTTCCCGACCGGCTGCGATTGGGATATCAATCGGGGTACTCATCGGCGGGAGACTTGTCTACGATCTGATTTGGACCTGGTCCCCCTTCAAAGAAAATCTGCCGGTCGGCGCTGCGATCAGTTGGGTGTTGGTGGTCGGACTCACCTATTGGCTGGGCACGGTGTTGTCGGACCGGGCGGCGTTCCTGCACATCGGGGCGATGTTTGGCACCATCATGGTCTCCAGTGTTTGGATGATCATCATTCCGAATCAGCATAAGATGATCAAGATTTCAAAAGAAGGCGGGGAGCCGCGTCCAGAACTGGGAAAACAATCAAAACGCTGCTCGATTCACAACACCTATATGTCCGTGCCTCTCATCTTCACAATGCTCGTCACGCATTACCCCGAAGAGACCTACGGTTCGGGGCACGGCTGGGCCGTCATGGGCGTGATGCTTCTGGTAGGCTGGGGCGGCGCGAAGCTGATTCGCGAAAAATTCTAATCCCCTAGAACTTCGGTAAGTTTCTCGTGGAGCTGTTCCACCGTGAACGGTTTCTGAAGCGTGGCCACAGCGCCCGACATCATCGCGATGCCCTTCTCACGCACCGTATCACGCGCCGTCATGATGATGATCTTGGATGCTTCAATGCCTTGATTTTTTGTGAGCTCGAGAGCGACGTGGTATCCATCGGTTCCCGGCATCATCACATCAAGAAGAACCCCGTCGAATTGCTGCTGGGAAGCCAGCTTAAGCGCCTCATCTCCGTTCTCGGCAGCCGTCACATCATAGCCCTGTCGGGGAAGATCGATCTTCAGCAGCTCACGCAATGCCGGATCATCATCTACGACCAAAAGTTTTTTTCCCTCACCCATCGCTCCCCCTAAAGTCCGCTCTTTTTAGCCCGGAACACGCTGCGTACATGCGCTCGAATCCGATCCAAGGTATAAGGCTTCATCATAAAATTATCGGCCCCCAAATTTAAGGCCGCGACCTCATCACGATCGTCCTGGGTATCACCAACACAGCAGACGACGGCGCGCGCGTCGCCGAAATAACTGCGGATACCGCGAATCAGCTTGTAGCCATCCATGACCGGAAGGATCAAATCCAACAGAATCAAATCCGTCATACGGGAGGCGTATTCCTTAAGAGCCGTGGCGCCGTCTTTCGCCTCAAACACGCGAAGCCCGATGCCCACCAGGGATTCCTTCATGATGCCGCGCAAACGCGGGTCATTATCGACAACCAAACCCACCGGAGTATTGTCCTCACGAGCGGGAGGGGCTTGGGGCTCTCCAACAATACCGGCATAAAAAGCCTTCTCTTCATCCGAAAGCGGGGTCTCTAAGCGCGCCGTGGGTCGGATCGCCTGAGCTCCGCCGCCAACGCCAACCTGTGAGCCGAGTATTATTTCGCCAGCCATACCGTGTTAAGATAAGCCTTACCTACGGCTCTGTCAATGCCTTGAACGTCACAGGTCAGAAAGCAAAATAGCTACAATAATGCCATGGTCGACAAGATTTCGAAATCCGACAACGAATGGCGCAAACAATTATCCAGTCCTCAATTCGCAGTGACCCGGGGCAAGGCAACCGAACCCGCATTTTCCGGAGAGTATCTAGACAACAAGGAAACAGGGGTTTATCGCTGTGTTTGCTGCGAAACCGAGCTTTTTCGCTCCTCAACTAAATTCGAATCCGGCTGCGGCTGGCCGAGTTTCTGGGAGCCGCTGCTCTCGGGGAATGTTAAGGAAATCAAGGATTCCAGCCACGGAATGGAACGCATCGAAATCGTCTGCGCGGCCTGCGAGGCCCACCTCGGGCATGTTTTCAACGACGGTCCTCAGCCGACGGGGCTGCGGTACTGCATAAATTCACTATCGTTAAAATTTGAAAAAAAATGAATAAATTAATTATTTTCGTATTCGCGATTTCTCTGGCCGCCCCCGCATCCTCCGAGGGCTGGCGCGTCCGCGCCCGGGAACGTTTCCAATCCGGTCATTACAACGCAGGAGACGGCAACGGTCAATTCGCTTTTCGCGGATTGACGACGGCATTTCTACTTGGCTACGAAAAACCGCTGGATTGGTCCGTCGGTTTAGCCCTTCAGCGCGGGGGCCTCAAACGCAACGGCAGCCAGGAAAAAGCGAATGCGACAACCATCGGTCTGGAAGGCAAGGCGTATCTCTCCAAAGAGCTCCCCTTCTACCTGCGGGCCGGAATTCTCGCCGAAGCCTTCGACCGCGTTGGCAGCGACCCGGCCCGATGGGCTCCCGGCATCGCGATAAACACAGGGTACGAGTTCCTCATTAAGAAGGTCGGCATTGCCCCAGAAATAGGGACTCGTTTATTCTGGGGGCCGTCCAATCGGCGGCATATTTCCGTCACCGCTGGGCTGGGCATTCATTTCTACCGGATCGGCGATCTCTAAAACTCGGCACATATTTGCAGTCCTGGCGCTACCGAAAAGCCTTTATTTTTCCTACCTCGCACTGTCCCCGGGTTGCACATAAGAACCTTTCCGAAAACCTCTCCGAAAAAACATGCGAAGCAGCCTGCGAATTTCCAAAAATTAATTCAGTAAATTCATGCGCTTTTAACTGCGCCCGGGCGCAGTTTTTTTCCGAAAGCAGACCAGCATTTCCTTGCGAATATCGTCGTTGGAAAAAGCACCGCTGTTCGCGCAGGGGAATTGAGAATGCGAAGCATTCTCAATTCGACGACCCACGAGGGTCGTAATTACTTCCGTTCCAGTCAACCGGTGGAGGGTGATCTAAAAGAGCTTAAGTGACCGGCATTAGCCCCGGGGCTAGTTCGGGGTAGGAAAAATTGGGATATTTCATTTTACTAAAGCGTTTCCAAAATGGGCGTCACATTCTGACGAGCGCGAGATCGCTGCCCTTGACGTCGACCCTTCCGGCATCCATCCTATTAGAAGCGTTATGAGAGCCATTATGTCTCCATGGGGGCCGCGCGTCATGCTCGGTCTTGCCGCCCTGATTTCAGTGCTTGTGCTTTTGCGGGGGCTGAGAAGCAATTCGGAAGAAACCTATGACGCGGTCGAGACCCGGGGCATCGAATTCAAAGACACGCGCAGCGCCCGTGAACAACTCGCTGTGGATGCGCAGGATCAAGTTTCGTCCATCGATCTGCTTCCAAAGGTGAGCCTGCGCGAAGCAGATCCCTTAGAACCCGAACCGCCGGTACCCGCGCCCGCGCCCCCTCCAGCAGCGCCTGTTGATGAACCGCCTTTGCAAGCAGCTCCGGTCCAGGTAAAAAAACGCGAAAAGAAGCCGTTTTATCGCCCGGAACTGCAGCGCAAGAGTCTGCCGAAGTCCCGCAGTTCCAATGCCTCGACGAAAGCGTTCCTCAATACCGCCCCGGAAGTCAAATCGGCCGGACCCTCTTCCGGTGCGACCTCCATCGGCAGCGGACCGTCCCCCAACCGCCCGCGCACATATCGCGATCAAACCGGTAAGGCTACGATTCGGAATTGATAAAATCAGAACATGAAACCCCGACTCCTGTTTGTTTGTGTCGAAAATTCCTGCCGCAGTCAAATGGCAGAAGGTTTCGCAAAAGCCCTCGGCGGTGAAGAGGTCGACGCCCACAGCGCCGGATCAAAACCGTCTGGAATCGTGAACCCCAAAGCCATCGCCTCCATGAAAGAAGTCGACATCGATCTCTCCGTGCACACCTCAACGGGACTCGACGCCATCTCAGAAGGGGAATGGGACGCGGTTGTCACGATGGGCTGCGGCGATGCCTGCCCCCATGTGCCCGCCAAACGGCGGCTCGACTGGGCTCTCGAAGATCCAAAATTATTGCCGCCCGAAGAATTCGCCAAGATTCGAGACGATATCAAGTCTCGTGTTGCCGCCCTGCTGTCAGAACTTCGTGCGTAGTCGTCTGCTTCTCGCACTGGCGCTTTTATTCGGCTGCCGCGCAGAAGAGGCTCCTCAAGATATCCGCAAACCCGCTGCGGCGGGTCGTCCGGTTCTGGTTTTTATCGGCGATTCCCTCACAGCAGGCTACGGCGTTGCGATGGAGGAGGCCTATCCGGCCTTGCTCGCCGCGCGCTGGCCCGCTTTTGAGATCCGAAACGCGGGAGTGAGCGGCAGCACTTCAGCCGGCATTCTCGAAAATCTCGCTTGGAACCTGACTCCGGAAGTGGACTTTGTTTTCCTAGCCATCGGCGCCAACGACGGACTCCGGGGCTTGGACCTTGATAAGACGCGTGAGAATATCGAAAAGATCATCGCGGCCTGCCAGAGCAAGAAAATACGGGTATCGCTCGCGGGTATAAAAATCCCTCCTAATTACGGCTATGAATACACCGCCAAATTCGAGGACATGTACCCAAGCATCGCCAAACAAAAAGGCGTTGGGCTCATGCCCTTTCTGCTTCAGGGCGTAGGCGGTCAAGCGGAAATGAACCAAGAAGACGGCATACACCCCAACCCGGCGGGGCACGCGGTAATCGCCGGCGCTGTCGAAAAATTTCTCAAAAAAGAAGGCTGGCTCCAATGATTCTCACTGCTGAAAATCTCATCAAAGAATTTTCCACACCACGAAAGGTCCTCCGCATTTTAGACGGCGTCTCCTTTTCGGTTTCCGCCGGCGAGTCGGTGGCCATCACCGGTCCCAGCGGCAGCGGGAAATCCTCCTTGCTCGGTCTTCTCGCCGGGCTCGACCGGCCTACGGAAGGCCGCGTGCTCTTTAAGGGGCAGGCCCTTGCGGACATGGGAGAAGACGGCCTTTCCGCCTGGCGGCGCAACTGCGTCGGATTTGTGTTTCAGAATTTCGAACTCGTATCGTCTCTCACCGCATTGGAAAACGCGGCCTTGCCTTTGGAAATTCTCGGAACGTCCACCCGGGACGCCGCAGCAACAGCGGGCAACGCGCTCGAGACACTCGGCATGAGTTCCCGTGCGGACCACTTTCCCAATGAACTCTCCGGCGGAGAGCAGCAGAGAGTCGCTATCGCGCGGGCCTATGTGCATCAACCTGAAATTATTTTTGCCGATGAACCCACCGGGTCTCTCGATGAAGAAACCGCCGAGTCCGTTGTGAAAGCCCTTTTGCAAGTCAACGAAGAACGAAAAACCGCCCTCTTACTGGTCACGCACAATCCCGATCTGGCCGGACGACTCGATCGCGTACTGACGATCCATGGCGGGTCGGTTGCCTAGATCGTTATTCCTGCGGCTCTATCGCCGCAACTTCGGAAAACTATTGTTTTTCTCCTCGTGTCTCGCGACAGGCGTCGCCTTTCTTTTTGCCGTAGGGAATGTCCTCGACGCGGTGGATCGGTCCGTCTCCGAACGTTCCCGCGAACTACTGGCCGCCGATTTAGAAGTCTCCTCCAACCGTCCGTTTACTCACGACGCCCAAGCACTCTTTGAAACCCTGCGAAGCGAAGGGTCACGCGTTATCCCAATGACTTCATTTTCTTCGATGCTCCGTCCGAACTCAGACTCGGGAGTTCCCTTTCTCGTCAGCGTAAAAGCGATCACCGAAGAATACCCGCTCTATGGCCGCCTAACCCTTGAGCCGCCGGGAGTTCCTTTGGGCATCTCTGAGTGTTATCTTGAAGATACCGCCGCTGTCCAGCATGGACTCACGGTCGGCGATCGCGTTGGTTTGGGAAGCGCGTCTCTGCGCATCGCTGCGCTGATTAAGGCCGAACCCGATAAAAGCATGACGCGTTTCAGTTTTGCCCCCCGCGTCATCATCACGCGAGACACGGTCGCCCGGACGGGGCTCGTCCGGTTTGGGAGCCGCATTCGGCAACGGCGACTCATCGCACTGCCCCCCTCCAACGATCCTGCTTCAGCGGCGCGTGCGGCAGTCAAACGAATCGCTGCCGGACTCGCATCGCCGTATGTTCGCATAACCGCCTTCCCTGATGCCGAACCGACGATCAGTCGGGTGCTCAAACGCGTGACCGGATTTTTTGTTGTGGTAGCCCTAGTCACGCTGATCCTCGGGGCCATTGGCATGGGGGCCAGCCTCACTCTTTTTCTCAACGAACAACTGCCCACCGTCGGAGTCCTGCGCTGCCTGGGATTGGGCTCGAATGCAATCGCCCTGCTCTATCACAGCCTGTGCGGCGTTGTCGGGCTGCAAGGAGCGTTCTTGGGGTCGGTGGGAGGCTGGCTCCTCAGCGGCGCGGCGCTGGGAATTCTGCGGGAAGCGCTCGGCATGACCGTTCCCGTTACCTTGAGTTTCGACTGGCTCACCATGCTGGAGGCGTTGGGGGTTTCCGCCGTGGTGGCTATCGGTGTTCCCTTCGCGCGGGTTCGCGCGTTAAGCGGCGTGGCGCCGCTGGCCGTCATGCGGGATAAAACCGAAGCCCTCCCGGACCGTCCCGGACCGGCGGTGATTCTGGCCTTGGCCTCTCTCGCCGCCATCTACGGCTACACCCTGCTGAAATCCAACAGCAGCGAAATGGCGCGGGGATTTGCGATCGGCTTGGTCGTCGCCGCCGCGGGGCTTGCATTCTTGACCGCTGCAGCAGTTCGCGGGGTCGAATCCTTCGCCAAGCGTTTCCCCGGTCTTCCTTTCGCCTTGCGGCACGGCCTGCTGATTGTCGGGCGTGAACGTGCTCGTTCTCGCATTTTTCTCTTCACCTTATCGGCCGGATTTGGACTGCTCGGCGCGCTCGACCTCGTTCGCACCAGCCTGTCGCGTGAAATACTGCTCGGCAAAGCCGAAAGTGTCCCGGATCTATTTCTCGTCGACATCCAAAAACCTCAATTAAAAGGAGTCCAATCACTCACACGCTCCTTCTCCGGCAATGAACCCGAATATTCGCCGCTGATTCGTGCCCGTTTTACGCACATCAACGACGAACCGATTCGTCGCAAACCGAAGGAGGGACTCACGCTGGAAGAACGCAGCCGCCAACGCTTCCTCCTCCGCGAATACAACCTCACCTACAAAGACAAACTCAACGGCAGTGAGAAAATCATCGCCGGAAACTTCTGGAGTCCCGGAGAAACAAAAGCCCAGATCAGCCTGGAAAAGGGATTCTCAGAACGCATGCAGGTCGGTCTTGGGGATCGTCTCCGTTTCGATATTCAAGGACGGCCGATCGAGGCCGTGGTCACCTCGCTGCGCACAATCGACTGGATGTCGATGAAGCCCAACTTCTTTGTCGTTCTGCCGCGAGCGGTACTCGAGCCCGCGCCGCAAAACTTCATTGCTTCGTTTCGTCTCTCCTCGCGAGACAACATGCCTGAGTACCAACGGGCGCTGGGACGGGGATTTCCCAATGTATCGGTGATCGACCTATCGAAAGTGCTCGACCAGGTTCAGGATGTGCTCACAACCCTACTCGCCGCACTCAAGGGTGTCGCTTGGTTTTGCGTCGGCGTCGGCCTGCTCGTTCTTGCCGGAACCATCGCTCTCGACCGCCGCGCCCACGCGCGCCGCAACGCCTTGCTCAAGGCGCTCGGGTGTTCGGCCCGCTCCCTGATCGCCATCGACACGGTCTCCTTTTCCATGATCGGGCTTTTAACCTTCGTCATCGGCTGCTTGACCGCCCTGGGCCTTGGACGCCTGATTGCTCATATGCTTGAGATCAGTTTTTTCGTTGACGCGGCAGCGGTAGGAAAAACCCTCGCGGCGGCGCTGCTATTCCCAACCATCGTCGGGCTGCTGGTCAACGCCCGGGCCTACCGCGCCGACGTCCTAAAAACGCTGCGGGCGGATTGATGGCCGATTCCCGGTACGAACGAAACGTCTTTTGGGTATTCCTCATGAATGCCGCCTGGATGTTCATGGTCCTAATGCCGGTCATTGTCCCGTTCTTTCACAGCCGCGGGCTGGACATGGCCGGAGTCTACACCCTGCAGGCGGCGTTTGGAGCCGCTCTCTTTTTCCTCGAAGTGCCGTCCGGCTACGCCGCGGATCTTTTTGGGCGCAAGATAACCCTTCTCTTGGCGAGCCTCTTCCATGGACTTGGATTTACGATTTTTATTTTCGCCGAAGGATTCTGGATGCTGATGATCGCGGAAATCGTGCTCGCCATCGCGGTGAGTCTATTCTCTGGAACCGACGTCGCCATGATTTACGATTCTTTGGCGGCCTCGGGATCGAAGAAGGCTCCGATCAAGCTGCTCGGCCGCAAAGTCTTTTATCAGCAGTTGGGAGAAACAGCGGGCGGGCTTGTCGGAGGATGGCTGGTGCTTGTTTCCCTGGAGCTTCCCGTTTTAGCCCAGGCGGTTGTCGGATGGCTCCCGATTTTAGCGGTGCTGCCCATGGTCGAACCTCCGCGCAAACAGATGGAAACCTCAACTCACAAAGAAAATATCGCCTACATCGCCCGTTCGATGTTCGGTCATTCCACCCTCCTGACGCTCGTGATCTTAAATACCATCGCCTTCGGCACGGCGACCCTCATCGCCGTTTGGGCGTTTCAAGCCTATTGGCAGGGGCTTGGAATCGGTCTGGCCTGGTTCGGTTATTTGTGGGCTCTTTCCAATCTTATCGTCGCCGTCACTGCGCGCTATGCCCACAAACTCGAAAAGGCGCTTGGCAGTTCGTTTGTCATCGCCCTCATGGCGATTTTCCCCGTCGTGGGTTATCTGGGCATGGCATGGACCGATGCGGTGTGGGGGGCGGCCTTTTGCGCGGCCTTCCAATTTTCCCGCGGGCTCAATGCCGTCATCATGCGCGACGCGCTCAATCGCAGGGTGAATGCCGACATGCGGGCGACAGCGAACTCGGTGGTGAGTTTAGGCGTGCGCGCCGTATTCCTCATCGCGGGTCCGCTCGCCGGCTGGGGCATGGATCGTTTTGGAACAGCACCGGTATTTACCGCAGCCGCGGCCTTTTTCGGGTGCGCCTTTCTCCTGCTCACCCTGCCCTTTTTAAAACGGCGGGGCGAGTTCGCGCCTATTCCTTAGCGAAGCGGTCCGTTTCTTCGATTAAAGCCGAGCGAATGCCTTCTTCGGAAACGGAATGACCGGAAGCGGGGATCAATCGAAATCTCGCCTCCGGCCAGACCTTGTGCAAGTCCCACGCGGTTACCGGGGGACAAACGATGTCGTATTGGCCTTGGATGATCACGCCCGGAATATTGCGCATCACGTTGATGCCGGTGAACAGCTGGTCGTCGGTCTTAAAGAAACCCTTATTGACGAAGTAGTGGGCCTCGATGCGAGCAAACGCCTCGGCGTGTTTAGGAGCGGAATACTTTTTGATCATCGCCGCGTCCACAATGAGACGACTGGTCGCCCCTTCCCACGCCGACCAGGCACCGGCGGCTTCCAGCCGCACAGCCTCATCTTCACTGGTGAGCCGCTTATAATACGCCGCCATGAGATCCCCGCGTTCCTCAACCGGGATGGGCGCCAAATATTTTTCCCACGCTTCCGGAAAAATTTCGCTCGTCCCGGATTGATAAAACCAAAGCAGCTCTTTACGCCGGAGGGTAAAGATGCCGCGAAGAATCAAACCAAGACATCGATCCGGATGGGTTTGCGCATACGCCAACGCCAAGGTAGAACCCCAACTGCCCCCGAAAACCGTCCATCGCTCAACGCCAAGGTGCTCCCGCAGTCGCTCGATGTCGGCCACGAGATCCCAGGTGGTATTCTCCTGCAGCTCGGCATAGGGCGTGCTTTTGCCGCAACCGCGCTGATCAAACAAAAATACCTTCCAAATTTTCGGATCGAAAAAACGCCGGTGACCGGGTTCCACGCCTCCACCCGGCCCCCCGTGCAAAAACACAATCGGCTTCCCGTCAGGATTTCCGCAAATTTCATAATGAAGCTCATGCAGGTCCGAGACCTTAAGCCGTCCCTCTTCGAAGGGTTTTATTTCTGGATAGAGAGAGCGAGTGACTTCACCCATCGGTCGGAGTCCTTTGCGAGTTGTTTTATCACAGAGCGGCTAATCGTCCACCGCCCCGCTGTTTGCCCGATCACCAGGGCCTTGAGCGCTTCAAAACGAACCTGCGCATTGTCGTCGCGGGTTTCCCGGTCAAAAAGACGCTGGAGGGAGGCATCATTCACGCCGGCGAGCGCACGTACGATTTGCGCACGGGAGCGCCCGCGCGCCTTTTTAAGAACGCGTTTAAGCGGTTCGATGGACTGCGTCCCCCGCTCGCTCAGCGCCTTCGCGGCGGCCTCGCGTACCCCGTGGTCCGGATCATACAGTGCGCCCACAACGACGGCCGGGTCGCTGCGCAGTTGATGCAGAGACCAGACAGCCCAACGCCGCACTTCGGGATGTGCATCACTCACCGCCTTTTCCAAGGCCTGAAGCGCCTTCCCTTTTTGAAATCGCACTTCAGGTTCAAGGTCTAGTGGATAGACTTCATCGCGGATCAAAATTTTGGCGGCAGCATCGGCAATCGGCTTTGAGGCGGTCCAGCGTTCCCATCCGGAAGAAACCGCCGCCCAATCCTCTCGCTTCAATTTTGTGCTCTTGCCGACAAGCCAAAGTAAATCCGTTTTTTTGTGCTTCGCGAGAAGTGCGGAGACCGCCTTATGATCCTTCTTGCCGATCGCACCCCGAAGGTCCGCAAGCGTCGACCGAACCTTGCGATCATAGAGGTGGCCCAAGGAGCGCGCCGCCTGTTTGCGCACCCGCCAATTCTCATCGTTGAGACGAGCGATAAAAATCGGAGCGGCTTTTGCATCGCGCAGCTTTCCAAGCAAATAGAGGGCCTGCGATCGGGTTTTCGGGTCGTCGTCTCCCGCGCGTGCGCGCAGCGCAGGCCTCACGCCGGGCGCTCCATGAAAATACTCTTCCAGCATCATCGTCGCGAATAAGCTGCGGGGACGGAGGAACTCCAACAGCACCGGCAGTGCACGGTCCGGGGGCTCCCGCAGCAATGCCAGCTTGGCCTGCGTCGGTATTGTTGAATTAATGCCCCAGCCCGACGTCACGAACAGCAATTCCGAAATCCGCGTTCGATCCCCAAGCGACTGCGCGTGGTTGAGACGATCCGCCAAAAACGCAGCCTCCTTAACATCCGCGTCCCGATAAGCACCTTGGCCGTCATCTTTATCAAACGTTCCATCCGGAGTGAGCGTCCAGGAGGTCGACACCTTTCCCGCAATCGCGACGCTCCACGGGCTCGTCGACCAAATGCGCGTGGACCGTTCCACGCTGAAACGATCACTCCGGTCTCCGGTATCGGCGAAAACCCCTAGCCCCGCCCCATGGCGCAGATCATCCCAATACGAAACAGCTCCGGCGTGGTCCCAAAAAGCGTAACGGTCCGCTCCCCCTTGGTCGCGAAACAGACCCACCCCTTGCGCGTTGGACATGCCCATCACCGACCAATCACCTGCGTACACGTCCTCACCGTCAGCATCGAACAACGAGCCGACACCATAGTCATGGCCGGTTCCCTGAGACACCGCCCAGCTTTGATAACGATCATTGCCGTCGAGGTCGATAAGTTCTCCCACCGCGAAATGAACCCCGCTGCCCTGCGCGTAGCGCCGGGCGATATAGGAGTCGTTGCCGGAGGCGTCCATTAGCAAGCCGCGACCGAACCAATAACCTCCGCCTTGCCCGAAATAATCGGCCACATACCGGTCATTGCCGCGCGCGTCGAGCAGAAATCCAAATCCCCCGCCCGCAAACGAGCGCCATCCCATTCCAAAACCCTGCGAGAGACTTTGAAACACCTCGCCTTGTTTCTTCCCGCCGTATTTTTCGTAATACCCGCGCGGATCCGGTTCACTAAATCCACTCGTATAGAGATCGTTTCCGCGGGCGTCCCGGATCAGACCCACGCCGCGCACATACCCCATGCCCTGGCTTAAGTAGGAGGCGCGGTAGACGTCGCTGCCCGCGTCATCAATGAGCAGTGCCGCACCGAAGGAAGCGGCTCCTTGAGAAAAAGACCGCGCGGAATAAATATCGTTGCCGGCACGGTCCCATAAAACCGCGGTTCCAAAAAGTGCCGAGGCCTGGGCTCCGTCCGCTCCCAGGTAAACATCATCCCCAGAGGCATCAATCAATATAGAAGACCCGAATACCGCCGAGGCGGGCCCGCCATAACCCTCGGAACGATAGAGATCATTGCCCGCCAGGTCGAGCACAACGGTCGAGGAACCCATACGCAAGCCGAATCGATAGTCGTCGTCCCCGCCGGGATCCACCAATAAATCAAAATCGCCGTGATGGCGATCATCCCCAAGCGATCCAATCCGAATAAGAATACCCTTGACGTCGAATGTAACCGCCTCGGCGGGCCAGGTTGTCGATGACAATGCGGTAAGTTCGTCCATCGCGGCGACAGCCGTGCGAAACAGGCCGTCCCCGGAACGCAGCGCGGCCTCCAACTCAAAGGATTGCGCCAATTCTAACAAGGCAAGATCGCGCTCCAGCCAGGACTCTCCTTTCCGCAGGCGTTTTGCACTCGGAGTCCCGTTAGTGAGCTGGGTGATAAAAAAGTCCGCCAACTCATCGCTGGTTTGACTACGGTCGGCCCCCACCTCAAATCGACCCAAAAGCCCCGCCAAGGCGGACGGCATTCCTTCGGGAATTTCCTTCGCTGCGGGAACCATGGCAGGTTTCACCTTCAACTCTAGGCGCACCCCCGCCTCCCGGAGCAGTTCAAGCCGATCCTTGCGCAGCAGCGTCTCCCCCAGACGCAGTGAGAATTCGAGACCGGCGGCAGGGGCCCGCAGAGCTTCAATGACTTCTTTCGGCTGGAGCGGTTCATCCACCAATTCAACCCGGCGCTCAAGATCCGCCGTTACCGCGAGAATCGGTGCCAACAAATCCGACAAATCAGCGGACGCGGCCCATGCGGCCGAGGGAAGCATCAAAAGCAAGCCAAAATAGAGAAACATCGCGTGTATTCTAATAGAATCTACCCCCACTTATCTCCCCTCATTGCCGCCCTCCCGACGAATGTGATACCTTGCACATATGACCACATCCGCCAAAAAAACCTCCCCCTCCCTCGATCATCCTGACGCTTTTGTTGACCGCCACATCGGTCCCTCGCCCGATGAAATCGAGGCGATGCTCGAAACGGTCGGTTACGATTCACTAGACTCCTTGATGGATGCGGTTGTGCCCAAAGACATTCTTGCCGCCAAACCCCTCGACACCGGCAAGGCCAAAAGCGAAAGCGACGCCCTTGCCCAACTCCGCGAGATCGCTGGGAAAAATAAAGTTTTCCGCTCCTACATCGGCACCGGCTATCACGGAACGATTGTACCGGCGGTCATCCAGCGCAATATTCTCGAGAATCCGGGCTGGTACACCCAGTACACACCCTACCAAGCGGAGATCGCCCAAGGCCGCCTGGAAGCTCTTCTCAATTTCCAAACGATGGTCATCGATCTCACCGGACTCGAAGTGGCCAACTCCTCGATGCTCGATGAATCCACATCGGCGGCGGAAGCCATGACCCTGGCCTTCAATACCAAGGGATCGGAACAGCGAAAAACGATTCTGGTATCTTCCTCCTGCCATCCGCAAACCATCGACCTGCTCAAAACGCGGGCATGGCCGCTTGGGCTCGAAATCCTCGTCGCGGATCCTAAAGATTTTTCTTTCGAGAAAAAACCGTTCGCCGCCATCGTTCAGTACCCAACGACCGATGGACGCGTCGAAGACTACGCGAAACTCGCGGAAGACATTCACGCCGTTGACGGTTTGTTAATCGTCGCTGCCGATTTGCTGTCATTGACCCTGCTGCGCGCTCCCGGCGAGTTCGGCGCAGACATTGCGGTCGGCTCGACCCAGCGTTTTGGTGTTCCATTGGGATTTGGCGGTCCGCACGCCGGGTTTTTTGCGACGAAGTCCGCGTACCAACGGCAAATGCCGGGTCGTATCGTCGGCGTTTCCAAGGACCAGCAGGGACGGCCCGCGCTGCGTCTCGCGCTACAAACCCGGGAGCAGCATATCCGCCGCGAACGGGCGACCAGCAACATCTGCACGGCCCAGGTTCTGCTTGCGGTCATGGCATCGATGTACGCGGTCTACCATGGACCCGACGGCCTTAGAGAAATCGCCGCCCGAATTCGCCGCTTCACCCTCATCCTCAAGAACGGCCTCGCACGCCTTGGCCACGATGTGGAAGAGAGCGTGTTCTTCGACACGATCCGGATCGTCTTAAAGAAAGAAATTCGGGAAATCGTGCTCGGCCGTGCTGCGGAACGAAAAATCAATCTTCGTCTTTATGACGACGGATCCCTCGGAATCACTTTGGATGAAACCGTCGGACCCAAGGACGCCGCGGATCTGTTCGAAGTCTTCGCCATCGACGGCCGTGTAGAATTCACGCCGGAAAGCGTCGCGGCTGAGATTAACGAATCCATTCCCGCCGCGCACAACCGCCAAAGCAAATTCTTGACCCATCCGATTTTCCACAAAAACCGTTCGGAAACCGAAATGCTGCGCTACATCAACCGGTTGCAAACGCGGGATCTTTCCCTCACGTATTCGATGATCCCTCTCGGATCGTGCACCATGAAGCTCAATGCAACAACCGAAATGATCCCGGTCACCTGGCGAAAATTTGCGAAGATCCACCCCTTCGCACCGAGCGGACAGACCAAGGGGTACGGCGAACTGCTGCGCGACCTGGAAAACATGCTGGCCGAAATCACGGGCTTTTCCGCCGTGTCGCTCCAACCAAACGCCGGCTCCCAGGGAGAATATGCCGGACTGCTCGTGATCAAAAAGCACCATGAGAGCAACGGCGAAGGCCATCGCCATGTATGCCTGATCCCTCAATCCGCGCACGGAACCAACCCCGCAAGCGCGGCGATGGCAGGCATGAAAATTGTTGTTATCAAATGCGATGACGAAGGCAACATTGACGTCGCCGATCTAAAAGCCAAGGCGGAAGAACACGCAAAAGATCTTTCGGCACTCATGATCACCTATCCATCGACGCACGGGGTGTTCGAACCGACGATTAAAGAAATTTGCTCAATCATCCACGACAACGGCGGCCAGGTCTATCTCGACGGGGCGAACCTAAACGCCCAAGTAGGCTACTGCCGGCCGGGAGATTACGGCGGCGATGTCTGCCATCTCAATCTCCACAAAACATTCTGCATCCCCCATGGCGGCGGCGGACCCGGCATGGGCCCGATTGCCGTGGCCGCACACCTCGCCCCATACCTTCCGAGCCATCCGCTAGTCAAAACCGGAGGCACAAAGGCGATCGGTGCGATCTCAGCCGCTCCTTGGGGCAGCCCCGCTATTTTGCCGATTACCTGGATGTACATCAAAATGATGGGTGCTGACGGGCTTCGAAAAGCGACGCAGTTGGCGATCTTAAACGCGAACTACATCGCCAAAAAACTGGACGAACATTATCCTGTTCTCTACAAAGGCACCAACGCTCTCGTCGCCCATGAATGCATTGTGGACCTGCGCCCCTTCAAGGCCGCCTCGGGGATTCTGGTAGATGACGTTGCCCGGCGTTTAATGGACCATGGATTTCATGCGCCGACGATGTCGTGGCCGGTCATGGGCACCATGATGATCGAGCCGACCGAATCCGAATCCAAGGAAGAACTCGACATTTTCATCACCGCGATGATTGCCATCCGAATGGAAATTCAAAAAATTCAGTCGGGCGAACTGGACAAGATCGACAACCCGCTCAAAAACGCACCCCACACCGCAGCGGCAATCAGCGTTGACGAATGGTCGCACCATTACGGCCGGGAGGCCGCCGCATACCCCTCACCCTGGACCCGCGAACACAAATTCTGGCCCCCCGTAGGAAAAATCGACGCCCCCTACGGCGACCGCAACCTAGTCTGCGCCTGCCCCCCCCTCGACTCTTATTAATTTGGGGCCGTACGTTGAGTTGTTGAGTTATTCGTTTACGAATAACTCAACAACTCAACGTACGGCCCTAGACGTCGGCGTCGCCTAGGGCGATGGCTGCGGCTTTTTGGGCGTGGATGACGCCGGTGTCGAAGAGTTGAATGCCTGAGCGTTTCGCTTGGGCGAGCATGGGCAGTTCGGTGCAGCCTAAAATCGCCCCTTCGGCCCCCGCTTCAGCCAGGCGATCTACCACCGCGTGCAGGGCATCCCGTGATTCCTCACGAATGGTTCCAAGCGTCAATTCATCGTAAATAATCTTATGAATGGTTTCTCGGTCATCGAGCTCAGGTGTAATGACACGAATCCGATGGCGATCCTCAAGGCGCCCTTTATAGAAATCCTGCTCCATCGTAAACAAGGTTCCCAACAACGCTACCTTCTTCATCTCAGCCAACTTAATGCGTTCGGCGACGCAGTCGGCGATATGCAGGATGGGAAGATGAGTCCGCTCCACAATGCCCTCATACACACGGTGCATCGTATTGGTCGCGATCACGATAAAATCGGCCCCGCCCCGCTCAAGACGCTTCACGGCCTCAACCAGCGTATCGCGCAGACCGTGCCAATCCCCCTCGTGCTGCATCTCTTCGATGGGAGCGAAATCGACGCTATAAAGAAGGATTTCCGCGCTATGATGGCCGCCCAGGCGTTCTTTCACCGTGCGGTTGATCGTTTCATAGTAGGGGACGGTGGACTCCCAGCTCATGCCCCCAATCAGGCCAATTGTCTTCACAAGGCCAGGATAACGAATAAGAATTGCCGTAACAAGCCCGAAACCAGGGGAAGACATCCCGCCTTTACACTAATAGAGTCATGAATCGCGGGATTCCATTCATCCTAGCGGCTGTTCTATGCGTGTCCGGCTGCGGCGGGACGCGCCGGACAGCCACGGCCAACACAGAATCGCTGCCGTCTGGCTACCCAGAAAAATCCCTTCCCATCCCCCAATATCTCTTCAACCAGCGTCGTTATTCCCAAGCGGTAGGGGCGTATGTCCAGATTAATCTCCAGACCGGCGACACACCGGATCCTGAATTAAAATTTCGCTACGAACGACTCGGTCAGCTCCTCACGCGGCTGGGCTTCACGGCGGTGCCCCGCCGGGAAGAAGTGCTTCGACGCGACACCCAAGCAGCCGACCTGGCGCACAAGTCGATTGAGTCCTTCATCAATGAACAGGACCGTCACGCCCTGCTCTTTGCAGCGGCTGCGCAAGGAAGCGAACCGGATGAGCATACGTATCGCGTACTGCTGCAAGCCCTTGAGGCCTGGGGAGGTTCGCCTGCCGAAGCGGGGGAAAAACAATCTCCGGACCTCGTCGCCGCTTACAAACTCCGTCGAGCAAATGTTCTCTTTAAGGCGAAACGCTACGAAGACGCGGCCGCCCAATGCCTGGAAGCGTTGCTGTTGGTTCCGGGCCAGGCCTCCGCGTACGAACGACTCGGCTCTATGTATTACGCGATGGGAGCCAAAAGCCGGGCCATCGACGCATGGCGAGAGTCACTTCGACTCAGCCCCGCAAACGGCCCGCTGAAGGATTTTATGGCCCGGCTTGAATCCGATGGGCCCAAAGCGAGGACGCCCTGATGCGGCGCTTTCTCATCGCCTTTATCATCGCCTTCTTCGCGGGACGCGCAGCCGCGTCCTTCCCTCTCGAAGAGCAGCGCGTCGCGGCCGCCATCCAGGTGCGGCTGCAGGACTCTCTCGATCGTGTTTTCGGAACCGGACGTTCGGCCGCCACCGTTTCTGTTTCGCTGACAACCGATCCTCGCGTCGCCCGACGGATTGACGACGCTCTCGGGGGAGCCAGAGTAGGACCGAGCGGCCGTTACGAATGGACGTGGGGGACAAAGGGTTTGAAGTCAAAGAGTCGTTATGTGCTCCCGGGAATCGCGGATACCGCCCCCCAAAAAATATCCACCGGAGGCCTGTCCATAGAATCCGCGGCAGCACTCTCAAAACGCACCGCGCGGCTATCTGTAACGGTACTCCTCGATGACTCGCTGCCGAGGGATTCCGACGGCCGCGCGACCCAATTAGTGGCCCGGACCATTGACTTTAATGAGTCCCGCGGAGATATGCTCGAAATCACGCGTGTCCCGATGCCCGGCCCCCCAACCCCTCCTACGGGACCGGTGAGCGCCCTGTTCCTATGGTGCTGCCTCTTGGTATTTGTCGCGGCATGTGCAGGCGTCTTCTGGTTTGTTGATCGCTGGATACGGCGCGGCGGCTTCCCTCCCCAACCCCA
>NVTF01000023.1 GCA_002401485.1 Elusimicrobiota bacterium | reverse complement strand
GGCTGTCTCCGGCGGCAAGCGGCAGCGCCAGCGTAAATTCCCATGCGGAGAGTGAGCCGTCATTGGGGTTGATTTTGGAGTATTCTACCCGCCGGTCCGAAATGCCACCGATTTTATAGACAAAGTCGTCCTGCATATCAAGAAACGCATAGGTTTCACCTCCCAGCGAGGATTGCGGTGGTGTTGTGGGGATGCAGGTTTCGACATTTCCCGTGTTCGCATTAATGACCGCCACGCATGCTTGTTGTGGTGAATGAAAGACATAGATCCTTCCATTTGCTAAAAGTGCACCGGAGATTGATGCGCTCGGCAATTGCCCTGCGTTTGTCCAGGCTCCCAGTGTCCCATCGGATTGAATCGCCGCCTTTCGAATTTGGTTGGTCGGCTGATCGAAGGCAGTGAAGCCGCCTAAAACGTAAACGAAGCCGTTGTGGGTCAACATTTTATGTCCCGCAAGACCGCTCGGGAGACTTATAGATTCAAGATTCATTGCACCGTTGCCGCTTCCAACGGGGTAAGAGATATCGACCCTCGGCGAAACTACGCCACCATCGAAAAGCAGCTTTAATTTCGTGAAGTTAAGGTCCCGGTCGCCCGGTTCGAAAAGTGCCTTGATTATTGGGGCCGGATTAGTGATCGAACCATCCGCAGGAGTGATTATCTTAACCTGAGGAGGCTTCGGCAGCATCGTGAAGGAAAAGACTCGGTTGCCGACGTCTGCGAGGGGGTTGCCGGCGAGATCCTTCGCCCCTAGGCCTATTACGACCTTGTAGACGCTCGAAAAATCAAGATCATTATTCGGATTGAAAACCAGTTTGGATTGGGACGGAAATGAAAAGGTTCCATCTACGCCAACGCCGGTTCCGTCGTCGAACATCTTAAAAGCGCCGGGCAGCGTGTTTTGGTCCATCGCTTCGCTGAAGGTGATCTCAATATTCGCATCCACCGCGACCTTTGTTGCGTTGGGGAGCGGCAAAACGGTTGTGACAAAGGGTTTCACTCCTGTCGTGAATGCGAAGACAGTCAGCGGCAAGGGATTTCCCGAAGGATCGGATGCGGTCGCGTTGATAGTGACTTGGTAGAGGGTGTTGAATTCGAGAGAGCTCGAAGGAGTAAACGTCAGGTTGGTCTGTGCAAGCACGAAGCTTCCCGCAACCGATGGGATTCCTGAGGCGGCCATGGAGAATGCATTTTCCAGCGTTGAGAGATCCATCGCCTCACTGAAGATGATTTGGACGGTTGTATCGACGGGCACGTCTACTGCATTGGGCAGTGGGAAATGAGATGCGACCGTTGGTGGGACTGTGTCGAGAAGGGGTGGGGGCGGGCTCGCGGGGAGGATGAGGGTTACTGCTGTTTCGCCGGGGTCGAGGAAAACTTCTTTTAGCAAGACAAGGTTCAAGAGCAAGAATTGCCGGGCAACCGAGTTAAATCCTGCCCTCGCATTTAGGGATGCATAGACCCATTTGCTATCAGCTGAAAAATCGACGGCACGAGCTTCAAAACTCGTGTTCGACTCTCCGGCAAGGGTTAGAGGTATGGTCCGATTCGGTGAAAACGAATCGTTCGCGACACGTTCGAAAACTTTGGAGGAGTTGGCGACCGTCGCGTAGAGAAACTTTCCATCGGGGCGAATCGATAATGAAAGAATATTGTTTCCGAACGGATTTGAATGCGTTTGTAAAACGGTGTCGCGTGACGCGCTGCCGGCTTCGGAATCGACTACCATGACCGTCCAAGAATCGGCGATGAAGGCGCGTGTGTTGTCCTTGCGAAAAACAATATGCCGCGGTGTTCGTTCTACCGAAGGAATTGCCGTTCGAAAGACACTAGCGTTTGTCGGGCCGAGTGCTGCGTAATCCGCGGCGTTAAACGCAAAAACTCTCGACGAGTTGCCAAACGTATCAAAACTAAAGTTCAACGCGCCGACATAAAGGGTCGCATTGTCGGGAGAAACCCCGACCGCCGTATTGGNNATGTTAAACTCGTTAACGCCCGGCAGACCATTTAGGATTTCACTGCGTACAATCGATTCCTGTACCCTTAGGGGATTAAGCTGAAACTGGGCATATATCATGAGGTCTATCACGAAAAAGCGAAACACCGAGGCGATATAAAGAAAGTTGCCATCCGGAGAAATGGCCATGTCGTTTGGCGTGAAGCCGCCGAGATTGATTGGTTCTCTGATTGCCTTGTCGTTGACATTGATGACGCTAACAAGCCCTGAGTGGAAGCTTATTGCAAATATAAAATCCTCGTTTGCGACCAGTTTTACGGGAGCGATGCCGAGTGGAATCGGTGTGAGTTTCTGCCCACTAACAAAATCCAATACGTGTATCTGGTGGTTGGCGAAATCCGCGACAAACACCTCCTGCGCCAAAGCGGTGCCCGGTGCGAACAGCGCGATCATCAAGACGAGGCTTTTAGGGGGCAAACGCATACACCGTCCCCCTTGAATTTACAGCGATCAAGTCCGGCGCGAGATACTCAATGCTTGCGATTTGACCGAGGCCTTCCTTGCTCCAAAGCACCGCGCCGCTTTCTGGAGATACCGCGAACAAACCGTCTGTACCACCGACAAAAAGGGCCTCCGTTGTCGCCAGAACCGCCGGATCAACCTGTCGTAGTTTTAAAAAAGAGTAGGACTTCGACCATAACAATGTTCCCTCCAGGGAAAGCCGTGCGAGTCCCCCGGTTATCGGTACGGAAATCCCGGAGGCGTCAACGACGATGGGATGGCGGAAATCGACATTTTGGGGAAGGGCCGAACTCTCCCAAATAAGATTGCCGTTCTTGAGGTTAAGCGCTGAGRCAGTGCGTTCACCCAACGGAACATACACCCGTCCCCCCGAGAGGGTCAAAGGACGAGAAGGACGGAAATCGGACGAATCAATTGTGTGACGCCATAACTTTTTCCCTTTCCCCAGAGACACCGCATCAATCCCCTTTGAATGCAGGAGGATAACGGTCTGCCCGCTCAATGCGGCGTTTGATCCTACAAACGCATCGAGCGTTCGGCTCCAAGCTTTCTTGCCGTTTGAAACGTTGAGCGCGGTAATGCGGTTTCCAGCGCCGATAAATAACTTCTTGTCGGTCGCCACCGGGATCGTGAATGTCGGCACTGTGACTTCTGAAAATGGGTTCACGCTCCAAAGGAGGTTGTAGCTGTCGGAGGCGTAGCCGCGTACCGAAACGGCCTCTTGGGAAATGCCGCCAAGTCTGGGAGCGGTTATGGTGTATACCCCGGTTGGACCCACGCCGGCTTGTATTTTTACGTCCTCCGGCACATCCTGATCTAAGGAAATTTGAATYCCGCTGGTTGGCGAATAACTCTTGAGCGTCTTTTGCTGCACTGAGATGAGATCTGTTCCGGCTCTTAAGCGCCATGGCGGCCAGGCAGGTTTACGTTTAGTCGTTTTCGTAAGGTTTCTTGGCAAGGATATTGTCGCGTCAACGCGACAATTCCGGTCGCCTTTGCTGTAGTGACCCTCCGCGGCTGCTATTGCCGGGATCCATAAAACGGCGCATCCGGCCCATGCGATCCAATGACTCTGTTTAAGCGATTTTTGTCGGCGCATCCCTGGTTCCCCAGAAACCTATAACAGGGAAGGATAAAAACCGCCATCTATTTCAAAGCGAAAAGTTTCGATTTAAAATTGACACTTCAAAAAAAGAGTTAAAAGATGCAGAACTATCGAATGATGGCCAACGTCTTAACAGCGTTCTTCTGTCCCGGGCTCGTGATCACGGCGATGTATCCTCCGGACGCAACATCCTGCCCCTCTTTGTTCTTCGTGTCCCACTGAATGCGTCCTGAAGTGTCCACGAAAGAAATCTCACGGACCAATTGTGCACCTACTGTGTATATTTTGATCGTTGCCTCATCGGGGAGATTGTCAAATATTATCCCCGAATTTAGACTGCCCGGCGAAAACGACGCCCCGTCGTTAAAATTACCGCTGTTGGGCTTATAGGGGTTGGGGTAAACGCGGATCCGGCTTAAATCCGCGTGCGCGGGACCAAATGCCCCGAAGAAACTGAAATGCGCCGTAGAGCCGGTGAGTGTATTGTTGGTGCGGTCGATTGAAGAGGCGGCTTCGACACGCCACTGCTGCGACACTGCGTCGTAGGCGTAAAGCGCGAGTGCGTCGACACGAACCAACGAGCCGTCCACTATCCCGTCGCCATTTGCGTCTGAATAGGAAAATACCAAGATCGCCGAGTTGCCTCCCGATAAAACAGTCTGTCCGCCAGCCAAGCTCACGTCGAGCGTGATTCCAGCGGGGCGTGCGGAATTGCCGGAGAGCGGCGCGTTTGCAGGATTGCTTATTACGGTTATAGTTGTCGTTGCGGAAGCGAGCGCGCCTAGCGGGATTATTATCTTCGCGACTAAGTCCGCGGTTGGATCCGCCGCGCGCAAGGTGTTTGCCACGCCATTAAAAACCGTTTGGTCTTTTTGAATGCGCCCCCCGGTGATGGAAAACTCGCGCAAGTCAAAATCCACCGCATCAACCACAACACTAATTACGGGAGCCGCGCCGTCGGCCGTGTCGGAAAGATCTGAGGCAATCGCGCGGAGATCGAAATTAGTCGCGCTTAATGCCGTCACGTCCCAATGCACGAAGTAGGGATCGCTCGGGTCGGGATTGGGGTGGTCGGATGTCATCGGCGTGATGTCCTGCCATGTCGAGGCGGTCGACGCTTTATACTGGAAGCGTACCTGCTTAATTTCGTTGGACGTTCCTAATGTAATTTGGGCCAACACCGTCAGGCGATCCCCCGCGATCCTGCGGCCCCCCGCCGGTGAAATGATCGCCGCGCGCACTCCCGTTAAACTAGCCAAGGCCGACGCCGACGCCGTTGTACCGGTGTTTTTTTCTTCTTGGCCGAGATCATCCACCGCACGTAGTCCAAATTTATAGGTTACACCGTTGCTCAACACATCCGTCGTTAATGATGTTTCCGAGCCCGTCACGCTCGCCAAGAACACCGTGTAGTCAATCGTCCCCGTTCCGTTGTCAAAATACAGGTTATAGCGAACCACTGTTGTCGTTGGCGAAACATCCCAATTTAATTGAATCCGATCGCCGCCTAACGAGGCGGCCGCAAAGGCTCGCGGTGGTTCGGGCGGAAAACCCAAAACAAAGGTGCTAACCCCGATATCATACGCGGTCGCGACCGCATCCCCATTAAACGCCCGGACCCGGAAGTAATGCGTCGACGGTCCGGTGAGTCCCACGGCGATAAATGACTCGGTGGTGAGCGATGCAATCGTGCTAAACAAGACATTGTCCGTTGAGCGTTCAAGCTCAAAGATTGTGCCGGTTGGGTTTGTGTTTGCACTCCAACTCAAGGACGCGCTGGATGTGAAAACCGACGTGAATACTGTACCGGTCGCAACGGCGGCAAATGTGAACATTGTTGTTGCGCCTGATAAGGTCCCGATCCCGGTGTCGTTTCGCGCCGCCACGCGGATGCCGTAGGCGGTATTGGTGGACAATCCAGCATCGGTGAAATTGGCGCTTGCTACATTTGCGAGCAGCGCTCCGTTGGAGGCTCGAAAAACGTCGTAGGAAAACACCGTCGGGCCTCCCGTTGCCGACCAGGTCCAACTAATCGAAGAAACCCCCAGCACGGTCCCCGCGGGGGCGGCCAGTGTGCTGGGGCGGGTTTGTGTTGAGGGGGTGTTCGCGAAGGCGGTGGCAAGGAGATCGCCGTTGCCCGCGCGTACACGAAAGAAATAAGTAGTTCCCGCGTCGAGCCCAGTCACCGAGGTGGTAGGGGCCGTCAATCCGGCGCCAAAGAGAATCGGTGTGGAGAAATTTGTCGTGAATCCATCAGTCGATGCCGTCACCTCAAAAAGCGTCCCGGCAGGATTGGTATTGAGGGTCCAGTTTAAGAACACGAGATCTAGGCCTGCGACCGGGATAGAGGTCGCGCCCGGTGTCGCGGCCGCCGTGAAGGTTGTGGTCGGCGGGCTTAGGCCTGCCGAGGCGGATTCTGTAAACGGTTCTACTTGGATTCCCGCTGCGGTATTGGTAGAAAGCCCGGTTTGTGTAAAGGATGGGGCCGCAACCTCCGCCAACAAGGTTCCTGTTGACGCCGAGAACACACGGTAGCGTACTGCTGCGCCGCCGTCCACCCAGGTCCAGGAGAGTGAAGAGACGCCCAACACGCTTCCGGTCAGTCCCGCCATAGCTGAGGGGATCGTGGCGGTTGTAAGGGTTGCGCTGAACGCCGTAGTGATCCCGTCGCCGTTTCGAGCGCGGAGGCGAAGAGAATAGGTGGTACCGGGAGCAAGGTTTGTGAGTCCGGTGGTTGTCGCCGTTAAATTGGCTGCGAATACGACCGGTGTGGAAAAATTCGTCGTAAAACCGTCGGTCGACAATGAAAGCTCATAAGGCGTAAACGATGGATTCGCCCCACCCGACCATGACACTGTGAAGCTGGATTCAAATACAGACGTAAAGGCGAGGGTCGCAGGCACTTCTGCCTGCGTGTACGCGTTTAACTCATTTGAAAACGAAGAGAATAAATTGTCGGGCGGTAAAACATGAGCGCGCAGCCGCACGAAATAAGATGTGTTGGGCGCAAGGGCTGCAATGAAGGTGGATTGTGTCCCGCCGGAACCCGGCTTATCAGTTGTTGTGATCGAAGCCCCCGTGTTGACGGGACCCGACGTCGTCCCCGAAGACAGGATGAATTCATCTTCGTTAGACGCATTGTCGGTCCATTGCAGGGTTAACTGCGTCGAACTGTCGGGAGTCAAACTCGTCGCGGTCGGTGAGGACGGTAGAAAGTTAAACGTAACTGTCACGGTCGCCACCGATGGGGCGTTTGTGGTTCCCGGCGATCCGAACACAAGCCGGTACTGCAGCCAGCGGTCATCGGCCGCGTCGCGGTGGGTGGTGTTGATTGTGTCCGAGCCGCCGGAGCTTGTGTAGAAATCACCGGTTCCGGTGGGGCCCAACCAGGCGCTCCACGAGGCGGGAAAGCCTGAACCGTTATCGGACGCGGTGCGAATTTGAAATTGTGCGGTTGTTCCAGAGGGGAAATTTCCTTGCCAGGCGATTTGTTTTAAGAACGTGGAATCTGCACCGGTATTAAACGCTGATGAAATAAGCGATGCGCTGGCGGGTGTTTGGGTGTAGTTGATTGTGAGATCTAAAACAACGACGGCGGTGGATACATTGGTAGTCGTGAAGGTGGCGGCGTATTGCACGTAGCGCGCCGGACCAAACGAAGCGATGGAACCGGCATTAGAAACGGCTGTGTAAGCCCCGGCGTTGGACCAGGTTCCGTCGGGCGTAGCCGAGTTTCCGGCGCGGAAACCTACGCCTAAAGAAGCTCCCGCGGGGACCGAGGAGCTCCAGGTGATGGTGTCGAGTTGGGACGGATTGCCGGTGTCAAAAACCGAAGATGTATACGTTCCCGCGGCGATCGCGTGGTATTCAAGGATTTGGTCCGTGAAATTAGTGGGCGTACCGCTGGAAGATCCGAACAGATAGATGCGTCCAGTATTTTCGGCGTAGGCGGCGGCGAGGCCGCCGCGAGGACTGGGTAAAACGATGGGACGCCCGGTTGCCGTATCGGCGACGGGGTCGAATTCGACGATTTCATCAAAACTGCCTCCTGACGAGGTGCCTCCGAAAATGAGGATGTTGCCCGTGGGGGGGTAATAAACCGCCGCGGTTTGGCGGCGCGGGCTTGGCAAAACGGCGGTCATCGTTTTGGTGCTGTCGGCGACGGGGTCGTATTCGACGATTTCGTCTAGGTCGGTTATAAAATCAGTACCGCCAAAGATATAGATTTTATTAGTGCCGGGGTGGTAGGCGGCCGAGGTATGGGAGCGGCTTGAGGAGAGGACCGCGGACATTGTGAAGGCCGTATTGGTGACGGCATCGTAGCGTTGGATTCTTGAGAATATAATGCAAGATGAAGGCCCGCCCGACCCGCCGAAACGATAGATTTTTTCGTCCCCTGGAAAAAATACTGCGGATCCAAATCCTGCACCGAAGGCTACAGGGGCAAGAATAGTTTCTTGATCGAGTGAATTGTACTCGCTCATGGCGTTGCCGCCGTCGCAACTGTTCACATCACTTGATCCCGGAGTCATAACCATCACATCCTCCCCGGGGTGATAAGCAACTCCAGGGTTTTGACTGTTTCCGGTTGAAAGATCGTCGGCGACAAAGGACAACGAATCTGTTATGGGGTTGTAGCGAATCACATTGGTACTCAAATTAACGAGCGGGCCGTTTAGCCCCCCAAACAAATAAATATCCCCCTTAATCGGGTGATACCCCGCACCGATATCGCCGCGCGGCTCGGGTAAAATCGAAGCCTTCACCGTTACCGTCTCTTCCAGCACCATCGTTAGCGACGCGCCAGCCCCCACCCCGACTACTGCCGCCGAACTAAAGACACTCCCCGCGCGATTAAAGCCCCCGTCCCCGGTCCCGTCATTGGTTTGAATCCAGGACCGTGGGGCGTTTTGTGCCGTGGCCACGCCGGTGCTGAAAATAACAATATTCCCGTCGTCTGAATCGTAAACGAAATGCCCCGTCAAAACACTCGTCGTTGACCCCGAAACCGCACCGCCTTGCCAGTCGTCCTGGATAAAATCCACCGCGTATCCAGAAAGAGGCAACGCCAACAAAAGGGTGGCTAACGCGAGTCCCGGGGCCTTGAAATTCGTCACTCGTCGCCTCCCGGAGGAACGTAGGCATATCCCAAGCCGTGAATACGCACAATTCGGCGGGCGACCTTGCGGCCGAGATGGCGCCGAAGTTCGTAAACATAGGAACCCACGGTTTTGGGTGCCGGGTCTTCTGAATGCCGCCGCCGATAGTCCTCTCGACGCATTGAAACGCGTCTTAACTCGGCGTCCGCAACCGCTGCGGGAGACGCCTCCACAAGGCAGCGCAAGATCGAAAATAGACCGCGGTCCAAGGTACATAATTGCTCGTCTTCATCAAAGACAATGGGTGAAGTTCCACGAGGATCTAGGCGAAGTGTCCCTACTTCGAGAACGCCGAGTGTTCGTTCCTGCTGGGCTAAAACTGATTTGACTGCTGCCATTAGCTCATCAGCGGCCTCGGGTCTTTTTTGAATTACGGTTACGGCCATATGTTTAAGTCCGGGTAATTGCATGTTCTCTCGGCCGGAAAAAATCAGTAATGGAATTTTCTGAAACCGGGAGTTCTCCTTTAGTTCGTCGCAGAGCTGAAGCCCGTCGGTGCTGTCTAGTTCAATATCCATGATAATGCAATCGGGAATCTGAGTGATTTGGGATAAAAAACGCCTCATTTGCATGCGGTTCGATACCCGATGAACCGCGCTGCCCTTATTTGAGAGCCAAAGACGGACCAATTCCGCCCACGCGTCATCGTCTTCGATATGCAGCACTAAAGAAGTCCCTGCGTTCGCGTTCGGTTCTTTGTGTTTCGACTCTCCACGCAGGAGTTGTTCAATTTTCGCTATAAACATTTCTTTTGAGAAAGGCTTGCGGAAGCAATCTGCGGCACCCAATTCCAAACAACGGGCCAATTCGCGGTTTCCGAACTCGCCGGAAATGATGACAATGGGGACGCTTTTGGTGTTTGCATTACTTTTTAAGGACTTCAGAAATTCGCAGCCGCCGATGTCGCCTCCAGGAAATAAAAGATCTAAAACGATGAGGTCTATTTTCTGTTTTTGAAGGATGTTTTTGGCGTCCCGGGGAGAGTCTGCTGGAAAAAAGCGGTAATCGTAATTGGCGAACATTTGTTGAACGAGGCGCCGCATCCCCGGATCGTCTTCAACGACAAGAATTTTCGTTGGCTTCGCTATCATTGCGCCCCCTGTTGTTTTTGCATGCGAGAAAACGCCTTGCGAATATTTCGGCTCGCCTCTTCGGACGGAGATGACTCCAGCGCCTTGCGAATAAATTTTTCTGCGTATTCGGTTTTTCCCTGCTTGTATAGACAAAGTCCCATGCCAAGATAGGCTTGGGAAGTAAAACCGCCGCCCGCTTTAAGCTTGATCGCGCGTTTGATCGCACGGTGGTACATGACTTTCGCAAACTGCATGTCGCCTTCTAGGAAGAATACCCGTCCGAGCCGTTCAAAATATTGGACCGACCGTGGGTCGTCGTCGGCAAGCAGGAATTCAACCCGCTGCAAATTTGCTTTTGCCTCATTCAAGGCACCTTTAACGATCAACTTCTGCACCTGTGAAAAGTGCTCATTAATGGCGATGGACCGGTCCATCTTGCTCTTAGGAATAACACGAATACCTTCCAGAAGAGCCGCTGGACCGAGTGGGTCGCGAAATTTTAATCCCACGCTGAACCGGTGGGAGGATCCCAGTTCGCCTAGAGGGGTAAATGCGTAATCGAGCCGGAGGCGCCGGCGGATCCAGCCCAGGCCGAACACAATTCCGCTGCCCGCATCATTTCGCGTATTAAATCCTACGCGTATGGGCATTACCTCTGCGGCAAGAACTTCGGCTCCGATGAAAAATAACGGGGGCTGACCGCGCTCTTTTGTTGCGTCGAAGGCGAATGTTGCGGGGATTGAAAATAATCGCCGCTCGTAGGCCGCGCCTAAACGGAGGTTTAGAGGTAGGTTTTCGTTTGCGGCTTGAAAACGGACCGCAGGTCCGATATTTTGAATTACCCCCGCCAGGCTGAGCCCTGGAACTTTTGAAACGGTGTGCAATACGCCGATGTCAGCGGCGTATCCCGTAGCGGAGACATCGTCGATTGATTCGCGAATGACCTTGACGCCGATTCCAAGGCTGAGGTTTCGGCGTATTAAGCGCCCAAAACCCAAACCCAGCGCGAGGTCCCTGATGCCAAAGGATCCTGTACCATCTGGGTCCAAAATCGTTGTCCGAGGAATATCTCCGAAACTGAGGTGGTTGATACTGACGCCCCAGCCTTGTTGTGAGGCAAAGCCGAGATATTCCTGTGAGATGCCTTGGATGTATCTGTTTTCCATAAACACCGCTTCGGAGAGCTCGATTTTTCCTAAAGCCGCTGGGTTGTATAAGAGGGCGTTTGCATCACGAGCAAGCGCCGAGTATGCGCCGCCCAAGCCAACAGGTCGTGCGCCTGCGTCAAGAAACAGGAAATTAAATGGGTTCTGCCCCACCCCGGCATAAACCCATGAATGCGGCGCAATCGCTGTCAACAAGACAGCCAACAGGGACGCGCGCAACACCCCATTCCACGGCCGGCAAGGAAGCAACGTTTCTCTCCCACTGAGCATGACGAAACAAACCTCTTCGCCCGAGCAGTTGTCGAGTCTGCTCAGGAGCTCAAATGCATGTCATTTTCTAGTTTAGCCCCCTATACGGGGGGCAACAAGAGAGAAACGCGGGGTTTGGAGACAGTTGGCCACCCCATCGGGGTCGCCTATTTCCCTTATTTTTACGGGTAATATTTTTTCGAGTCGAAGTTGCTAAACAAGTAATTCTTACTTCTTGCAGCGTCCGCGTGACTGCGTGCGTCCGACGTTGTCGCAGCGTCCGGAGAGTTCACAGCGTCCGGCACGTCCACGGTTGCGGCGCCAGCAGCGATCAAGCGCTGAATCCTCGGCGTCCCAACGGCTGGGCCAAGTGTCACCGTAAACGTCGCCGCTAAAGGTCCCATCCTCTGCAAGGAATCGGGCGGTGCAGCGTTTTTCTTCGGTTACGCAGTTGAAATTGCATGTCCCGTGTTTGCCGAGACATTTCCCGCAGGCGTTCTTCTCAAGGTCCGCGAGGTTAAACCCGCGTGAGCGGTGCCCGCTCCAATGTTCTTCCCATCCCTTGTCGGTCGCGCTGCAGCTGATTTCCTGGCGGCCTCTGCGTCCACGACCGCGGCCGCGACCAAAATCGTCGCGTCCTCGTCCGGGTCGATTCCAGTCATCGTTGCGTCGGCGGTTGCCGAAGCTGAAATCAAAGCTGATCTTAGAGGCTTTTACCTTGCCGATCTCCGGTACGTCGCTGCCTGATGCGGCGATTGTCTTAAAGTTGTTCAGTTCTTCCGTCTGCGCCTGCGGCGCGGCGGCTAAGATCGCGAGGATCGCGATCGAACATAGGATTGCCAATTTCTTCATTACCACCTCCAAACGTCTAGTGCCAGTATAGACCGTAGGACCTGCTTCCAATACAGGCCCTACGCGTCTAATTTTTTGGGTCGGAGGGCCTAGGTTGTTTGGTTGTCCTCGATCATGAGGTCAAATAACGTCTTCACGGGATCCTCGACAGAGTCCATGCTGACGGTGATGGTTTTTCCGGCTTGCGTTTTATAACGGGCTTCTCCGGGACGCGTGTCGGTGTTGGCGGCCGCGAAGCGCTCCACGATGTTGAGCAGGCGGCCGGCACCGACGCGCTGCGCCTTGTATGGCGGGTATTCTTGAAACGCCTCCCAGCTGTTGTAGCCTTCTGCCGCGAGTTTCTCCCTGGAGTTCTTGTAGATCGCTTTCCAAACCCCGTCAATTTCGCTCAGTGTCCACAGTGCGGTAGCCCGCATGTTCTCGGCGATGTCCGATCCTCGGAAGGTTGTCGGAGGAGCAAGTGTTCCCTTCTCTTCGGCTGCAGCGGCCGCGGCTTTCCAGCCGTTGTAGTCTTGGTTGGAGAACTTATAGAGGGAGACGAGGCCCCAGTTGGTGAATTCGCTGGGCAAGGCGCGGTCGTAGGCGGTCAGCAGGCCTGCGAGCGGGCTTGATTCGGTGTCTCCGTATTGGAGATTGCCGTCGGAGCCGCGCGGGAAGAGGCGTTCTACCGGAATGCCCAAGGCCGCGAGAGCCGGAATCATCTCTGTGCGGAATGCCGACGGCCACCAATGGTCGAGATGCTCCGCATTTTCTTCTTTGGAGAGATCGATTCCGAAGTCGTGGTTGGCCATCAAACGCTGCAGGCCGATAATTTCAGCTTTTGACAATCCTGACTCCTGTCCGTAGGCGTCGATCCAATGCATCGAGCCGTAATCGTGCGGGAGGATGAACATATTCACGTACCACATCGGACCTTTTGGGAATGCGCGAGACAACGCCGCCTTCATTTTTTCAGGCATTTCGACCTTTCCGAGATCGTGAACTTCCTGAAGCAGGAAGAAGCGTTCTGCGAATTGCTCCTTCGTCTGTCCGGCTTTTGAGAAGATCGGGAAAAGTGAGTCGATATCCCGTGCGGCAGGCGCCAGGTGCTGCTTGTCGATGTGTTCGAGGTTCGGCCCGATCGCGCCGGGTGTCGAGTTCTCGGTTTCTGTTTCCAGATGGCGTCTCGCCAACCGGCGCATCTGAGCGACCTTGGCGTCGCTCATGAAGGCCAACGCGTCCCAGGCGGTTGCGAGCTGCGCCGGAGTCACGTTGGAAATTGCGATGTATTTCTTCAGTTGTGCGGCACCCTTTACGACATCGGCGGACGCGCGCCCTTCGGCGATCTCATTGGCGAGGTCGGCGAGATAGGCCGCCCGGTCGTTGTCTACGCTGCGAAACGCCGCTTTCTGCTGTCGGCGAAGATCAACAGCGGCAGTCGTCTGACGGCGGTCGGCCCCGTTGTCAAAGATCGATCCGGCTGAGAAGTAGGCGCGGGCGGAGGAGATGCCGCTCTGATTGGCGCTGTAGCCGGCCGCCGAAACCACATTGGCAGCCGTTACCGCCGCGCCGGGCTTCTTGTTGTCTCCGAAGCTAAGGGTGGCCGCCCCTTCCCTTATGGGGGAAGCGGCGCGGGAAGTCTCCTGGCGGCGTGAGATTACTTGGGGAGCTGCGGTCATGGGAGTCAGGCGGGGGGCGGCATTTATTGGAGCGACCGGTTCTGCCAGGGTGATAGATGGGTTGGGAATTAGCGATCCCAGCGTGCCGCTGAGTGAAGGGATTGTCAGGGGCAGTGCTTGCTGGTTGGAGTTCAGAGTGAGAGAACCGAGGGGAAGAACCGCGTTAATGCCGGGTTTCCCTAAAGAGGAGGCTCCGCGAATGACACCGGCGGCCAAAACGTCGGCGGCTGGGGTGAGCGCGAGAGCCAGAGTAAGAGCGATGCGGCGGGGGACCTTCATATTCATTTCGATAACCTCAGGGGTATTTGGATTCCCTATTGAGTGGTGATTTATTACGGAATATAAAGGGAGTTGCGAAAAATCTTTATTTAAACAGGGTTTTTATTATTTTGTGTAATAAAGGGCCTCGCTCCTGCACAGAGTGTTGCGGGGTCCGCTCGCCCTGTTATGGAAATTGAAATCGACGCGCTTAAGGCGCGAAAATCGGCCACTGTTGAGGCGATGATTGACGCCCATGGCGAGCAGCTCGTTTCGACCGCCTTGGGTCTCGGGTTTTCAGAGATCGATGCGGAGGAGTTGGCGCAGGAAACCTTCGTCGCGTTTTTTGAGTCGGTTGATCGGTTTGAGGGTCGTTCTACACTAAAGACGTTTTTATTCGGAATTCTCTACAACAAGGCACGGGAAGCCTGGCGGAAGAATAAGAGGGAAATCCCGGAAGAAGACATTGAGGCGAAGGTGGATGCTCGTTTCACATTGGGTTGCTGGACTTCATTTCCGAAGGGGCCTGAAGCCGAAGCGATCAATGAGGAGTTGAAGGGCTGGATCAAGGAGTGTGCGGGAAACCTCTCACTCCAGCTGCGAACAGCGTTTTATTTGAAGAGTGCCGGCGGTGAAACAACGGAAAATATCTGCCGCATTCTTGATGTTACGGTGACGAATTTAGGAGTGTTGTTTTACCGGGCGAGAAATCAAATGCGCGAATGCATCGAAATGAAATCGAAGGGGGCCTCATGATTACCCCCTCCTGCCAGCGTGTCGCCGAGTCAATTGCCAGCGGAGAGTTTTATCAGGCCGCGGGGCTTCGCCGAATCCGCCTGTGGCTGCATTGGTGTGTTTGTTACGCCTGTCGTCGTTACCGCAAACAAATCGAGACGATCGAGCGCGGGGCTGCGATTGCGTTTAAGTTCGAAAGAGCAACGGAAGTTAGGGAAGCGTTTAAGAAGAAGCTGGCTGCACGGCTGCAGGTGTAGCTGCGCGGGAGCCGATTCGGCCTAGGACGAGGCAGGTTGCGGCCAAGGCGAATTGTGAGAGCATCAGCCCTTCCCACGAAATACCGCCGTCCAAGGCGACTCCGAAAATAAAGGGTGAGATCGCGGTCGAGAAAACCGCCCACGCGGCCCCGAACCCGTTTATGGCGCCGAGATTTTCGACGCCGTAGACTTCCGCCCATAACGCTCCCCGAATCGGCCCGCCCAACCCTATCGTCAGCCCGAACAGCCCGAAGGCTGCGACCGCTGTGAGCGGATGGTTTCCATAGGCAAGAATTAGGGAGGCCGCGAGTGAAGGGATTAGTTGAAAGCCGAACAGCGCCTTGGCCGTCAGTCGATCGATGATCGGCCCGACGGCCAGAGAGGAGAGGCCCCGGCAGAGCCCAAACGCAAAGAAGCCGGTGGGAATCGCAGCCGAAGACCATCCCTTGAGTGAGGCGAGTGTGCCTTGGTGAAAAAAGATGCCTGTCAGCATGAAGGGGGGCGCGAAGGTTGTGGCGAGAAACAAATAAGCGCGCCAATCTTGAAAGACTTCTGCGACGGTCCAGGAACGTGTCGCCTTATTTTGTTTCACCGCCCGTTGAGATCCTGCCTCGGTGGGGGTTAGCATGAGCAAACTCTGAGTGCTTGCGAGGATCGTGAGGCCGTAGATTGCTGCAAATGCGAATAGCGAGTAGCGCCACCCAAGGGATTTGATGAGGAGGGCTATGATAAACGGTAATGCCATTTCCGCTAAGGGCCAACCGATGGATGTGATGCCGAGTGCCTTCCCGCGTTGTTTCGAGAAATGGCGAGCGGCGGTCGTCGTCGCCTGCAGGCTTTGACCGCTTTGTCCGAAAAAGCGGAGCAGCACAAATGCCGCAAGCAGGGTTGATGCTCCGGTCGATGCGCCGAGGGTGACGAGTCCCGCGACGACTCCTAGAACCGCAGTCCCGGAGACAAGTCGCAGCGGCTGCCGGTCGAGGGCTTTGCCAAGCAGCGGAACCATGCAGGCGGACAGGACCGTCCCGATCGAATAGAGGGCCGCCACCGCCGTGCGGCTGAGTTCGAGGTCGGCCCGCAGCAATGGGATTATCAGGGAAATGAAGTAGGTTTGGCCGGGACCGGAGGCCGCGGCACTGAGGATGCAAAAGCCGAGCAGATAGGGGTAGCGCCGTATCAGGCTCAGCATGAACGCGCTTTAATCGTTGGCGCGTTCTACGTATTCGCCAGTGCTGGTATTGACCCGAATTTTGTCGCCGATGTTGATGAAGAGCGGCACCTGAATCTCGGCGCCTGTGTCGGTTGTGGCGGGTTTCTTGGCACCTTGCGCGGTATTTCCCTTCACGCCGGGTTCGGTGTGGGCGATTTCATAGACGACATTGACCGGGATTTCAATCGACGTGAATTTATCGTCGATGTAGACGCCGATGACCTGCATCTCTTCTTTAAGGTATTTGGATTGGTCCCCGATGGTATCCGCATTGAGAAATTCTTGTTCGTACGTCTCTAAGTCCATAAAGTGGTAGCCGCTGTTGTCTTTGTAGACGTAGCTTTTGTTGCGGCGGATGATGTCGATGGGCCGGAACTTCACCTCGGGCTTCATGGAGGTTTCTACGGTTGTTCCTTTATTGAGGTTTTTGATCTTCAAGCGTACAACCGCTCCGCCTTTGCCGGGTTTGTGGTGCTGGAACCAAATAACCTGAAAAATTTCCCCGCCGTCTTCGTAGGTGGTGCCGTTTTTAAAGTCGCCTGCTCGAATCATCGAATTTTCCGCTCCCTTTCCGTATCTGTTAAAATATTTTACCTTAAATAGGGGGATCTCTCATGGTTTCAAATCGACTTCAATATCTCGTTTATTCGTTGGTATTTTCTGCTTTTTCAGCATCTCCGGCATTCAGTGAACCAGGACCCCACGACGGTTTAAATGCCGCGTTGTGGACCCAGGGGTCGGTGGAATTTAAAGGAAACGCCCGGGGCATGTATCGTTTGGCGGAGGCGATGCTGGATCGCGCGCTGAAGGATAAGAAATGGACCGCAGCGCCGCTCGTTCAGGGAAAAAAATTCAAGAGAAAACCCCCGGCGGTCATGCTCGATGTGGACGAAACGGTGATGGATAATTCCGCCTACGCTGCGTGGATGATCACCTCGGGAAATGAATTCACCCCCAAGTCTYGGGTTGACTTCGTGCGGGCGGAACAATCCTTGGCGGTTCCCGGAGCGCTGGAGTTTATTAAGTACGCCCGCAAGAAAGGCGTTAAGATTTTTTACGTGACCAATCGCAAGGCTCCGCAGGAGGAGGCGACCCGCAACAACCTTAAGGCTTTGGGATTTCCAATCGACGAATCCGAAGACACGGTGCTGTTGAAGGGGGAGAAGAAGGAATGGGGTTCGGCTAAGGGCACGCGCAAGACGGTCATCACCGAGAAATACCGATTGGTGCTGGTCATCGGGGATAACTTTAGCGACTTCGTGGACGACTATAAGGGAACACCCGCCCAGCGTAAGGCGGTCTATGATAAATACAGCGACTACTGGGGAACCCGCTGGATCGTGCTTGCAAATCCGACCTATGGTTCTTTTGAGTCCTCCCCGTACAGGAGCAACTATCGGTTGCCGGTAGAGAAGAAGCGTGCCATGAAGATTGATGCAATAACGCCGTGGGTGCCTAAAGGCAGTTAAGGCCCWGGTCCTATTGCCGCTCCGGGTCGCTCGAGTACAGTGCAAATAGAATGTTGAAGCTATTTTGGGCGCTTTTTTTATTCTCTACCGTTGCCTTTGCCGAGGAGGAATTTGACTCCGTCGCTTGGTCGGAGGCGTTGACCTATAAACAAGCGGAGTGGAGTGCTGATGATTTCGGTAAGAAGGCGTCCCGCTCGGATCGAGAACTTTTGAACCGCTATAAACCCCGCGTTTATCTCGCGCCCGGTCAAATCCCTCCGGTCGACTTCTACCGGTACTACCTGCCAAAGACTGTCGTGAGAAACGGTAAAGAAAACGACAGCGTGGTCATGCATGCGCCGGACCGGACTCAACTAAAAAGCATCGAGCGCCGGCTTGATCTTTACCTCGATTACCAAGGGCCGGACTCTCCCTGCGGACAAGAGTGTCGGGATTATAAAACAGTTGCGTATGGACGCGTCTATCAGGAATCGATGGTTCTTCCCGGATCGGAGCGTCCTGTCCCGGTTGCGGTTTTGAAGTATAGCTTCGTGTTTCTTTACAGCGGCCTTCCCTCGAAAACCGGTTGGCTGCGGGAGCTGGGCGCGGGACTGATTGGAGACCGGGAGCGTTGGCACGAGCTGGATATTCACGGCGCGATTCACGTGGTCTTGGGGCCAAAAAAGAAGCCCGTGGCCCTGCTGCTCGCGCAGCACAATCACTTTCGAAGTTGGGTTTTTGGCCAAGACATTCCGCTGCCCAAGGATTCGCGAGCGCAGGTTTGTTTCGCCTCCCGGTCGAATGAACCGTATCTTTGTCCTCATGGGGACGTTCCGGAATATCATAATACGACGGGCGATCCTGCGAAAATTGAGTGGCTGCTCTTGGGGCGCAATCGGCCTGTGGCGTCGGGGCAGGACGGTGTCTGGGGGCCGCTCGGCGGAGCGACCGAGTTAGCCTATGACGTGGAGTTTCCGATGACGCGTGACCCGCTGTATGTGTCCTGGATGCCGTTGGGCGCCCGGGGAAAAATTTTGTGGTGGGATAGCTGGGAGAAAACCGGACCGCCCGGCATTGATATGAACACCTGGCCCGAACTTCAGAAATATTCCGATATCGCCCAGTTTTGGTATGTCCGCGACGGGAGCGTCGAGGACGCGGAGTTGATGGGCCGTCATCTGAAGAGTTTCTTTAATGTCGAAATCGCGCCGGTATTAAAAAACAACGGCAAGCGATTTGCGGCAGCACTGCGGGCGGCCGGGCATCTTCCTTAAAGCTGTTCGTCAAAAAAACGAATCGCCGCTTTGACCGCGGAGTTATCAAAAAGAAACACAGGGATGTGACCCATGCCCTGCATGACATAGGTTTCCGCGTGCACTCCCGCCGTGTCGAGGGCGGCCTTCATCTTTTGTGTATTTGTGGGGGAGACGATGCGGTCAAAGCCGCCATGGTAGAGAAACATCGGCGGAGATTTTTCGGAGATCTGCGAAAGAGGGGAGGCTTGTATGAAGCGATGGGGATCCTCCTCGATGGTTTTTCCCATAAATGCCAGAACCATTTCATTTCGAGGACTCGTGGTAAGATCGGACGGGATGCCGCCCGCGACAACGGCCTGCAGGCGGCTGTCTGAATTTTCGTCAGATTGGGTTGTGGCGAGCAAGGCGACTAAATGTGCTCCGGCGGAGTAGCCGAATGCCCCGATTTTCTTTGGATCGATATTGTAATCCTTGGCGTTGAGGCGCATGAACTTCACTGCGGCCGTCATGTCATCGAGCTGGGCCGGATAAATATGTTCCGGCGCAAACCGATAACTGATGTTGAAGGCGACATACCCGCGGCGAGCGAGTTTCCGGGAGATTGAATTCATTTGTTCCCGGCGTCCGGCGGTCCAGCCTCCACCATGAACAACTAAAATCGCGGGAAAGGGTCCTTTGCCTTCGGGCACATAGGTGTCCGCCATGAGTGTACGCCCAGCGGGTTTTGAATAAACGATGTTGTGTTTGACGTTGTAGCGACCGGTGGTTTTTCGACGAGGCGGATCTTCATTGCTTTTGCCCACGTGAGTGATGCACCCGGCCAGGAGAATGACTGAGAGTGCGGCGATGGGGAGGAAGTAGTTGATCATTGGTGTGGTGTCTATTAATATTATCGAGGAAGTTCGACCTTGCGCAAGGTCCGACGTGCTGAGGCGGCGTGGTTTAAGCCGCATTTGATGGGTCATTATTTGTGCTGGGGAAGCTGTGATGTGCCCGGTGCGCATTGAGTTTTTGGAGAAGTGCTTATAAAATTGGCAGTTTTCTGTTTTGGGGACAGGTACTATGCATTCGCTTTTGGTTCGAGGGGCATTCCCAGGCTTTTGCCACGGCGATTGCTCCCCCCCTCTCCCGCGCCCCCCGTGGGGGCATCGCCATCAAGTTAAGCGTCTGAGCGAATTGTCTAATTTTGTAAATTAGGTTACTTCGCGCCGAGAATCCCTACCTTGT
>NVTF01000022.1 GCA_002401485.1 Elusimicrobiota bacterium | reverse complement strand
GGCTGTGGCGGACTTCGAATTTTGTGGCGTTGGAGGCTACGGCGGTTCGTACCCAGAAGAAGACGCCGCGGGTGGGGTCGGGGAGTTGGTATTGGCGGAGTTTTTTTAGGGCGCGGTGGCGGTCTATGCGGAAGGAGCCGGATTCGATTAGCTCTCCGTCGTCTTCGGGGGTCATTGGGGGGCTCGCATGTGGTTAATACTATACATCTGAGTTTTGGGTTGGGGGAGGGGTGGCACGAAAAAGTTCTTATTTTTTCTACATCGGATTATAGATGGTGACAGTTGGAGACAGCTGTTCACGCAAAACGAAGATATAGAGCAAACAAGGTCTGGCAATCTAGAATACCAGGGGGTAAACTGATTCGACTTAAAGCAAGCCGACGTAATCACCGAGGAGAACCTATGGATTTCGTGGCGATAGATGTTGAAACGGCCAATGCCGATCAAGCGAGCATCTGCCAAATAGGTCTTGCTTATTTTCAGGATGGGAAATGCCAAGAAGAGTGGAAATCCTACGTCAACCCCGAAGATTATTTTGAAGAAATAAACATCAGCATCCACGGCATCACATCCAGAACAGTAAAGGACGCACCCAAATTTCCCACAGTTTTCGATCGGATCACTAAAATACTTGAGACCACCATAATTGTCAGCCATATGCCGTTTGATAAGATTGCGGTTACGAGAGCGGCAGAAAAATATGATCTTGCCCTTCCTGAAAGTCGATGGCTTGATTCCGCAAAAGTAACGCGAAGAGCCTGGGAGCAATGTTCGAAGAAAGGATACGGGCTTGGCAACATCGCCAAAATACTTGGTCTCAAATTTGAGCACCATGATGCCGGAGAAGATGCTCGTGCGGCCGGCCTTGTCATCCTAGCCGCCTGCGAAAAAGATTCCATGACCGTTGAAGAATGGCTTGATCGAACTGGGCGCCCAATCGACCCGAACTCCGAGTTCAAGGCGGCGGCAGTAGAGGTAAATCCTTTAGGCTCGTTATTTGGAGAGGAAATTGTATTTACTGGATCTCTCGAAATTCCCCGACGGGAGGCGGCGAAGCTCGCCGGAGAAGCTGGGTGCAAGGTTACTGCGACAGTCAGAAAATCAACAACTCTATTAATCGTCGGAGATCAAGACACTCGATCTCTTGGGGGCAAAGAAAAAAGTTCAAAACACCGGAAAGCCGAAGGACTCATTCAGCAGGGGCAACAAATAAGGATTTTAACCGAAAGTGATTTTAAAAATCTCGTCAGAATCTAATTTCGCCACATTGGAATCCAAAATACATCGACTTAGAGTTGTTGTCGACAAGGTGATGCCTGCGGTCATTCTGGCCTGCCTTGTCTGCCTAGGACTAGAATTTTATCCCGATCTAGAACCGGCACATCATTCACTCCTCAGAAAAATCGATCTCTTCTTTTTAAGTTTCTTTGTCATAGACCTGATGCTCATTTGGAAAGATTCAGAATCGACTGTCGATTTTTTTAAAAATAATTGGCTCAGCATCCTCGCCTTAATACCGGTTATTCGAGTCCTCAGGGCTATTAGATTCTCCGCGCTAGCTAGGCTTGCTCGACTTGGGAAACTGTCGCAGAAAGGGGTGAAGGCGCTGAACGCCGCCTCTAAGACTGAGAAAGTAATCAAGAGAGTCCGGAAAGGCGTTAGCGCATTGGGAAAAGATGATTAAGCTCAACATTTATCGAACAGGGGGTTTTTGATGGCAACCCTGCTAGGAGCCATTCGAGCGATTAGCGCCGCCTCCCGGCGATACGACCGCGAGGTTGAACGAGAGCGGAAACGACTCGTAAAACTGAACAAAGAGTTCGCGAAGATGGAGGCGTTGGAACAAGCTGAACTTGAAGTCGACACTCATGAAAACCTCCTTGAGGTTCTCTTATCGATGCACACCCAAGAACCTGAATCTTGGGACTGGAAGAAAATTTTGGAGAGCTCCTCTCTGGAGGAACCAGAGCTTAAACACGACAATGAAAACCAAGCTCGTTCGGTGCTGAAAAACTTTGAGCCAACTTTCTTTGATAGGATTTTTTTTCTTGCCGATGGCATAAAGCGAGATCTGAAGAAAAAAATTGAGCAAGCTCGTCTAATTGACCGAGAGACGTATGATTCAGATTTAGCTCAGAAAGCGGAATGTGACCTAGCGCTTCAAATTCTTTCGGGTGATCTCAACGCCTATATGAAAGCCGTTAAAGAGATTAATCCATTCTCTGATATCGCGGCTCTTGGATCAGGGATATCGATAGAAACTGAAAAACCTTGGTACGCTGAAGCCACTCTTCAGGTAAACGGAAAGAACGTAATACCCTCAGAGAACAAAACCCTCCTCAAGAGCGGAAAGCTCTCAGTTAAGAAATATCCCGTTAGTAAGTTTATGGACATGTATCAGGATTACGTTTGCAGCGCCACGATCAGGATCGCCAGAGAGCTTTTTGGGATTCTTCCTGTCGAAACGGTCTTTATACACGCGATGAGTGATGTCCTTAACACAAAGACCGGGCATGAAGACAACGTTCCGGTTTTATCCGTCGTTTTTCCAAAAAAATATTTTTTGAATATGAATTTTGATGGGATTGATTGTTCGGACTGCGTGGAAGGGTTTGTTCACAATATGGGCTTTAAGAGATCTAAAGGCTTTAGTGCCATCGAGAAATTAGATCCCGAAAAGTTTTCACGCGCGAGTTCTTAGGCGCATAGAGAGGTCATCAAACTTTCAATGAATAAGTCAAAACTCAATTTCGATCTGTTTTTTCGAGAAATTCCATGTTAGAAGATGACATCCTCAGGGTTCTACATTCCGATGGTCCGACGCCCGTTAAAGACCTCGCCTCCCTCCTTCGGATAAACGGGCGAGCCGGACTGAGAAAAGCTGAAGTATCTGTAATTCTTAAAAAACTAAAAAGTGAAAAAAAAGTCTTCCGAGATTCTGACGGAAGATGGCAACCCTCTTTGTCATCAACCCTATCACCGAAAACGCTTGAGGAAAAAAGAAACGGATCTCCCAGAACCAATTCGCATCGAACTAGCGAAACCAGAAAGTCCTTTGAGTTCGAGAAAACAGTTGAGGATGATGAAATCACTTCTGTAGAAGATCTAGATCTAGATCCCCGACAAAAATCCTTTAAAGGGAGTCTCGCTCAACTTCGCCAACGACTTCTCGACCTTCGAAACAGGAATAAGCTTCTAAATTTTCGCTTCTCAAATCGATCTCGCAATCATTCAAGGGTTATCGACGAATTACCCAATCACCTTTTTCAAAAATTACTTGAAGGGGGGAAACTCCTCATTCGCTCTCTTCCTGATCCTGAAATAGACCCCGCCGACGAGAAAAGTGAAACATTCCTAAGGGCTTTGACGATCGCACGGCTCGAAGATGACACCCCTCAACTTAATCTACCGCAAGTAGATGATCCAGAAACAACGAGCTCCAAGGATCGAAAAAGTGAGCGTAAGCTTAAAGATAAGGTACGAAGCCAGCTAGGAATGAAACCTCGCCCCAACAAAGAGGAGCTGAGCATAGAAGAATACGCCCGGGAACACAGGCTCAATCCCTCATATGAGCTGCCCCACCCCTCGGGGAACGAAAATGATCTAAAAAAACACACCGACAACGAAATCCAAACTCTGCTCTACCCAGAACAAATGGAGAGCAAGTTCTCTGGAATTAGAGATGGTGCTCGAACCGCGCAACAAGAAATGGGCATTAATATTCTATTCGTTGCATTCGGCTTCCTGGAGTGGCAGGAAAGTGAAAGTAGCGATAAGTCCTTGTTTGCCCCACTCCTTCTCGTCCCAATCCAAATGGAACGCACTTTAAAAAAAGGGTCTTACCGGTTTGAGGCTTCCAGCACGGGGGAAGAACCCAAAATCAACATCACGCTAAGAGAGAGGTTCAGGCAGGACTTTGGTCTAGAGATCCCCGATATAGATAGCAATGAACAACCCGAAGACTATTTTGAAAAGGTGAGACATGTCATTAAAAACAAGAAAAGATGGAAAATTCGGCGATTTGTAGCAATAGGACTTTTCGATTTTGCTCGGCTCGCAATGTACTTCGATTTAGACCCCAGCAAATGGCCAACATCAGGCAATATTCTTCTCCATTCAGGATTAGGAACACTATTTGGAGGAGGCGCGAAAGAAACCCAGCTCACTGGCGAGGTCTACGATGTAGATACTCCCCAAATTCGCGCAAAAGTTCCTTTAACCGTAAAAGACGCGGACTCCTCTCAATTTTCAGCAATCGTTGATGTCATGAACGGAAAGGACCTGGCTTTAAAAGGCCCACCCGGAACAGGGAAAAGCCAGACGATCACAAATATGATCGCGGCAGCGCTTCATGATGGCAAACGAATACTATTTCTCGCAGAAAAAATGGCTGCCCTGGAAGTCGTTAAAAGCAGACTTGATGATGTCGGTCTGGGCGATTTTTGTTTAGAGCTCCATTCAACGAAATCTCGAAAAAAGGATGTCCTTAAATCTATAAATGAACGACGAGAGTTGTCGATACGGAGCAGGCCGCACATGCTTGACGCAGAAATTAAGCGAGAAGAACGATTAAGAGAACAGCTTAGTCGATACTGCAAAATTATCAATACCTCCATCGGAGCTGCGAGCAAATCAATTCACGACGCAATTTGGGGAGCCACACGGTTTAGAGAATTAGCAAAGAACTCAGAAGTCGGAGTGAATCTAGATACAGTCGAATTTCTCAATTCGGTTCTTCTAGATAGCAACGGAATCGAAGATTGTGTTGCAAATTTACAGGTACTTAGAGACAAGGCGAAAGAGGCTGGTATATCCGGCCAGAATCACACTGAACATCCTTTTTGGGGAATTCATTGCAGCAACCTCACTCCATTCGAAATCCGAGCACTCCTCGAACAATTTGCGCAATGGAAATTACAGATTACTGCATTATTTGATCAAAGCAAAAAATCAGCTATTACAACGAAGTTGGATGAACCAAGCTCACTAGAAGAAATCATCAACCTGGCGAATGCTCTTAAATCCATTCCGGAACCTAAATATTCTGAATCGCCGAATCTTCTCCCATTTCTTAGAGACGGCCTACAAGACTCCAAACTATCAGCCACATTAAGTGCAGTAAACGCTGCAATCAGCGCCGATGAGGCCCTAAGGGACGCGCGTAACCGCGCAGAAGACCTCAATCTTTCAGAGATTCAAACTATTGAGGGGAGGTTAAAAGATCTTCAATCATCACCAGTCGGTTTAAGCATTTCAAAACAAACTGCAGATCTCAAATCCGGTCCAGATATTGTCGAGAACATCATTCGAAACGCAAACCAGGCACAAGAACTTTTAAAGGGGTTCAATCAATCATTAGAATCATTTATCGGGTGCAGCATTGAAACAGGTATTGATACTCAAGATGCCTTGAACGCGGCAGAGCTCATTAGAAAAACCCCCGGAGATGTGATTTCAAGGCGCTCCAAAGACCTCACCGATGAACGAGTGCATTCTTACCTTTCAAAAAAACAAAAGGAGTTCTTAGAGCTCCAGAAGCGGCGAGAATCGCTATCAACACAGATTCATTTCAAAACTCTGGGGAGGGGAAATGTTTCCTCTCGTGATGTCCGCAATCACCTACGAACCCTGCGAGAAACTGGGTTCCTTGGTCGGTTCTTTTCCGCCCAATATAAAACAACTTGGGCTCTTTGCTTGGAACTTTCCATCTCTAAGCCGTCTCCTCATCGAACAGAGTTTGAAGAAACACTTAAAACACTTGCCGACTATCTCGAAGACCAAGAGATGTCTACAAATGACCCGCGAATCCAAGAGCTCTGCAGCATAGATTTCGAAGGCATCGATACTGTGCTGAATCCTTTCTGCGGAGTTTTTGAACTTTCCAACCAAACGACGAAAGATATTATTGGGAAGAAGAAATTGTCTACGGGATTGCGCCGTGCAATCCTAGAATCTTCAGTAGAAGACCTTCAATTGTTTTCGAATTCAATCCCCGAAGCAGATATCGCTGCCTGGAATTCTTTGTCATCCAGCTTAATTCAATCAGGAGTGACAATTTCTGCTGAAGACAACTTACAGCAAATCCTCGAAGAAGTGCAGGTCACCTCCAGCAAGCTCTGCAAGATCTACTCAGATCTTCTACAAGCGGGGCTCTCCGAGAATGTTCAACTAGACCAGATGCCTCGGCTCTCAACTCTCGCGTGTTCACTAGAACAATCGCAAAGTATCCTAGAGAGATCAGAACTTCCGAAACTCATTGGGTGCGATCCTAAAGACTTCGCAAAAATTTCCCCGATTCTTGAAGATGCAATAAGAGTAGGTGAACTTATCGACAGCCTTGATCTTTCAGCTGACGAGAAAAAAAGGCTCAAGAGTAATGACCTCAACGACATTAATCGGGAATTAGCAACCACTCTCGCGGATTTAAATCTTGAAACTCAGAAAGAGTCAACTGCGAGAGAGAAACTTACGGAATTAGGCGATATTCATTGGGAAGAATTCTTAGACAACGGTCTTCTCGCTTCACCTCAGGCTTTGATAAACACCCGCGTCAATTGCCTCACTGAGAACAAAGACAATCTTCCAACATGGTCGGAATTGAACGGCGCTTTTCAAAAATCTAAGGAAATGGGGCTCGACTCCCTAACAACAGCCTATCTGGACGGAAGGGAAGAATTCAGCTCAATTGATACGTCTTTCAGGTATGTGTATTATCGTTCGCTATTAGAGCACGCTTATAAGCAGTATCCAGAACTTAGAGAGTTTTCCGGTGCAGAACTGAGCCAAATGAGAGAACGATACCGCGAATCAGATAAAAAACTGAACGAGCTCCAATCTCAAGATTTGCAGTACCACCTCGCACAAAATGATCTTAATGTTGGTAATGGAGATGGACCCCGAGGCACATGGACCGGACTAAATCTTATCCACAATGAGATTAACAAGAAGCGGCGTCACATTCCCATACGGGCATTGATCGCCCGGGCTGGAGAAACAATTCAAAACCTAAAGCCTTGCTGGTTAATGTCTCCAGCATCTGTTGCTCAATTTCTTAAGCCTAATGGGGTCAAATTCGATATTGTAATAATCGACGAAGCCTCTCAAATGCGACCAGAAGAGGCACTGGGCGCGATAGCAAGGTCTGATCAAGTTGTGGTTGTGGGCGATCCTCAGCAGTTACCTCCCACATCCTTTTTCGAGCGGTTAGGTGTTGACGAGGAGGTCGATGACGAAGACGTCATAGACACGGAATCTATTCTCAACAAAGCCTTAGAATCTTTCCATCCTTTTCGTGAGCTTCAATGGCATTACCGTAGTCGACATGAAAGCCTTATCGCCTTTTCTAATCATCAATTCTATGGCGGGAAACTCATTGTATTCCCCACCCCGAAACCCGTCCACATAGACCTCGGTGTTGAATATGTATACATCGAGAACGGGCGTTATATAACCGGCGCATCAATAAATCCCACGGAAGCTGAAACTGTCGTTAATGCTGCATTAGAGTTCATGACGTTGCATCCCAAAAGGTCACTCGGGATAGTAACGATGAATATGAAGCAGCGTGAGTTGGTTCTACAAGAAATGGAGCGTAGAATCACAAAAGATAAAAAAGCAGCTGACTATGTTTCTTATTGGGATGAAACATTGTTTTCATTTTTCGTCAAAAACCTAGAGAACGTTCAGGGAGACGAACGGGACGTCATTATGATCTCTACTGTATACGGTCCCGATGAAAGTGGAAAAACTCGCCAGAGATTTGGACCCATCAACTCGCTAGATGGGCATCGCCGCCTAAATGTCCTTTTTACTCGCGCGAGAGAAAAAGTCATAGTTTTTTCATCCATGCAACCCTCCGATATTCTAGCTTCAGACGGTGCACGTCGAGGAGTTAAGATCTTTAAGGATTATTTGGAATATGCCTTCACTGGTCAAATTCATAAAGGAGAAGTTACCGATCGGCCACCGGACTCCGACTTTGAAATTCACGTAGCAGACGAACTAAAGAGAGCCGGCTATGAAGTACAGCCTCAGGTGGGGGTCGCTGGTTTCTTCCTCGATATCGCTGTCAAGGATCCCCATAACGGGAGTCAATATATTTGTGCCGTTGAATGCGATGGAGCTACATATCATTCGGCGAAATCTGCACGAGATCGAGATCGCTTAAGACAAGAAATATTGGAGGGTCTTGGATGGAAGGTTCTCCGAGTCTGGTCAACTGATTGGTTCAACGATCCAGCAAAAGAAACTAGAAAACTCATTAAGAAAATCCGCTCTCTCTAAGAGTGACAAGGAAATTGCCTGTTAGTAACTTCTATTTATGAACATCATTAGTTGAGTCTTACCCTGGAGACCATCCAGTAAATGGGGGGACGTCACCTGGAGACTATCTAGTAAAAGGTGAGACATCATGGCCAATCACCCCGGAAGCAAACCCCCCAACCCCTTTTGCGCATCCAACTTTCTAAGATTATCCTCAGCAATCAACCTAAACCCCCGCGATATTCGATCATCCCCCCCAACAATCCTCCAAAACTCTCGCGCGGCCTCCCAGGCTCCTACCCAAACATCCGCGTCCCCCGACCGAGGCAATGGCGGAATAAATTCTCGTTTGACAACTTGGTCATTCTTAGGGATGTAGAGCATCGGGAGCATGTCATAAATTGGGGCCAAGACAACCGTCTTTGGCAACTCAATAAAGAACGAGATATTTGCAGCGTGCATATCGGTATTGCCAATCATATGCCCATACAGCTCAAGCCACCGAACTTCATTATAATCCTCGCGACGAATCAGCCCCTTTTCCAAAAGTCCCTGACAACGCTCGACCCAACTACTAATTCCTTTTCCAACAAACTCTGCGTCCAGTGTTTCCAGAGACACCAACCCTCGCCTACCGCAGCGTCCCATCCGGTCGAATCTTTCCACTTCTAGAAAGAACTGATCGTTTCCAGAAATTATCTCCGACTTCGCAGCCTTCCGACCCGCTCGGCCCAAGACACGTAAACTAATATCCTCACAAACTAACAAGTCAGCGACTCTCCGCCCGACTTCGGTTTCAACCTTAGAGGAGAATTTCACCAGAACCGCAGTCTCTACACTGCCAACAATCGCAGAGAACTTCGGCTGCTCTCCTCCGGCCGAAGATCCCGGATCACCATACTCCAAAACCTCAACGGCCCTCTTTGGATATTCCCGATGCCGGTCCTCTTGAGAAATAGATTTCCGTGCCGATTGGCTTTGCAGGTATTTTTTGAATGCACCCTCTCCAAGGATGAGGTTTCCTATCAGGTCTGAGCCATACCGCGTGAGATAGTGGAGGCAGTCACTCGCGGACCACAGCATGATATTCTTGGGTAACTGGAGATCCAAATGCTTTTGGGGGATCAGCCGCCCCAAAAATCCCGATGGCCGTAAATCATTCAAAAAATAGGGCAGGTCATCAAAAAACTGACTCGGAAGTCTTTCTGGATTCTCGGATTCAAAATAAAATTCATCTTTCGGCTCGATCCCATGAAGAGAACCCAACTTTAACGTTTGTCCCTGCTCACTGATCTGGTGCACAACAACGCTCTGTCCTACACCCGGAATTTCTCGCCGCAAGGCATACTGCGTTTTACTTGCGCGACCCACAGATAAGAATTCACTCTTATAACGTGAGACAACCCTTGAGAATGTTGGTTGGCTAATGTCCAGAGACCGGCAGGCATCAGCAGCATTACTAACACCCTTCAGTAAGTGCTGACGAAACTTCCTTGCTAATTCCTCATAGTTAACGCGAGGTCCTGATGGCATGTATTTAGAATAGAGTATGGAATAGATTTTGTCAATAGAAACAATTATCTTATCGACAAATTACAAAAGGTATGGAATAGATTTGGAATGAATTAAATTCCAATCGGCAATTAAGAGGCCTTGAGACGAAAATCTCCTTGTTTTTTTGGACTTTTCCAACACACTATCTAAATGCGCTTCCGTTTTGCACCCCTCTGCGCCGCTTTCCTCATCTACGCCCTTTTGGCGTGCCCCCTCCCGTCGTTAGCCGAATCAACAACCGCCCCAAACAACACCGAACAGCCTCCCCAAAAATTTAATTACCACCAAGACCCTAAATTGGACGAATGGCGTCCAGTGCTGGAGGGACTGGGATATCTTTTTGCAGAGAAAACAGGCCATCTTTTATCCCCGCCTGATGGGGCCGCCATTCGCCACGCCCTGAGCAAAATAGAAGTTGACCCACTTCTCTCAGACTACGATCTAAAGAAAAATCCTCTCCCCGTGCATCAGCGCATGATATTTATCGGTGGTGAAATCACACTCAATGATGAAAAGGGAAGGCTTTATTGGAACAGTTCAAAAAAAGCGCTTAATTATTTAGAAGTATCAGATTGGTTGGCCTGGTCTAAAAAGTATGGAGAACATAGCGCCCTGGAACGGATCCAGCATCTGCTGAGCAGCCAAACCCCCAACGAAGCTCTAAGTCCAGAAGCGAAAGCTCAAATACTGGCGCTCGCCCGTCATAATCCGGGGAAGGTCCCCCGGGGGTTGCTCGACGCGATTAAAAGCGGGCAGTTATTGTCCGCCCTTGAGGCGCAAATCAGCATCGACAAAGCCTATATCTCATTGACGCAGGCATTTGATGGAGAAACCTCCCTGAAGTCGCGTTTAATCTCTGCTGCCAATCCTAAATGGACAGGGCTTTGGGTGGAAGGGGGTACTTCAAGAGACCCTTATTTCGACACGCGCGAAGAGGATTTTGCGCGTATGTGGAAAAACGAGCTGGAGGGTTTTTTGAGGAAAAATTCCGTGGGTCGTGAGCTGCTCGCGACCCTTGAGGATGAAGACGGCAAGGTTTCGCTTCCCGCGATGACCATTCGTCACTTTGGTATTAATACAGGCAGTGGTCATGGCAACGACATTGCAATTTACAGTCCTTACCATGACAAGATGGTTTATAACAGGACTCCGCTTATAGGCGCGATTTTACAAGGACTGCCTAAGGAAACTCCCCAGGAAACAATCACCGCGTTGCAGAACCAACTGGAACAAAGTGATGCCGCGGTGATGGACTATATAATGCAAAACCCCAGCACGTTTGAAGCAACGATGAAATTGGTAGGGGAAACCACGGCACACGAATTGGCGCATGCACGCCAATGGAGGCGCAATAAATATGCCGTGGAAGTTTATCGGGGCACTGTTCCAAATGGGAATGTACTGGAGGGAGAGCAGGAAGCTTTCCTAGTGGGAGCTCGGTTTCTTCATGAGGAACTTAAGGCTGATCCAGCACGAAAGGTTTCGGCGGCCAGCATGGGCATGTATCGCAAGCTGCTTCAGGGTTTTGGAGGATTTAGAGGTGCCATTTCTGCGCACTACTTAAGCAGCTATCCAAGCGAGGCGGCCTCCTTGAAGACGCTCCAGGAAATTCAGAAAGAACGCGTGGGCACAGCGCGTCGTTTGATGGGAGAGACGGTTTATTCTTATTTGGACCAGGGGCTGAAGTTAATCGGATATAAACGCGGCACCGAGGCGATGGCGCTTGACCAAAATTTCTACGACAAAGAATTTACGCGGTTTGAGGAGGAAGAATACCCCACTCTTCGTAGAGAAGGCTACGACGTGCTTATCTCCCGAGCAAGAGCCAGCGGCAAGGCCAATGAGGAATTTACGCTTGTCCTGGAGCGCAACTTAAACATTTTCGCCGCGGCCTATGGAAGAACCGAGCAGGAACAAGAACACGTGGCAGCCGTGGCTAGTAGGGCTGCGTTCTGGGTGATGTCGGGCGAAAGCGGCTTAACAATTGTGGAGCAGTATAAATTGATTGGCCAAATCGGGAACTACTACAACAGAATGAAGAGACCTTGGCCTCCAGGGCTGCCGGAGGTCGCTTCCGATGTGTCCGCCCAAACCGTCGGGATCCTCATTGATGAGGCGGATAAAAATCCCAAAATACGGATCAGGGCTTTGAAGAATGCCCTCCGAATCGCCCAAGCGTATAACTTTGAATCGCTCACCGCTTTTATCGAAATGAAACTGAAGAAGGCTAAAAAATGATCCGCAAAATAACTCTCTTCGCGGCACTCTTGTGTGTTCTCGGCTGCGGCGGCAGCAATCAGGAGGACGCCGTGAAAAATACTTCCGTCTATCAGTCCCCCACCGGTGATTTATCCCTAAAGGCACCGGCAGCCTGGCGTGTTCTAGAGCGGCAAGGGGGAAAACACCGCGTGACATTTTTCGGACCCGCGAAAGGTCCTTTGGCGTTTTCGGCCTCCATCGCGATTTATCGTTATGACGCCTCAGCACCGGGCTATGTCGACGCCAAGGAGTTCGCACAGGTGCGAGCCCAAGGTGCTCTGGTATCGGAAGAAACAGACGGGCTGAAAAAGGTGTTCACCTACTCAACCGAGGGGCCTTCCCTGATCGGCAAACCGGTGACCGTGGTGGAGGATTCGACCGTGATTTCTTTACCGGAGGGATTTTTTGTGGTGACTCACGCAGGCCCTGCCGAGGCGGTTGAGGCTACCAAAAACGTTTTGGACTCAGTCTTAAGTAGTTTGGAGGCGCCGAAGAAATAAAAAAGCCGACGCCTCCTTACTTCAACACGCATTCAACAACACCCCAATCGCCGCATTCAACCGGCAATCCAAATCCGCAGCCGGCACATACAACCTCCTCGGCTTAATCCGCCTCACTTCCAACCGCCTATTCATCAACCGCGCAAACACCCGATCCAACCCCCTTGGCAAATACCGAGACACCGGCTGAAGCACCGGCCTCCCACTCAACTGCAAATAAGGAGCCTCCGCCCTTAAATCATTATTAATCTCAAACGCCCACCGGGCCACCGAAGCCAACACCAATTCCTGAGCCTCCAACCGAAGCCCCCGCCCCCGCGGCGCCACCGAACTAGCCGCCCGCGTCGTCGCGTCGCGGCAAGAGGCAGACAACCCAAGAGTCGCCGCTTCCAGCGCGTTCCACGCATCACCACCGTCAATCTCCAAAAAATCCCCAACCTCCTCAACCAAGGACTGCACCCCAAACGGATAATGCTTCGACCACGCCTTCCACCCCATCAGCAGAACAACAACATCAGTCCAGCGCTCGCCGCACGTAACAATAAGATTCGCCCGCTTAGCATCAGCCTGATTGAGAATTGATTTCGCATAAGACTCGGCCAAACACGCCGGATCCATCAGGTTGTATCCCTCGCGGGAAATCGCACCGGAGATATCACCCACGTTCGCGGAACGCGTGCCAAGCAGAATGTTTGTGGGCGCCTCCCGTAAAATCCCCTCAACCTCCTGCAGCGCCATTAGCGACGCCTCGACCTTCCACTCATCGAGCGCGTCCGGGTAGAACGGCAGTGAGACCATTCTTTTGCGTCGAACAAGTTCAGCTCTCTTGAACGGAACCAAGGGGATTAAATCATGAGGGGGAATCTGGCGGATACCGGACTCTTCAACAACAGCGCTCGCCAACAACTTCGGAAGCCTCCGGCCGTAACCCGGTTCTCCTAATACGCACGAAACACGACGGTCCTCGATCGCCAAGGCTGCAATCGTTTCCATTCACCACCCCCCTTCAAACAACAAAAACCGCAGGGCGCTCCATACACAGGAGCACCGGATCTCAGGCGTTCGGTACAACAGATTTTTAGGTTGCGTTCCGCCGAGGAAGGAACTTCCACCGTCAGCGGGTGCGCGTTTGAGTATAGACGTGAAGCTCAGGGCTGTCAAAATTAGGGGTCCGATTCAGAGAGAGGACGGGCGGACCTCTGTTCTATCACGGCGCAGTCGTATTTCTACGGTTTGTGAGGACACATCGAATTCCCGAGCAATGGGATTTGCAATATAGGATCGAAGCAGGTCATCAGGGACCGCTCCGAGGTCATTTCTCCCCGCGAGCTTGTTGCGTTGAATTTTCGCTGACACCTCGAGTTGGCCCGGAGGCACTAAAAGAAGGCCCGCCAAATCATTGGCATCCTTCTCGTAGACCTCGTAGTCTAAAGGATCAAGTTTGCTAACAAACTGCTTCCACTCATCCACTGTGTTGAATGGGCGCTGAACATACAAATCGGAGTGCAGCAACGAATGGGACAGTTCATGCGCGAGAGTGAAACGATATCTCGCAGGACGATTCAGATAAACAAATTCATCGACGGTGATTGTTTTGAAATCGCTAGAGCTAAATCCAACGGTTTTAGCCACTTCCTGAAGGCCCGGCAGCGGCGCGATATTAACCCCGTGGCGTAAATCTAAAATTTCTTCGATGGGGATCGGAATCGTTCCCGATTGATGGTTTGAAGCAAGATATCCATGAGCAATTGCCTTGAGAGACTGGTAATTGTGGTGAAGAATCAAGCTTTTACCGCACTAAGTTTCCTTGATTTTTTTGATCAAGGAGTCGAGCTGATCACCCGACAGCTTCTCATTTCTAAGAGTTCTTAAAAAAGTGGGAAGCTGTCTAACTACATCGGCATCTTGCATTAAGTCCTGAGGAATTCGGCCGTTACTCGCGGAAGCAAGATCAACGAATGTTTGCCAATCTTCAGATTCCTTTTCTATCTTCAGACATTTCGCCAGTTTTTCCTGCAATTCCGGTTCCTGGGGCGCTTGGGCTATATCCCTTTCCATTTTGCTCAAGTTGCCTGGGTCGAAACCATTCTCTAGGCAAAAAGCACGAAGAGTAATCCCAAGCGATATCCTCTTGGACTTAATAAACGAACCGAATGTATTTTGGGTTTCTTCCATTTTTCCCCCAGCGGCACTCAGGAGGCAAGGCATTCAAATTAATGGGTGTTGTACTTATAGTACAACACGGTCTATCGTTCGTCAAGGCCCAATCACGACAGGAAATCGTATCAGACCACCCTACCGCAACGGCTCAAACAACTCCAACTCCATCAACTCCAAACTAGTCCGCAACTCCATCCCCTTCCCATCCACCGCCGCCATCATCGCATCCGAAACCACAATAACAGTCGAAGCATCCCACCAAAAATAAGTCTCATCAAGCCGACGAGGCTCCCCATAGATCAGGGACAAATCCACCACCAATTCCCCAAGAGGCTTCTTGCGCGAATACTCCTTGGAATAAATAACCTGGATATGCACCAACCGCCGCCCCCGAAACCCAAGCCGCATACTCTCCGCTTCAATAGGAAAAAACTTCGCCTGAGTCCTATCCAAAAGGACCCGCGTCAAATTCCCAGCCGCTTCCCTATAAGTACTCCACTTACGTTTAGGAGGAAACACATACTCAATCTCAGTAATGGAATCACCGAGCTTCAAACTCTCCAGATACCGCTGAATCGTCACCCCCTCAGCGGACAGAGAGGAAGCCCCAAATAAACAAACACAAAGCAGCAAAAATCTCATGATGACCTACTGATCAGCGCGGGCAACAAGCCCAAAATCGTTGCGGTAATGCCGGTACGTAATTTCACCCACCTTGGTAATGAACCTCTTCGCCTGGCCATAAGACGCGTTGCGCCCCGTAAGCACCGAAATAACAAAATCCCCGTTAGGCGAATACACAACCCCCACATCGTGACAAGACCGCCGCAGCAAGCCCGTCTTATGCGCAATCTCCCAGCCAATCGGCAATTTTTTGGCCAAACGCGTCTTGCCCTTCTTCCCCTTCATAATGTCCATCATCAACTCAGAGGCAAAACTATTCACCAACTCGCCGTGATAACCCTTCTCAAAGATACTCGCCATTTCACGCGGCGTTGTGTAGTTTTCGTAACGAACCCGCCCGCTGGTCAAACGCAGCCCCTCGGGGTATATCTCGGTATAGACCAGGCCCATCGTCGGGAAGAAGTTCTGCAGATAACCCATGCCCACTTCATCAATCAACAGCAGCATTGCCGTATTGTCAGAGCGCTGCATCATCATCTCAAGCAGTTGGCGCACCGAAAACCGCGTGCCGTCGCGGCGCCACTTAATACGCCCCGAGCCTCCCATGCGCGTACTGCGCCGCAGCTTTAATTTGCTATGGAGAGACAAACGCCCGCGGTTGATTTTATCGAAGACCCCCACCATGATCGGAACCTTAATAAGGGAGGCCGAAGGGAAAAGATCATCCGCGTGATAGGTATAGGTCCAGCCGCGGCCTAAATCGCGAACCATGATGCCCACCCGCGCCGGGTAGGCCTGCGCCGCTTTTTCAAGCTCCGCACCCATCTTTTCAAAAGCCGGCCGCATCGCTTTGTCTGCATCCGTAAGCGGAGGAAGAACACGCGCAAGCACCTCCGGCTCATCTTCGATAAAACCGTGGCTTGGATCACGGCCGATGAATCGATCGGACAACATGCCGCCGGGCGCGGCAAGCATATAGACGACGGGAGCGATCATAAGGAAAAGGACAAGAGGGAACTGGAAGGAATCCGACGGGACCCAGCTCAGGGCTGAGACGACGCGATCACGAACGCGCCGTCTCAGCCTTGGCCGGGGGCGAGAACTACTTGACCTCAGCGGGCGCCTTCGATTCGAAGACAAGTTCCTCGTCTTTGCCGTCGTGTTCAACCCGGATCGTCGCACCCTGCTCAAACTTCTGGAGCAGCATGTCTTCGGCGAGCGGATCTTCCACGAGACGCTGGATCGTCCGCTGCAGCGGACGTGCACCGTAGTTGGGGTCAAAGCCAGTTGTCACAAGATGCTTTTTGGCAGCCTTGGAGAACGTAATCTTGAAGCCGCGGGCTTCGACCTTCTTGACCACCTTCTTGAGCATGATCTCGAGAATCTTAACCATCTCTTTTTCTGTAAGCGGGTGAAACACCAGGATGTCATCAACACGGTTGATGAACTCGGGGTTAAAGACCCGCTTCACCTCGTCCATCACCGTGTCCTTCATTTGTTTGTAGTCCTTCTCCGCGTCTTCCTTCGGCGCAAAACCAAGCGCCTTGCCCTTGGTGATGAGACGCGCACCGACATTCGACGTCATGATGATGACCGTGTTCTTAAAACTAATCTTATGCCCCAGGTTGTCGGAGAGAATACCGTCCTCCATGACCTGCAGCAGGATGTTGAAGACATCGGGATGCGCCTTCTCGATTTCATCGAGCAGGACAACCGAATAGGGCTTACGCCGCACGGCCTCGGTGAGCTGGCCGCCCTCTTCGTAGCCGACATAACCGGGAGGGGCACCAATGAGGCGTGAGACCGCAAACTTCTCCATGTATTCGCTCATGTCGATGCGAACCATCGCGTCTTCGTTTCCAAACATGGTGTCCGCGAGCGAACGCGCGAGTTCGGTTTTACCCACACCCGTCGGGCCGAGGAACACAAAGGAACCGATCGGCTTCTTGGGATCTTTAAGCCCCGTGCGGGAGCGGCGGATCGCCTTGGCAATCGACCTGATCGCTTCTTCCTGACCGATAAGGCGTTTGTGAAGTTCTTCTTCCATCTTCACCAACTTCTCGGTTTCGGTCTCGGTGAGCCGCGTGACCGGAACGCCGGTCCACTTGCTCACCACGTAGGCGATATCTTCGTCGGTGATTTCCGGCGTGGTCTGGTCGCGCTTTTCGCGCCACTTCTTCTTGTCCTCTTCGAGGGCTTTGCGAAGTTCCTTTTCCTTGTCGCGCAGGCGTGCGGCTTTTTCGTATTCCTGGTTGGCAATGGCGGCGGACTTCTCCTTGACCACTTCGTCGATGCTGACTTCTTTCTCTTTGAACTCCGGCGGCGCTTGCGTCGTTTGCAGACGCGCGCGGGACCCGGCTTCATCGATGAGGTCAATCGCCTTGTCAGGCAAGTAGCGCTCGGTGATGTAGCGGTCGGACAACTCGGCGGCGGCTTTGAGGGCGTCATCGGTGTATTTGGCTTTATGATGCGCCTCGTATTTATCCTTCAGACCGTTGAGAATCAAAATAGTTTCTTCAACTGAGGGCGGCTCAACGAGCACCGCTTGGAAGCGGCGTTCAAGGGCTGCGTCATGTTCGATGTATTTGCGGTATTCATCGAGTGTGGTAGCGCCGATGCACTGCAATTCGCCGCGGCCAAGAGACGGCTTGAGCATGTTTGACGCATCGATCGCACCTTCCGCGGCGCCGGCGCCGATGACGGTGTGAAGTTCATCGATGAACAAAATAATCGAATTCCGGGAACGACGGATTTCCTCAAGGATGTTTTTGAGGCGCTGCTCAAACTCACCGCGGTATTTGGTACCGGCCACCACCGAGGCGAGATCCAGGGTCAAGACGCGTTTGGAGGCGAGCAATTCCGGGATGTCGCCGGAGACGATCTTTTGGGCGAGGCCTTCCACAATCGCGGTTTTGCCGACGCCGGGGTCTCCGATAAGAACGGGGTTGTTCTTGGTGCGGCGCGCGCAAATCTGGATGACGCGTTCGATTTCATCGGCACGCCCGATGACGGGATCCAAACGTCCGTCGCGCGCGTAGGCGGTGAGATCACGGCCGAACTCATCAAGCGTCGGGGTTTTGGATTTGGATTGTGATCCCGATCCCGATCCCGATCCGCCTTGGGAGGGGCCGCCCACCTGAGGGGACTGGCCTTCCCCGAGAAGGTTGAGGACCTCCTCGCGGACGACGTCCAGGCGCAGGCCTAGATTTTCCAGCACCCGTGCGGCGACGCCTTCCTCTTCGCGGATCAAACCCAAAAGCAAATGTTCGGTGCCCACGTAGGAGTGGCCCATGTGTTGGGCTTCTTCGACTGCATATTCCAGAACTTTTTTAGCACGCGGCGTGAAGGGGATTTCTCCAAGCAGCATGACATTGTCACCGGTGCCGACGATTTTCTCAATCTCGGAACGCACACGTCGTAGGTCCACTCCCAAATTCGCGAGAACCTGAGCGGCAACTCCCTCGCCCAATGCGATCAGGCCGAGAAGGATGTGTTCTGTTCCTACATAGTCATGATTGAGCCTCTTCGCCTCTTCTTGGGCGATGAGAATGACACGCTGGGCTCTTTCTGTAAACCGGTTAGACATAAATTATCCCTCTAGTTATTTGCTTGACCCGAATAAACGAGGGAGACGCAAGCGCCTCCTATCAGTATTGTACAACTTTGTTAATAATTCAATACGAAGGCCCTCCTTAATATAGTGTCCGCTGTTTCTTAACCAATCTTATTGACGTCGATCAATTAAAGTGCGGGCATGTAGGCCGGGCCCTAGGACCCCCCCTTTACTGAATTTTGCCGCTTAAATAGGCGCATTCAGACATTGGGCCGTCAGTCCCACATGCCGCTGGGCCCTATAATTTCCGCATTTTGCCTGAACGACCCATAGGCTATTTTAGGGCCTGTTATACAATTCGGGGGTCGCATGGGAAGCGACAGACGCAAAATCGCAGGAATAAAGCCGAGTGAATCGAGGGAAACATGATTCTTAAAAAATCTCTAGCCGGACTCATAGTAGTCTCGCTCTGTAGCAGTAACGCCTCCATGGCCTTTAGCCGTACGGTCGCCGCGGGCAACGCGGCGAATACAAAAATCGGCATGCCGGCCGGAACCCTTACCCCGGCTGCTCTCACCACTCTCCCTCTTAACAATCCCGCCCTCACCGGCGGGATTTCTTTTGCAGCGTCCAACCTTCCCACGTTGAACGTTGTGAGTCCGGCGGCTTTGTCGCTCGGACCTGCCGTACAAGCCGTCACGGGCGATCCCTCGATCGTGCCGGTGGTGCGGCGGGAACAAGGTTCTGCGGGGTCGGTCACGTCCATTCTGCCCGCAGCGCAGGTCGTTCGCCGAGGACGTACGGCGAACGTCCAAAATTTGAATGCGGCCTCCCCCCGGGAAACATCCTTGGGTTCGGCTCTTGAACTGAACACCGCCGCACAGAAAACAGGGGTCGGCCGTTCCGCTCTGCGCCTGTTCGGCCGGTTCTTTGACGGTTTCGGAAAACGTCAGGCCCTTAACGCCGCCGGTGGCAGCGCCGTTGCAGGCGACAAAGCGGCCCCCGCCCGGCGCGGCGCGTTGGGCGATGTGGTCTTTCACGCTCTAAAGGACGGCAGCGACATCCGCACGAATCTGCCCCGCACCGTGGTGGTGTATGACTCCTTTGTGGAGAAGGCACCGGCGGCAACCGTGAGCCGCTTGCAGACCCTCATCGATCAAGGCGTGCATGTTGTTGTTCTCACCAACCGCTCCGATCGCGGCCCGGGCTCCATTGACGAATTGCTGGTTTCACAACTCAAACCCTCTAAATCCAACCCGATCACCATCGCCAGCCACGCCGGCGCGCGCATCTCTTTTAAGGAGACGGCAACCAAGTGGTCCATCGTCAGTGAAGGCGGCGCATTTGCCGATACTGAAATCGCTCGCTTCCAGGAAGTTGTCGCGCGGGTACGCCGGGCCGCAAAGCTCAAGCGAGTTCCGTCGATTGAAATGTCCCCCGCCAGCGGCGACGCCTTCTCAGCGGTGTTTCGCCTCGCAGGCACCGACCGCACGGGCAACGTAGAGAAAAAGCGCCACGCCCTGATGGTCAAATTCAACCGCTCCATGGCCGCGTCGCGCTCACCCTTTCGCATGCAGCCGCATCCCGACGACCCGGCCGCAAGCATCATTCACGCGATGGCGCCGCGGCTCGCTCTCGGTCGCCTGGACCAAGCGCTCAACAACCGCTTTCCAGACGAAAATCTTTCCGAGAAAGGGAATGAAACCCTGGTTCTCCTGAGCGCCCGCGCCAGCGAGACCCTCATGC
>NVTF01000021.1 GCA_002401485.1 Elusimicrobiota bacterium | reverse complement strand
TTGCTGCCGTTTGCTCCGGGAGAGCCGAATCTTGATACCGTTCAGCGTGTGCTTCGTTTTTGGCAGGCCGCCGATGGCGGCGAGTTTCTAACGGAACGCATCGACCTTCCAGAAGGCGGGCATGTGATTGTGGCCCGGAAAATCGAGCCGCGCGTCGATTTATGGCTTGAGGCCAAAGAAGGCGGCCGCATCGATTCCTCGTTTACGCGCGTATTTAATAAGCCCCGTGCCGAGCAGGAAGCCTATCTGACGGAGGCCGGCTTCACGGATGACGAGCTTAATCAGTTTAGAGACGCGGGCATGGTCGTCAAACATGTATTCGGACCGGGTCACGGCAATCGCATTTTTGTGAGTGTGCATCGCCGCCATGCAAAAGCGCTTAAGAAATACGGGGATGAGGCGGGCATTCATTTCGGCGTGTCGCGCGGCGGCTTCCAGCTCCATCTTCAGCATTCCGCCGAAATGCAGCGCATCGATAAAGTGCACGATTTAGGCCTTCGGGGCGCAGGCGGCAAAATTTACGATATCGACACGGGACTTGACGTCACCCATCCCGACTTCGCCGACCGGGATCTGAGGTCGGTCGATTTTGTCGATGAAGGCTGGGAGGATTGGATCGGTCACGGGACGCACAAGGCCGGCATTTCCTACGCCGGTGGAGCGATTTATCTCGGTATGGCCCCCGAGGCCGAAGGACGAATGGGGAAGGTGTTCGCGCAAAACGGATTTGGGGCCAACGACGGCGATATTATGGCTGCGGCTGTTGATGCCTTGCAGTGGGGCGCGGATGTGATCAGCCTATCACTCGGAAGCCAAGGCACAGTCGACGCTCCGCTCGCTCAGTTCTTTTCAGATTTGACCCAGCAAAAGAATGCCAACGGGGAGTACCCGATCGTCACCGGGTCGGCCGGAAATTCCGGACCGTTTAACGCCACGAAGAGCCAGCCTTCTGTTGGGGAACGGGTCGCGTCGATCGCCGCCGCGGCGAAAAGTTTGGACGACGGGATTGCGGAGATTTCCTTTTATTCGTCCGTCGGGCCGGCCCTGGATAAACGCTGGAGCCGCAAGCGCATGCGGCGTCCGTTGGGCGTGACGGCCCTGGGCGGGGATGTTTCCACGCCGCCCGGCGTCAGTGACGTTTATGCCAACGGGATTGAGTCTTCTAAATCCAAGGATATGGCGGCGGGACCCTCTGATTCGAGGGATGGCAAAGGTGTGCGGATGTCGGGAACCTCGATGTCCAACCCGCAGGTTGCAGGCTTGGTGCTGCTGGTGAAACAAGCGGTTCAGCGGATTCTTAAAGAGGGTTCCGAGGCCGCCGCGTTCTTCTCCGAGAATCTCCCGTTTGCCGTGAATTTAATTCTAATGCGATCCTCAAAGGATATGCGCGTTCCGATTTTCTTCCAAGAGGGCGGGTATATCGACGGTCTTGGGGCGATCGAACTCGGCGCCAAAACCTTTGGCGGCACCGCGGCGGGACTGGCGCGGCGTCTCGCCCGCTCCAGCATGCGCTTGATCGGTTTGGGTCGGCCCGCTTCGTCGGAATCGATTTCAGAGGATGATGAAGTCCCGTGGGATTGGATTCGCCGCGTGAAGCGCGTGTGGGCTCTTGAGGATCAGGTTTACGAAAAAGCCGAAGCCGCGAAGCAGGATGCTCTCGGGCGGCTCGAAGTTGCCATTGCCGGCAATATCGATGAAAACGCTCCCGGGGACGATCCGCGTGCCGGTATTGAGGACAAGCAAAAAGTCGGGGATGCCGCCAATAAAGTTTATATGCGCATGTTTAAGGAAGCGCGTGCCGAAGTCCGCGAAGAACTGCAGCGTCTTCTTAAGGATGATGTCTGGTTGGTTCGCATGTATGCGGCCTTCACCTTTCTGAATTTTAAGGACCCCGCTGCCGTTGATGATTTACTGGAGGCGGCTCTTTCCGATCCCGATGCCCGGGTCCGTCAAACCGCCTTTTTGGCGATTGCCGAGGTCGGCAGCTACCAGGTCGATGAAGCGTTGAAGCAGGCTCTTTCCAGCGATAAATCGGATGTTCGCATGTACGCGGCCTATGCCTTGGCGCGTCATGGCGACGGATCCGGGGTGGAAAAAATTATCCTTGGAACGCGCTCCGACGATAAGAAAGATCGCCACACTGCGGTGTGGCTGCTGGGGCAGCTCGGTCGCCGCGCACCCCCTGCAGCGGCGGAAGCGCTTGCGAGCCGCGTCGATAACGAGGAGGAGCGCGGCAACATTCAGCACCTCTCGGTCGCCTCCCTCACCGAAATCGCGATGGCGGCACCCAAGGTAATCACGTCGCAAACAATGGCGGACCTGCTTGAAGCATCGGGCCCCCAGAACTTCGCTCTCACCCGCACCATTTCCAAATTTTTCGTCGCTGCCGTTCGGTCCACGGATGTTCGTGAGCGCATGCAGCAGGATCCGCTACACGACCGCATCGTAACCTTCATTCATAAACATAAAGCGGCGGTGAACCGTCCTGGCGCTCTCGGTCAAATGGTGACCTTGCTGGCTCGTGTTGTTAATGTAGCGCTCGATATGCCCACACCGATTCCCAACCCGAACGGGGCGGCCGTCCCGGGCGTCGATCCGGATCTCGGGCCGGTTCATTTGATTGTTGAGCTTCCCAAGGAAGGGTCGGCTCGCATTGAACGGTTTCAGGATTTTCGCGAGGAAGGCGCGGCGATCACACCTGAGGCGATGAGCGGCTTCGGTCTTGAATCCGAAATCCTGTCGCGGCACAATGCCAAGGTGCAGACCGCCATGCCGATGTCGCAATCGCTTTGGCTTGAGATGCCCGCACCGAAGGTGATGGCCTTTAAGACCGAGCTTGAGATGCGCGGATACACCGTTCGCCGCGCGGCGCCGATGTATCGCTTGACCCACGACACGAAGGAGCTGGGCGGCATGCCGGCGATAAAAAAGAGCGGGTTGACGGGCAAGGGCGTGACCGTTGTGTATCTGGATGAAGGTGGTGACCCGGATCATCCGGCGATCACACCGGAGCGGGTTTCGCATAAACGTAATTTCATTGATGGTGAGGGCGGCCCCCAGGATGTTGAATTGGAAGGCGTGAGTCATGGAACACACGGCATGGGCATTGTGGGGGGGACCTCTGTCGAGGATTCTCCCTATGAAGGCATGGCCCCGGGTGTGACGTTTGCCATCGGCAAGGTATTGGGCCAAACCGGCGGTTCGGAAGCGACGGTGATGGCCGGGCTGGAATGGGCGGCGAGCATCGTTGAGAATCCACTCGAAACGCCGGTCATTGTGAATCTTTCCTTGGGCGGGCCCGGAGCTCCGGATAATGCGATCGGCCGTCTCGTTAATAAATTACGGCTCTTGAATATCGGTGTTGTAGTGGCGGCCGGCAATTCAGGTCCCGCGCCCGGCACGGTTGCTTCCCCTGCCAACGCCGCGCTCGCGATTTCGGTGGCGGCGGTTGATAAAGACGGGGATTTGGCCGAATACTCCTCCCGGGGGAGAACGGGCGATCGGGAAATTTCATGGGCGGACTACGGCGGGGGAGTCTTCTTCGACCGGCCCAACCCGTATGAGATCGTATCGGCGCTCAATACACGGCTTGCCGAGGCTTCCAAGGGCGCTGCGACGGCGGTGGAATGGGTGGGCAAGACTCTCTACCACTACATGTCGGGGACCTCAATGGCCGCTCCGCATACTACCGGAAAACTCTCCGATTTGATCGAACGCATGCAGTCCACGATGAAAATCCTCCCCAACGGGTATTTGTTTTGGCTGGAAGATCTCGTCGCCCGTACCTCATCGCGGCTCAAGGCGGATGAAAGCGCGGTCGGGGCCGGTCTGATCAATCTCGATAAAGCCCTGAAGGAACTGGATAAAGCGCTTAAGAATCCGGATCAAATCAAAGCCGAATCGCAGGCCCTTTACGAAAAGGCGGCGGCTCAAGCGGGAGAAGCGGCGTCGACCTTGCCTGTCCCTGAAAACGGCGGCGGATGGTTCACCCAAGGCGGCAAAATCGCGCTGCATACCTTCGTATGGATGCCGTTGATCACGGGATTGGGTCTCTTTTAAACGTTAGAATTACGTCGATGAAAGTCCTTCTTGCGACCTTCTTATTATGGGCCGCTCCTGTAGGGGCTGTTGTGGTCGAAAACCCGACAGTCTCGGTCACCGCCTCAACACCGACGCCCTGGGTCGAGGTCATATGGCCCAAACAGGCGCATGTCTATCCCACCCTGTCGAAATCGTTTACTTTCGGGCATGTGACCCCGGGTTCCACCCTTGTTGTTAATGGCACCATGATTCCGGTGTATGAAAGCGGAGCGTTTTTCGTGATGACGCCGTTTTCCACGGGAACCTTTACCCTCCGCTACGATGTTGTGTGGCAGGGGCTTTTTGCGAGTACCGAGGTTGTGGTGAGCGTTGGACCGCCCCCGCGTGCTGACATGGTCGAAGTAACCGCACAAAAGCCGGCGGTTGATCGTGAGGTCCGCTCCGGCGATCTGATTCTCGTGCAATGCAAGGCACCCACAGGACTTAAGGGAACGTTCTCGATCAAGGGACTCGCCGCCCGCGATCTGCCGCTGGTGGAATCCAGCGGAACCTATCAGGGCCATTATTACGTTCAGCCTTCCGATGAAGGGGAAAACCTTCCGGTGTCCTGTTCGTTTACCACGGGTTTTTTTTCGTCGCTGCGCGCGGAGGCGAACGGAAAAATCACGGTCACCGATCCACGTCAGTCGCGTGCGGCGGTGATCACCCGGAAAATCGCGAAGATTCGTTCGTCTCCCAGCGGCTACACGTTTTTTCAGCCCCCCGGCATTAAGCTTGAGATCGTCGGCCGCACGGGCAACCTTCTTCATGTACGTTTGTCTGAACACGAACGCGGTCTGATCAGCGCGTCTTCGGTTAACCTCCTTCCCAAAGGAACCCCGCCGCCGCGCGGCTTGGTGGGCCGCTGGGTGAATACAATTCCTGAGAAGGATCGCGTGAAAATCCGCATGTGGGCGACGGAGCGGGTGGCCTATGAGGTGCGCCATACCATTGAGCCGTTAGGGTTTGAAATTCGATTTTTTAACGCGCAGCAGCGTTTTGACCGCATTCGCTACGATTCGCAAGATCCTCTCGTCAAAGAAATTCGATGGACGCAGGAAAGCTCGGAAGTCATGCGTCTGACAGTGCAGACCAATATCGCCTGGAGCTGGGGTTTTGACTCTTATTACGACGAAGGGGGATTTTTTGTCCTCGAAATCCGTCGTCCTCCTGACCTCACCCGCAGCAAGAATGTTCTCGCCGGGCGTCGCGTGATCCTGGATCCGGGGCATGGGCCGTGGGCTTCCGCGACGGGCCCTTTGGGAACCACCGAACGCGACGCGGTACTCGCAATTTCCGAAGAATTGGAGCGCCTGCTTTTGGAGCAGGGGGCGGAGACCTATATGACGCGCCGCAGTTCGGGCGGTCCCTCCTTAATCGACCGGCCGTTTCATGCATGGCGGGAACTAGGCGACGTGTATGTGAGTGTGCATCTGAACGCATTTAATGTCGCCCGGGACCCTTATGAAATACCGCGCGGCTATATGAATTTTTATTATCACCCGCAATCACGTCCCTTGGTGGACGCGGTGCACGCCTCGTATCAAAAACGCCATCCGGAAATGGCCGATGAGTTTGTGCGCTGGGGCGACCTGTACGTCAATCGCCAAACCTATATGCCGGCGATTTTAACGGAATCGGCGTATATCATCCTGCCGGAAATGGAAGCGCGCATCCGTACTCCGGAATATCGGACTCGTTTAGCGGAGACGATGTTTGAAGGGCTGCGGGACTTTTATTCGACCTACCGGAAGATGCAGTTGGCCGACCCGAAAGAAAAGGCTGCCGCCCGGCAGTAATCATGGAGAGTGAGCGATCATGTTGTCATTTATTCCTTTAGTCATGACGGTTGTCATGACCGGTGTTTGGATCACGCTTCTGGTCTGCATCTGGCGGGCGATGAAGGCGCATGAATCCATCGCCGAGAGCATCCGGCACATCGCGGAAAGAAGTTAGTCCTCTTTACAGGTGTTCGCCGTGTATTGGCGAGCGGTTTTGCACGTTGGGTTGGGTTTTTCACCTAGGGGATGGTGTCGTCAGTCATTTCGACGTCCAATTTATTTTTAGTTTTCGGTTATGTTCTGCGCAATCCCGTAAATATAAATTTATCAGGCTTTGATAAGGCATTCCCATTTGAGAAGAAAGCTGCCGAAAGTAATCGACTGTAGGCTGATCGATGCGAATTGTAATTTGTTTCTTGAGAGCATTCGCGTACGGATTCTTTTTTGATTTTGAGAAATCATATTCCTTTCTCACTGTATTTTCTCGCCTTTGAATTTAGGAATCATATTATATTGTAACTACAAAGTAGTTGTTTTCAAGATGGTGGGAGGGGAGGGGCTTCGATTTTTTTCTCACTCCTCTGCATACGTTTGAGCAGCCTATTTAGTTCCCTTTAAAAATTTATCCCGGGATAAACTTTTTAAGCAGGAGACAGTCGGGGATAGGCCTGTCAGGCCGATAAAAAAGTCGGGATACACGCCTTTTTGCACATTGCGTAGCGGGAGGTCAGAACCTATACTCAGGTAATGGTTCGGCTCTTGGTCGGGCTGTTATTTCTTGTGTCGATTCCGCGCGACGCTTCCGCCTTCAAGTTATTTGGAAAGGACACCAGCGGAACGGTTCTTAATGACAAGGAGTTCGACGCGATTAAGAAGATTATCTTCATCGCGGGCCACTCTCCCCAGCCGGCTAAACGCGATATACTGATGGCTAAACTCGAACGTTCCATCACCGCCTCGCGCTGCTGGCGAACGATCGGGCATAAGAAAGCCGCCGCAAAGTTCGGGCTCGAGCGTGCCCCCGAAGATAGCGGGGGAATCATGCCGTGGGACATCCGCAGCAAGTTGGGCAAGGGCGATCCGTCGATTGGGGTTCTCGTTTTTTGGATTGTGTGGGAGGATCCGAAACACCGGAAGATAAAGGTGGGGTATGCGGGCAAAACGGGAAAACTTTTTGACACTTCCGTGAACTACTCCGCTCGTCGGAGAAAACGTGATCGATTTCGGGAGAAGGAGAAGAAGGGGCTGTTTGTCGAGGAAACAGCGCAGGAATACGCCGAGCATTCAATTGAGGCGAAGCTCTACTCCGCGGTTTCCGGCAAGGAGGTCTGGTCGTCACGATGGTCGGACATGGTGACTCCGATGGACTACGAACAGAGCTACGATGATCGCATTAAGCCGGAGGATTACCGGCGCCGCGAGTTTAATAAAGCGATTACGAAGATTAAATACGGGCTCGTCAAACCCAAGGGGCGCGACGAGGAGTGTCTGGCGACGGCGAACCAGCCCTGGGCGAATGCCGCTAAAAAACGAGTTCGCAAGAGTCCATTTGCGGGACTTGATGCTGCGGCGCGCGCGAAATTGGCCTCTTCGATGGGAAAACGGGGTCGGGAGTCTTCGGTGGGGGACCTTCTCGGTTCCCTTCGAGATCCGGACTTACGGGTGCGCGCTGCGGCGGCCGACTCTCTTGGTAAAATCGGCAGAGATGATGCGGTGTCTCCGCTGACCAAGGCTCTGCGCTCTAAAAGTGCGCTCCTGCGCGCGGTCGCGGCGCGGGCGCTGGGACGGATTGGAGACGCGGAACCCAAGGCGCGTTTGCTGCGCATGGCGAAGTCGGATCCTAATGCGAAGGTGAGAAAAGCGGCGAGGGATGCAGCGGGGAAGATTCGTGATCCGGGGACGGTGGGGGATCTTGATGGTTTTATGAAGGATTTGAATATGAAGGGGAATTAGGGTTCTTGTTGAGGGAAGAGTTTTCGAGTTCAGTATTCATCCTTAAGATTTGCTTGTGCGATCTTCACCCATTTTTTATCGTGAGGGGGTGTTTCGGTACCGATGATGTCCGTTGTATTCAGAATGTCCCTGAAAATTATTTTCGCTTCCTCTGTCTTTCCGAGTTTTCTTAAAATCAGCGCCAGGCGGCATTTGGCTTCCGCGGTTGAGGATTTTTTTGCAGCCGCTCTGAACCGGAGCATTGCATCCTCGTCCTGGCCGTCCTTTTCCAGCACGCGTGCCTGCAGCATATTGCGTTTGGCCGTTTCGTAATCGGGTTTTTTGTCTTCGAGGTGGGATAGCACTTTCAGTACGTTTTCGTTGTGCCCGCTGAAAAATTCAGCGTAGGCTAGTTCGAGTAGTATGCTGCCAGCGTCGTTGGAGCCGATTTCTCGGCATTTTTTATAGTGCGTGGCTGCGAATTCGTATTTTCCGGCGCTCATGTACGCCTGGGCAAGCCGCTGCCGGTTATCGACGGTATCGCACCTCTCTACTTCCTTCAAGAGGGGGCGAATTTCCCAATTCGGATCTATTCGTATTCGTATTTTTTGAAGGGCTTTGGATGCTGTTTTAAGCAGGGAGGCTTTTGGGAGCACGTCCATGAAAAGATAGACGATCCAGGCTCCGGGGATAATCAGAACGGCGGCTATCGTCCATTGATCCCGACCTGTTTGCAGGGCGTGCATGGCGGCGAGCATCTGGAATATTGCACCGATGATAAATATGCGGATCATTAGTAATTAGCTTGGGGCTTGAGGAAGCATTTTCTCCGTTTGCATCGCGATTTCGGGGAATGTGTTTGTTGTCATGTTAATTCTTGAAATCAACTGCGCCTAGGCGCAGTTCAATGTTATGTTTCATCTCTTCTGTCTTCGTTCCACTTTATCTGTTTTTTCTAAAGGTTCCCAGGGAGGGAGTGCAGGGGGTTTATGCATAGAGTATGTATGAGATCCGCCTAGTGCCCGTGCTCTGCCGCCGCTGGTATAGGTATCCTTGAGACGGGGCGGCGACTGTAGGGGTTGTTGGGAGTCTCATTTTTAAGATGCATAGTGATGGATAATTTCCGAAACGAAAGTCTGATACGGAATCCCAAGCCGTTTCGCCTTTCGTTTAATTCCCTCAAGATCCTGCTTATTCACTCGGATGTTTAAAACCGCATCTTTTTTTCGCCGTGCGACAGCTTCGGCGATTTTCTTGAGATCGGATTCCTTTAATGGACGAAATTCGCCATCCAACAAAGCCTTTTCGATCTGTTTTTCGCTTCTGTTCAGTTCTCCTTTCTTCATGACAATTCTCCACGCTTCCACTTCTTCGTAAATTGGCGACTTGGAAACAGTGTTTTTAGAAAAATTTCGTTTCCTTTCGTCACAAATGGCACTACCCAGATATAGCCCTTAAATTCAAATAGCATGACCTTCTGATTTTTGCGTTTTGTATGCTGTTGAACTCCAACAAGATTAGCCCGAATAATCTCTTCGAACGAAATGCCTCGAGCTTTCTTGAGTTCTTGGCTTTTCGCGAGAGACCATCGGATATCAGTCATTCGTAGTTAGTGTAATGCAAATGTATATACACTTCAAGGCAAAAAAAGTCCATCAATCTAGCCGTTTCTGTACGCCGAACGTTCTTGCTCGGCAGTGGGCGATATTAGAAATTCCGCTAAATTGACCGCCCATCTGCCGCAGTGGTTGTTCGGCGTTGCACTGCTGTTCACTGTAGTTGAATAACCAAATTGGAATGCAATGCATTCGCAATCTTAGACAGAGTCTCAATCGTCAGATTTTGATCGGCTCTTTCAATTCGCGAGATCACCGACTGAGTTGTTCCGATCTGTTTGGCCAATTGCGCCTGGGTTAAGCTTGCACGTTCTCGTGCTTGCGCGATTTGGATAGCGAGTTTAACTTCAATGTCAGCCTTTTCATAGGCAGCTTTCCACTTAGGACTCTTCTCTGATTTGGAAAATACTTCATCAAGAGACATCCCTGCCTTCGCCCGTTTCTTTTTCATAAATCCTCCCACCCCTTGCGGCTGATCCAGTCGGCCATTGCCTTGCGGGATTTCTCTATTTCCGCCTTAGGCAAAACTCTGGATTTCTTCAAAAATGCATTTGTAACAACGATAATGTTCTTCCAAAACGAATAAAAAAATCGATGTTGATGATGCTGGAGAATGACTCGTAGTTCCCAAACTCCATCTTGAAGATGTTTCCCGTAATCTTCAGGTAGGTCGGGTCCCATTTTCGCTAAAGCCTGAAACCAACGTTTAGACTTTGCCTGATGTTGGATGTTCATGGCGCGTGCATAGTCGCAGGACTGGCATCGGCCAGTTTTTGTTCTATAGAAATAAACCTGATATTTCATGCTTCTATCAGTATAGCGTATATGCTATATCTGTCAAGAGGCAAAATTGAACATAGTAAGACGAACGTTTGTGCTCGCCTGCTGGTATTATTGGATCCCTTGAGATGCCGAGGCGGCTGTAGCTGTTGTTAGTCAACTTTTTCACTCCATGCAAACGTGGACGGCAACAACTTGCGTGGATACCAGATTCCGTGATTCCTGAAATCGGGCACATGCATGAACTGTCTCTTGCCCACATCAATTATGATCGTATGCTCTTTAGATTTTGCGTCACCTGGACTAAGAAGCAGATGATCACCGCATGCGCACCATTTGTGGGAACTAAGTTGTGATCCGCTGAAATTTTCCATCGCCAACATTTTTTCAGGATCACACCCATTGCGGCACAGCCATATTTCGTCTCCCTGCCAATATGTCCAATATCCCCGGGGAGAGTAGCTGGGATTTCTAGCGTTTGGAAATATATTTTCCGAATTTCCTGAAAAATCGATCCGGAAAATTCCGTCGTGTAATTCTGCCCATGCGATTGCATGACCATCAGGAGAAAGTGAGAGGTTCAGGTAGGGCGGGATTTTTGTGCTTCGAGTTATTCCTGTGATTATGTCTAATTCAAAGAATCGACTGCCAGGCCCCTCGCTTCCCAGTAGCAACCTATTTTCCCAATCTATTAAGATTGAAAACGACTTTGGGATTTTATGCAATTCTCGCGCATTTGGGTTTTCAACATCCGTGCTCCAAAGACGAAAATTTGTTTGTTTTATCCTTCGCGGCTTCAGGAGGGGTGCTGTCTTAGGATTCTTTTTCCATTTTTCAATCTGAGCGTATCGTTCCTTCCAGGAAGGTAGCTCGTTGCATGTACTGAAGAGAATTTAATTCCCATCAGGGGATATCCACAATTCTTGAATATTATTATCGCAGTCTAATGAGAGAAATGCCCTGATTCCGTTTGAGGCCGGATGGTAGGTATGAATTTTATTGTGAGATGGGTAAAAAATTTTACCTGACTGAGCCTCAAGTTTTAGCCCTATCGTGCTCTGCACGGTTACCATTAATCCCAGAATATCTTCTGGCTTGCTGGGATCCCAAACAATCCAATGCATATTCTTTTTCTTCGGCAGATGTTTTGTGTGCAACCATATATCAGAACATTGAAGAGCTGGGGATTCTTCCCAACCGGCGAATGTTTTTATACGCATAGAATTGTTTGCCTAACGGATAGGGTTTTATCCGTAGTGCGCAAGCATTGCGGATAAAAGCTGTTGGACGCAGCCGCGCAACAGTGCGCTGAATCGTTCCTGCGACCCTACCGCTCCTGTTGTTTAGTCTAACCGAAGAACGATTCAATCACAACGTATTTAGCTATGGGTTTTCTAAGGGACAAATCCCCGGTTGGATCGTGAATTATTGGCCATATTCGAGCCGTGTCCACGGACGAAAAGGGAAGATTGGAACCTGCTCGCTGGAATTCTGTAGAGATTTTCTTGAGATTTTGCCAATGGAGACAAAGGACATCGCGCCGCACCAGCAGTGCAGAATCAAGAAAGCACGGACGATAGACACGTGCTAAAAGCGTCACGGCAGACCTCGATGTGGAGGCGGTAAAGCGAAGTACGGCCAGTCATGTATGGGGATTTTGGGTAAATTCGCGGTGATGAGCATGACCCCTGTTTTGCAAGAAGGGCATTGCGCGAGATCCTTGCCGGTGAGTGTTCCGTCCCACCAATCTAGACCCCTTTTCGGGGGGGTAAATCCCACCTAATCAGACCCCCCTTTTTGGGGGCTGAATCCCACCTATCCAGACCCCCTTTTAGGGGGTCAAATCCCACCTACTTGGACCCCCCCYTTGRGGYCCRAAAGGCGGATTCGGGACCCCSGCGCCGAGCGCTAAGATGCCCCAGAACGGAGGCATCAATGACGARSAAAACTCGGAGGCGACAAATGGAAAGACGGATTGTAGAAATGCTGATTAGCGGGGCGAGCATTAAACGTACSTGCCGTACGCTTCATGTAGGCMGRGARCGCGTACGCCGCTTGCKTGAGCARGCYCGCGAACACGGTTACCTRGATGAAGAARACCGGGCCGGCTCGGTASGCTTGCCYGSRTCRCCGCAAGCGCTRTTTCCAGMSCCTCTRAAYGGTCGTTCGCTGCAACGCTCAACGGCCTTTAAGATGCTCGACAAATATCGCGATTGGATYGCCGARCGYCTTCAAGCKGGYTGGCACATGGTGACGGTYTTRGAGGAACTYCCYGAGCCGGTTAAGCGCTCGGCATTTTACCGTTACCTGGAYMGGGAACGTCTCAACCGAATCGGKGAGACGTATCGACGCGTCATTSCYGAGATYGTGCATCGCCCGGGGGAGGCGCTGATCCTRGACTGGGGTAAACTTCGWGACGTRGTCGAYCCYGCAACRGGRCGCAAGCGAACGCTGTGGATGTTTGTAGGYGTRCTGGGCTTTTCGCGCTACAYGATGGTGCGTCTTGTWTGGRAYAACAAGGTCGAGACGACCTTGGAAGCGATTGAGRGTATGTTCGCYGAGATGGGCGGCGTCACRRCCCGMGCRACTTCCGACAACCCTAAGTGCTTTGCATTGAAAGCTTCGAAGTACGAACCGCTGCTAAACCCGGCYATAGAGCGYTTCGCTTCRCACTACGGTTTYRTCATGGAATGCCTTCCRCCGCGAGACCCRCAGAAGAAAGGGAAGGTCGAGCGGATGATCCCTTACGTTCGTCGGCTTTAYGAGGCRCAYGRTRAYCGRTGGGAAGGGATSGAAGAGTCGCAGTCRTATCTTGACCGYAAGATGGTTGTAGCGAACTTGCGYAAGCACGGGACGACGATGCAGCGCCCGMAAGRGAAGTTTGAATCTGAAGAGAAGCAATCATTAAAGCCCTTACCCGTTTTAGCCTATGAGATTGAGCGCTGGAGCGAAGCGAGCGTTCGTCGTGACGGGCACGTCCGCTTCGAGAATAAATACTACTCGCTTGATGAACGATACATCGGCAAGGAAGTTGAGATTCTTGGTAATTCGACGCGGGTTTCGATCTATCACGACGGAAAACTGTTGGAAACRCATGCGCGCGTYACYGATCCCAATGAATGGAAATCGACAAAGCCTCAACATTTAAAGCCGTGGGAACGAGCGATGTCGGACCATTCTATYCAGCTTTCACGCGCAAGGAAGATCGGTCCCAACRCKGAGGMTTTAATTCGCCGGATCTTAAGTCAAGGATACGGGTTTGTGGAYACGCGMAAGATTTGGGGGATTTTRAACYTAGACAAGAGCTATCCCGCGTCWTCGATTGATGCGGCTTGTCGAAAGGCWGTTGCWATGGATAGTCCAAGTTATCGAACGGTRAAAGGAATTTTRGACACGGGGCCTAAGGCTGCGATGAATACGCCTTTAAAACGCCGYGAGGAGTATCGCTTCACGCGTCCGTTGTCGRTWTACGRYGATCAGCTTTCGATGTTYGNANAANAANGAAGKGMAYGMATNAAMGGAGGWAWWMCATGAACGTAGAGACCGTACAGTCACAACTTCGTAAATTATTGCTTACGACAGCCGCGARAGAACTTCAYGATGTTCTYGCTCGCAGAAAAAAAGCCGTGTCGTTGGAGTGGRTGTCGGAGCTTCTAGARCGCGAGCTTGATTCGCGCAAGGAGCGYGGTATTCAGAAGCGAATCCAGCGTGCGGGATTTCCCGAGGTGACGTCGCTKGCGTCGTTTGACTGGCGCTTCAACCCAAAGATCGACCGTAAGARAATCGARGCGWTGTCAAAACTCGAATTCGTAAAGGATCATGGAATCGCCTTGCTGCTGGGACCGCCCGGTGTGGGAAAGACGCATGTGGCATCAGCGATCGGCGTTCGTGCAGCGCGAGAAGGTTATCGCGTGTATTGCACGAGTGCAAAGCAGTTGATCCGAAGGATCACGGTTGCAAAGGCTCAGAACAGGCTCGATCTGTTGTTCAAGCGCATGCTGTCGTCCCAGTTATGGATTATTGATGACTGGGGTGTCGTGACAATGGGTCGTGACATTGCAGAGGAGGTCTTCGACCTGTTGGATCAGCGCCGCTATAGCGCGGCGATGATATTAACCTCAAACCGGGACGTTAGTGAATGGGGCGAGATGTTCGCTGATCCAGTGCTTGCCAACGCAACGATTGACCGCATTTTTGATCGTGCGGAGATTGTGACGTTTAAAGGCAAGAGTTATAGATTGAAGGGCCGGATCCGAGGTCCGAAAATTGACGAAATTAAAAACAAGGAGTAGTATGAACGTGCGCTAGGCGCGGACCCGGGGTCCAGGTAGGTGGGACGAAGGGGGGTCTGAGTAGGTGGGACGCGACAGGTGAGTTCACGCAACCGTTCTTGATTGCTGATTGGCGGCGTGTCGGGAAGCGGAATCGGGAGTCCTAATAATTCTCGACAAAGTTGAAGGTCATGTTTTTTTGAACGATTAGCCAAGAACCCAAAATGCCGTATCCGCATGAATGAGGTTGGAATTGCGTGTAGAAGGAATCGTCGAATAAATTCGTGAGGTGCAACGGTCATGACCTTGGTTTTATCGCCGTCGCGGCGATCGCGATAAGAAAACGTCACGCCGTGATCATTGATCGCTTTGATGCGATGATTAGAGATAGCAACGCGGTGGGTATAGCGCGCCAAGTAGTCGAGGACCTTTCTGGGGCCGCCAAAGGGCGGCTTGCAGTAAACGACCCAGTTCTTTTGGTAGAGTTGCGCGATCACTTCAGAGAACCCCGCCGATGTGCCTGATGAGGCGGTCCGTCCAGGAAAAATAAGTTGTTGTTTAATGAAAGCGTTTTTGAGGAGCGCGATATACTTCCCCCGGAAAACCTGAGCAAGAGCTTTGACGGGAAAAAGAAAGTCAGTCCGAGCGTGAATCCAGCGTTGGCCGTCTTTAGACAAAACGCCTGCGGGGATGAGGCAGTGGATGTGAAAGTGATCCATGAGCTTTTGGTCCCAAGAATGAAGAACGGCGATAAATCCAAGCTTGCCGCCAAGACCCCGCTTGGGATCGCGAGCGAATTGCCCGAGGGTTTTTGCAGTGGCATCGAATAAGAACTTAAGCATGAGCGCTTTGTTGCACAGGATGATCGGATTAAGGGCGTGAGGAAGGGTGAATACGACGTGGAAGTAGCCAACAGGCAATAGCTCGGCGGTGCGCGCTTCAAGCCATTTTGCTTTGACAAGTGATTGACACTTAGGGCAATGCCGATTGCGGCAAGAGTTATACGCCTGCTTTTGGAAACCGCAATTTCCACAACAGACGACATGCCCGCCTAATACAGGTGTGCGGCAGGCCGAAATGGCCCGCATAATTTTTAGATGGTGGAGCGGCTGCGGATGCGACCGGAGAAACGCTTCGCCGTGAAGATGCAATACATCAGCGAGTTCCCAGCGCGGTCTTACCCGTTTTATTGCTGCCGCCCCATACGAATGGGGCGATTGCATGGCGCCGTTAAGTTCGCCGAGCTTTCTTCTTTCGTTTGACGATAGCCAAGAGATCCATCGGCTTGCCCGGCGCGCCGAAGTTGTTATTGGTCACACGCAGATAACGTTGCGTTGAAATGAGCGAACGGTGCCCCATTAAAACTTGGAGGGTGCGAAGATCGACGCCAGCTTCAAGCATATGTGTCGCAAATGCATGGCGCAGCGAGTGAATGCCGCCTGTTTTATGAATTCCTGCCTTGTGTTGGGCTTTCACATAAATGACGTAGGCCGTGTCGCGAGGCATGGGTCGATCGGGGTATCTTCCTGGAAATAGCCATTCTGCGGGTCGATAGTTTTTCCAATATTGGCGCAGTTGTTTTAGTAAGCGGGGTGAGAGCGTGGTGTAGCGGTCCTTGCGTCCCTTCCCCTGTACGATGCGCAGCGTCATGCGATCACCATCGATGTCGGTGATCTTAAGACGAACGAGCTCGCTGACGCGAAGCCCGGCGGCATAGGCGGTCATGAGTAATGTGCGATGCTTGACATTGCGAGTAACAGCAAATAGACGGTCAATTTCTTTTGCGCTAAGAATTTGCGGAAGACGCTGCTCGGTCTTTCGGGGCGGAATGGCCAAGCAAGTCGAAGGGCGGCCCAGTGTCGTGCCGAAAAGAAATTTCATTGCCGATACGTGGATATTGCAGGTGCTCCACGCCAGTTTGCGTTCGTTAAGTATGTAGAGAATGTAGTCTTGTACTTGCCGATCAGAAAGTTGATCTGGTGATTGCTTGAAATATTTAGCTAAACACCGAACGCCGCGCAGATAGGTTTCCTGTGTCCGGTCTGAAAACCGCCGCAGCTGCATGTCCCGGATCATCCGGTCGCGTAATTCGCCCATGATAGTGCCTCCGATTTAGTTTGGAATTGGCGCAGTCAAAGAGCGCCAGGAGACATGTTATGGACGGAGTAAATTCAATCAGGCAAGCTGCCGCGCAGCGGCTTCGTTCAACTAATATATCTCCCGATCTGCATTGCCTTATGCCTCGGTATAGGAATAATTGTAAAAAGTATAACCCCGCGTTCGGCTGCTTTCCAATGCGGGGAGGCGGAATTATGAGGAAGTACAGAAGATTCTTCCCGCATATCCTTTTTACCCCGTGATACATGCCCCTAAACCACTCCCCATGCAGGCGTTGTCTCCGCTTGTCTCCACCACAAAGGCGAAGCCCCGACGCCGGGAGCGTCGGGGCCCATACACCTCCTAACTTCCTGAACTTATTCAGCAGCAACCGCCGGCTCACGCTCACTGCGCGCCTTGCGGACCTCACCGAGACTGCCCTCGAGTTCTCCCTTAACTGAAGGGTCCTTCTCGATTTGCAGACGCGCACTGAGAAGGCTCTCGCCGGCGGCCGCATCGATTCCTTCATACTTCACAGCGTCGGGCACCATGCGCGCCACCATGCGGCGGATGACGGGATCGGCGTCCTCGATGCGTGCTTGCGCCGCTTTGAACGTGCTGCGCGTCAGAGACGGACGCCGCCACACCACTTGAAGAGCGCGCATGAATTCCGCTTGATCCGCTACAGCGATATGCGCCGACAGAAGTTTGCCGCTAAACCACGGCATCGTCTTGGTGTCGTCGAGCAGTCCGCGAGCGTCGAGGCGGGTGATGATCGCGCCCATGTGCTCCGACTTGTGCAGGTTCTGAATTTCAACAGCCGTTTGGCGCAGACCTGCGTCATCGATATCCTCTTCGAGCATTTTCAAGAGCTCCGCTTCCGCCTTGCGTCCCTTAATGCGGCGAAGCAGCTTCGGCTTGGTGGCGTCCGCCACGCCTTCGCCTTTCATCGCTTCGAGAGCCAACGCGTCAACCGTTGCGTCACGGAAGGATCCTTTAGAAGCAAGCGATGCGAGTGCCGCCCCTTGGACGCCCGGATCGGAAGCCGAGGCGACAATCTGAGCCGTGAAGGCGCGGGCGGTGTCGCCGCCGACCTTCGTGATCAGCATGTCGAGCACGCGTTTGCGTTCGGTAATGCCTTCTTTAGTATCGCCGTCTGTTTCCGCATAGGCTTCGATGAGTGCGCCGGCAGTTTCTTCACGTGTTTCCGCTGAGAGACCGTCAACGCCGCCGTGTGCAAACGCCAGTTCCAGCGCGTCGAGCGCGGTGGTGCGGGTGTCCGCGTCTTCTCCGAAGAGAGTCGGCAGCAGCGCCTGTACGTGTTCGTCAACCGACATTGGCATGCGGATCTCGAGCGGTTCAACCGAGCGAGCCCATCCGATGTATTGGTCGGGGTCGGGATTCATTGTGTCCAGAAACGGTGTGGTAAGACCGATTCCGAGGATCGAGGCCGTTCCGATCGTTCCTAGGGTAATCCATATGCTTCGTTCAAGGTTCATGTTGCTTCCTCCATTCTCGGGCCGGTCTTCCGGCCGCACTTGAACTACGCTGGTGGAGGGCGTGTTATTTCAAACTAGCCCCGGGGCTCACTACGGGGTAGGAAAAATAAGGGTTTTTTGCAGCCACCTTATGGCCGTCACTAATCGGGAAGTGGGGCCGGCGCTTAGCCGCGCGTTTCAACGCCTGGCAATTTGACGAGTTCGCTCACCCGCGTCGCTTTGTTAAACAAACGCCGGGCGGTGCGGGTGCGCCGCATTCCGTGGTATTGTTCGGCGAGCAGGCGCCAGTATTCAGGTTGTTCGGGATCGAGCCGTACCAACTGCAGCGCCGCGTCGCGCGCGCGTTTATTGCGGCCGAGGTTTTGTTCAACATCGATGAGCGCTACGTAGGCGTTGGCGTCATCAGGCTGCTTGGCGATGAAGTCGGTTAACGCGCGTTGGGATTCGCCGTAGCGCCCTTGTTTTGCCAGAACGACGCCTTCGCGCAGGCCGGCTTGCGGGTGGTCGGGGGCGATGTCGATTGTTTCGCGATAGAGGGCCAAGGCGGAATCGAGATCGCCGCGGTCGTTGTAAATTTCAGCGGATAAAAATCGTGCGAGGGCGACTTCGTGATGGCCGCCGTCCACCTTGGCGAGCAGGCGCAGCGCCGCGTCGGATCCGCCGCGCCGGTGTTCAAACACGCCTTCATTAAGGGTGAGGTCCGAATTCCATTGGGTGCCGCTCCATGAAAAAACGAGGGCGACAATCGCGCAGATGGGGACCAGAAGCGCGCGGCGCATAAATGTCGGCGCGGGGATGGGGATCACATAGACATGCGCCGCGCCGTGTTCGGTGGAAAGTCCGATCACGGAGGCGGCCAAGAGCCACAGGGCGGCGCCGATGGCGGGGGAGCGTGTGGCCGTTCCTAAAATTCCGGCGACGATCAACGCTGAGTAGGCGGAGCGTTGTCCCGCAAGAATACCGGCCGCGCGGTATTCTCCGTGGTGGGCGCGGCGGCGGATTTCGCGCCACGAAAGCCAGAGTGTGAGTGCCGCAAAAAGTACCCATAAGCCGAGTCCGATGGTACCGGTTTCCGCGGCGGTTGCGAAGGGTTCTGCGGTATTGACGTTGCTGAGTGATCCGAGTCCGGTTCCCGCCCACGGGCGTGTTGTCCAGGTCGCTTCGGCGGCGGCGCGTGCGGCGCTCCACCGATCGGCGGCGGCCAGCAGTGATTGTGCCGGTCGCGCTGCGAATGCCCACATGGCGAGGGGAACCGTCGCGAGGCCTACATACCCGGAAAGTTGTTGGCGTTCATCCTGCAAGAGAGAGGTGCACGTCGCCCAATACGCAAAGCCGCCGAGTCCGAGCGCGGCGAGTGCGTCGGGCCTCCCGAAAGAAACAACACTCCATAAACAGGCGAGCGTGGCGACGACGGCCGCGCCGCGTGCGGCCGTGCCCGCTTCTGGGTCGGACCAGCGGGCGAGGGCCAACGGAATGACCGCGGCTGACAACACCGCCCATTGCTCGACGTGCAGGGGGCTTAATGTTTCGGCGAGGCCGGAAAAAATAACAAGGGATCCCGCGGCGATCAGTGCTGAGGACAGAGCGTCGGCAAATCCCGTTGAGGCCGGGCCGAGCAGCAAGACGCCAAAGAGGAGTATAAAGGAAACCGAGCGCAGCGCCGACAGGCAGGAGGCGGGCGCGGGGTCGCCCGCTGCGTAGGAGAAGAGGGACCAGGTCAAAGCGATCGCGACAAGCGCGCTCACCCCCGCACGTGAAACGGGAATTTCGATGCGACCGGTTTCTAGCTGGCGTGCGAGCCAGAAGGAGGCCGCCAGTGTTGCCGCGGCCCCAAGCGTGAGGTGTTTGATGAGCACGGGGTCGAAGGTTTCGAGATAAAACGTGACGGGAAGAAGGAACGCCGTCGCGATGAGCGTCGCGCTTAAGGCGTTTTCCCAAAAAGAGGCGAAGCGACCGTTCATTTTACCTGCTCCTGATGCATGGGTTCGGCTTGTTGGGAAACGGGCCGGTCAAATGAATGAATGCCGCCTAAGGCAAGACAATAAAGAAGAGCGAGTCCGTGTGCGGGCTGAAATTGCGGAGTCCAGCCGGCGGCCGTCTCTTCTTCTTCAAACGCCTTGAGAATGGATTCTTTGAGCCCCGCCGGAAGTTCGACGGCGACCGCTTTAATGTCTTCAAGCGGGGAGAGGGACTCCGCTTCCTCCCGGCAGGAGTCGCAGTCCTGTAAATGTTCGGCGACCCAGTGGTCCGCGTCGCGGGTTAAGCGGTGATCGACAAAAAGATCGAGAACGTTTTTCACGCTCCAGCAAGTAAACATATTCATGCCTGGCCCTCCATGAACGGCTTGAGCCGTTCTTTCATCAGTTTGCGGCCGCGATATACACGCACGCCCAGCGTGGATGATGGAATTTCTAAAATTCGTCCGGCTTCTTCGTACGAAAATCCCTCGATGTCCACCAAGGTGAGCGCCACCTTCATTTCGTCGGGCAAGGTCATGAGAGCCGCCTGGACCGCATCACGTCGATCCTCGCGATCGGCAGTCTGTTCGGGTGTCGCAGCCGTGTCCACAAGGGTGTCCACAGGGGCGAGGCGTTCGCCGCCGTCCCGGGGATCACGCTCCAGCATCGCCTCTTTTTTCCGCTTGATCTGACGTTTACGGTCAATGAAGAGGTTTTTAACGATGCGATAGAGCCATTGTTCAACTTTGTATTTCGGATCATAGGTTGAAAAACTGCGCATCACGCGAAGCATCGCGTTTTGGGTGAGATCCCAGGCCTCGGCTTGGTTTCCTGTTAATCGAAACGCCATCGTGTAGGCGAACGGTGTGTATTGTTCCACGATTTGTTTAGCGTCGATCACAGAAGTCTACCTGAAGTCGCGGCTTGCGGGCTCCCGGCCCCAATGCTCAGTCCTTCGTTTACTCTACGCAGTTCGATCACTACTTATTTCAATCAAATTTCTCTTTTATTTC
>NVTF01000020.1 GCA_002401485.1 Elusimicrobiota bacterium | reverse complement strand
CTCCCGCTCGGCGTTGGCGGCCGCGTCGCGCTCGGCGACGAGTTTTTCAAATTCGGAATGGAAGGCTTCATGTTCGGCGCGCGCTTTCGCCAAAGCCTCTTTCGCCTCTTGGGCGGTCTTCTCAGACTGGGCCAGCTTCGGTTCCATCTCAGCCAGCCGGCCTTCCTCTTCTCCCAACTGTCCGCGCGACCCTTCCAGCTGGGTCTTGGTTTCTTCGGTCGAATACTGGGCGTTTTGAAGGCGCTCTTCCAGGCGGCCGATCTCCGCTTTAATTTCCGACAGCCGTTGATTGGATGCAATGACCGCGTCATCATGACTTGTGCGTTCGAGTGAAAGCGCGGCAAGCCGTCCTTCATCGGCGGCGGTAGAAACGTTAAGGGCTTCGACCTGTTCCAGAACAGGCGCCATTCGTTCATCTTCTCCGCCGAGTTCGGTATCAATCCGACCTATATCACCGATGATCGCGCCCGCTTCCATCGAACCAAGCTCAGCCTTATACTTCTTAAAGAGCTGCGCCTTGCGCGCATCCGAATCAAGCTTCTTCACCTGCTCGTCAATCAGCGAAATAGAATCCTGCAATCGCCCGAGATCGATCTCAAGCCGGTCAAGTTTGCGGATCGCTTCTTCGCGCTTGGCTTTGTATTTGGAGACTCCTGCGGCCTCTTCAAACATCGCGCGTCGATCCTCGGGCTTGGAGGTCAGAACAAAATCAACACCGCCCTGATCGAGAATCGCGTAGCCGTCAGTGCCGATTCCCGTGTCATGGAACAACTCTCGGATGTCCCGCTGACGGCACTGCGTTTTATTAATGTAGTACTCGGACTCGCCCGAGCGGTAAATGCGGCGCGTCACCTGCACTTCGCCATACTGTACCGGCAGCATGCTCGTCGAATTGTCAAAGGTAAGGGTGACCTCACACAGGTTCATGGGGTTGCGGCGCGAGGTTCCCGCAAAAATAATACTGACCATCGAGTCCGAACGAAGCGACTTCCAGGAGCGTTCGCCGATGCACCAGCGAATGGCCTCCATAATATTGGACTTGCCGCAGCCGTTGGGACCGATCACACCCGTAATCCCCGGCTGCAGTACAATTCGAGTTCTTTCCGCGAAGGACTTAAACCCAAATAAATCGATAGTCTTCAAATACATATAAAAAGCTCCGTAGTGACCGTGTCCATATTTTGCTATCTATTAGTTACTACGTACTGATCGGAGGCCTTAGTGTAGCAGTTTCCGTCGAGAATTTCAATGATTCTACTGCCTGAAGGCGCCCAAGCCACTGCCTCTGGGGATCCGGCTGGACAGGGAAACGGGCAGACGGCCTTTGGGGCGGATCTCCCCCGCAATCAGACGCACGGCGGCCTGCAGCGCGGCTTTCGTAAAACCATAGGTCAAAACGACGGTTTTGGCTTCGGGGTAAAACGGAACATCGTAAGGGCTCATAGCGCTCACAAACACGACGGGCTTTTTAAGCTGCAATAAACGCTGAATGAGCCGCTTTTGCTTTGGAAAGGGTTTTCTCCCCCAATGGTAGGAAGAAACAACGACCTTGCCGGCCAGGCGGGATCGACGCAAAGCCTCGGAGGCTTCTTTGGGGCTCGGCTTGGGGTTGAGAAATAGAATCTCGGCCGCGGGGTACTGAGCCTTGATGGCGTTTTCGAAGGCCTCGGCTTCGATTGCAAATCGTTTGGAACGGTGGATGATGAAAAGAGTCGTCCCACCGCGGCCTTTCATGGGAAGAAGACCGCCCCGATCTCTTAAAAGCGTGACGGAACGCTCAGCGATATGCGCAGGCTCCAACGGCTCGTCTTCAAAAAAACCAGGCGCGCGACCGCCGAATCGCCGCTGATAGGCCTCTTTAATTCTCTCCTCTGAAACAGCGGCGAGAATCGCGCGACGCACCTCTTGCGAATCACTGCGGCCGATGAGCAGCAGGTCGCACCCCGCTTGAAGGGCCTGCACCGCCGCCGCCGCGACGCTGCGTCCTTTTAGAACGCCCTTCATTTCGAGGCTGTCCGAAACGACCACTCCGTTAAAACCCATTTCCTCGCGCAAGAGTTTGCGAAGGATCGCTGCGGAAAGCGTCGCGGGGTTCGTCCCGGACCCCAACGCCGGCACGCGAATATGCGCGGTCATCACGCCAATGCCTTCCACCTTGAATGCCCCGCGAAACGGCACGAGGTCGATGGCATGAATCGCCATCGAGGATTTATCAATCACGGGCAGTCCTGTATGGGAATCGGTATCAGTATCGCCATGACCGGGGAAATGCTTCACAACAGGGATGACCCCGCCCTGCTGATATCCTCTCACCGCCGCTGAGACAAACCGGGAGACCGTTGCAGGATCGTCACCGAATGCGCGAATCGATATAATGGGGTTGGACGGGTCACTGTTGACATCCGCGACCGGCGCAAAAACGATGCCGATGCCCAGCGCGGATAATTCCGCCGCCGAAGTTCGAGCCGCTTGCGCCGCCAGGTCGGGGTCCCCCGTCGCCCCCAACGCCATATTCCCCGGAAAAATGGTCAGACCCGCCGTTCGCTGAGTAAACAACGGTCCCCCTTCATGATCAACCGCCAGCACAAAACGCTCCCCGTCGCCCGTCAAAACATCCAGGCGCTTGCGCAGCGCCTTCAACTCTCCAGCCGAATGTTTATCCCACGCCAACATGCCCGCGAGTAAATATCCCGCACGAATCTCCTCGGCATGTTTTTCCACGAATGCCGCATCGATCGTCGGCATTAACAACCGACCCGCCATCTGTTCGAGCGTTAGCCCGGGACTCGCGGAGGCAAACGCCGGAGAAATCATTAACGCTGCGGCAGCGTATAAGGGAAGCACGCCAAATGATAACTAAGTATAATCCCGCCATGCGAAGAGAGGCTCTAGCCGCCGTTTTGTTGCTCATCATGGCAGGGTGCCAGGAAACGCGCGGGCCCGTCGTCAAAGAGACAAAGATCAAAGCGATTTCTCTCGTTCCGCCCGAATCCTGGCCCCCCCTCATCGACGACTTAGACGCGGACTCGTTCGAGAATGCCGCCGCAAGCCTGCAGGTGTATCTCAAGAAACAGGGCGACGGATTTGTGACCTTCGGCGGCATGAAGGTCGGACGCCAACGCCTCGCCGACACACTGACGGAATTTTGGAATATCCGCAAACTCGCCTCACGTAAAGAACCTCTCAACAAAATTCTTCAGAGAAAATTCGACCTCTACCGTATCCAGCGCTCGTCCGCCGTTTCAGGACATTTCTCCGCCTATTACGCCCCGACCATTCCGGCGAGCGAGAAGCGAACCAAAACCTATCGTTACCCCCTCTTTAAGAAACCTCAGGACCTCATTACCGCGGACCTCGGGACGTTCAACAAAAAGTTAAAAGGGGAAAAAGCCTACGGACGTGTTTCCAAGGACAATCAGTTTGTTCCCTATTTCGACCGCCGTGCAATCGACATCCGCGATTCTCTAAAAGGACGCGGGCTTGAAATCGCCTGGCTCAAAAGTGAATTCGATCGCTTAAACATCCACATTCAGGGGTCGGGAATTCTCCGTTATACGGACGGGTCGGAAAAGATGGCGCGCTTCGCTGCAACCAACGGCCTCCCCTATAAGAGCGTCGGCATGGCCGTGGTCGGTTCAGGAGCGATGCGCCGCGATGAGATTAACGCCGAAACTCTCCGCTCCTATTTAGAAGAACATCCATCCGGTGAGGCCTGGCTGCTCTCTCAAAATCCCCGCTATACCTTTTTTTCTTTGACGGCGATGCCCAAGGGCGGCGAACCCTCCGGATTTACGGGCCAACCCCTCGTGGCGGGCCGCTCCATCGCAATCGACCCGAAAGTTGTTCCGCATGGCGCGCTGGCGTTCGCCTCGCTGCCGCTTGTCCAGGTTAGCCCCGACGGGAAAATGCTCGGCAAACCGACAACGACACGGTTTCTCGTTTGCGCCGATATCGGCGGCGCAATCAAAGGGCCAGGTCGTGTTGATTTATATTTGGGGCACGGCCCACGCGCGAAAGGCGCGGCCCACAATGTCTGGGAGCACGGTGACCTCTACGTTCTGCTGAAAAAACTCCCTGCCAGGGTTCGATGAAAATTCTTCTCGCCCTCCTCCTCCTCGTGCCCGGCCGGATCCAAGCGGAAGAACCCCTTGTCCGCACCGGCATCGATGTCCTCCAGGAAAGAAATTTTCGAGATCTAAAAGGAAAACGTTTCGGACTGATCACGAATCAAACCGGCGTCGACGCGAAGGGCGTGCTCACCGCCCGGATCCTCGCGGCGGCAACGGGAGCGGAAATGGTGGCGCTCTTCGCACCGGAGCACGGATTTAAAGGACTGCTGGAGTCGACTTCAGTCGCCTCGGGCCGCTACCTTCTGCCTGACGGCCGCGACATTCCGCTCTACAGCCTCTATGGAGGAACACGCGCGCCGACCAACAAGATGCTGAAGGGAATTGACGCCTTGGTTTTCGACATTCAAGACATTGGAACCCGTTTTTATACTTATGCCACCACGATGGCCTACGCACTCGAAAAAGCGGCAGAGCTTGAAATTGAATTCATCGTCTTGGATCGACCCAATCCTATCACCGGAAAGAAAGTCGAAGGACCGGTTCTTGAAATCGGGGACGGCCTGCGAAGCTTTATCTCTTATTTTGAAATCCCGACGCGGCACGGCCTGACTATAGGCGAAATCGCCCGACTGCATAATTTTAGAGAGAAACTCGGGGCCCGCCTATCGGTCATTCCTCTTAAAGGGTGGCGCAGAAAAATGTGGTTTGACGACACCGGACTGCCGTGGGTTCGACCGTCGCCAAACATGCCCAACCTGGCTTCGGCGACGTTGTACCCCGGCATCGCGGGTTTTGAGGCCTCCAACATCTCCGTCGGGCGCGGAACCCCAATTCCGTTCTTATGGATCGGCGCCCCGTGGATGAAAGCGTCCAAAATCGTACGGTTAGTAAAAAAGGCGAAACTCAAAGGGGTTCGCTTCGAAGCAAAAACCTACACGCCGACAAAAAGCGTTTTTAAAGGTGAAAAGACGCACGGCATTAAAATGACCATCACCGACCGCAACGTGATCAAACCCTTTCACATCTTTACCCACCTCGCGACAGCGCTGCGCGACCTCCATCCGGATCAATTTGATATCGGATCCGACCGCAGTTCGCGCCTCATCGGTTCGAAACGATTCACCGCCCATTACCTGTCCGGATCGAAGGCCAAAGAAATCATCGACCTTTTCGAGAACGAGGCCGCGCGCTTTAAAGCACAGCGCGAGCCCTTTCTCCTCTATTGATCGCGTTCGCGTACACTCTTTCCGGAATCGCGGCCCTTTGGTACGAGTTAGTCTGGATACGCGAATTAACCCTCTTCTGCGGACACACAACACTCGCGGTTTCAGCCGTGTTAACCGCGTTTATGGGCGGTTTGGCTTTGGGCAGTGTACTCGTCGGGCGCCACGCGGATTCCGTCCCCCGCGCACGACTTCTACGACTCTTCGCCAAACTTGAAATCGGTGCCGCGCTCACCGCCCTCTTAACAAAACCCCTGCTCTCCTTCCTTGGTGCCGCGGCCCTCTCCTGGGGACTCGCCTCTTGGTCGGGACCTGCACGTTCAATCGCCTATTTCTCGATGGCATTTGGCGTGTTGCTGGTCCCGACCACATTGATGGGAGCGACCCTTCCGGTTCTCACCCGGCGCTTCGGCGAACGTGAACTCGCAGCATTGTACGGCGTCAACACCCTCGGTGCGGTGATCGGTACTGCAACGGCGGGATTTGCCCTGCTCCCCATGATCGGCGTTGCGAAAACGATGCTCTGCGCCGCAGCTCTAAATACGGTCGCCGCCGTAATAGCGATCACGTCAGTCAACGGCCGGCAAACGCCCCCCTCCAGCAATCGCTCACAACAACAAGTCCCCGTCTCGCTTCTTATGCTGCTCGGGGTGACCGGTGCCGCGGCGATGATATGTGAAGTCGCCTGGACGAGGGCATTTTCACTCGTTCTCGGCTCAACGACGTATGCCTTTACCATCATGCTGACGACCTTTCTTACCGGACTTGCAGGAGGCAGCCTGGCCTTTCGAATCGTACGCACGCGATGGAGTCGCCCGCCCAGCCGCCGTGGACTTGCCGTCATTCTGATCATCGCAGGGGCCTGCGTCTTCGCGGGTTTATACGCGTTTGAGTGGTTCCCCTATGCCGTTGTCCGCACATTCAAATGGGCGCATGCATCTCCCGGACGTTTATGGACCCTGCAATTCGCATTCTGTTCGTTTATCATGTTCGGACCGACCTTCATGATGGGCGCCGTATTCCCATTCGTCCTGGCAATCGCCGCGCCCGGTGATGCAAAAGTCGCAGAGATCACCGGGCGTTGTTACGCCGCCAACACGGGAGGCGCCATCATCGGCTCCGCCGCTGCGGGCCTGCTGCTTATTCCGGCCTTCGGCGTCACCGGCTGCCTCCTACTCGCAAGCATTCTCTATTTCTTATCCGCCGCAGTTTGCATCGACTCCCGAAAAACACGAGCAGCACTGCTGGCGGCCTCAGCGGCCGCCCTGCTGCTCCAGCCGAAATGGAACCAACGCCTCTTCTCAAGCGGCATGTTCCTCTACGGAAAATATTACCGATGGGTTGATGACGCCGCCGAATTCCAAAACGAACTGGATCGTGATTCCGTTCTGTTCTACAAAAGCGGAGCCAACGCAACCGTCACCGTTCTGGAAAGTCCCCATGGAGAGCGTTACCTCCGCGTGAACGGAAAAACCGACGCCTCGGAAGGCGGCGATATGGGAACGCAGCTGCTGCTGGGATACCTCCCGTCGCTTCTGCACCCGGGAACTCCCAAAAACGCACTCGTGATCGGACTCGGCGCCGGGCTGTCGGCCGGCGCAATCGCAACGCAGCCGGGAATAGAACAAATCACGATTGTTGAAATCGAACCGGTGGTCGCTCAAGCGGCCCGTTATTTTGCCCGTTCCAACCGTGCGGTCCTGGAGGATCCGCGCGTCTCGCTGAAATTTGCCGACGCACGACAGGTGCTCGCGTCCCCGGGCCCGTCCTACGACATCATATCCTCGGAACCCTCCAATCCTTGGATTGCGGGCATTGGCTATCTCTTTACACGCGAAGCGTTTCAAGCCGCGAGAGACCGGCTCAACGAGGACGGCGTCTTCATCCAATGGTTCCACGCGTATTTCATGGCCGAAGAAGATTTCCGAATGGTAGTCCGAACCTTCCAAGACGTTTTTCCCCATGCAATGCTCATGACCGACGGGGAAGCCGATTATTTTCTTGTCGGGCGCCAAACTCCCTGGCGCATCGACTACCCGCGCATGCAAAAGCGTTTTAGGGAAGACTCCGAATTGCGCTCAGACCTACGAAGAATCGGCCGCGGTTTCGATCATCCGTTCACCCTGCTCGCCTCGGCCTACTCCCTCGGTGGTGAGGATCTCAAGCGCTACACCGACGGTGCTCCGATACACCGGGACGATCGACCGGTATTGGAATTTCACGCGGCCCGCAGCCTGCACTTGAAGCATTCGACGAAGATTCTACGCGGCCTCGGAAGGTTTAAAACCGATTTTCTTCCGCCCGGGGTGGAAGGTTTGATAGTCACCGACCGGGAACGCGGAATGCTTTTTGATAAGGCCGCCGAAACACTGCTCGAAACAAGCCAAATCGAGAAGGCGGAAAAAGCGATCACGCGGGCGATGTCGTATACAAAAAAAAGCGCCCGCTCATGGACGAATCAAGCGCGCCTGCTCGAAAAGCGGGAAGATTTTCCTGGCGCTCGAAAGGCCTTCCTAAAGGCCGTGTCCTTGGATAGGAGCTACGCCCCGGGCCGCATCCACTTCGGATTGTTTCTCGCCTCACGCGGGGAAATTGAAATCGGACTGGCGCATTTGCACGCCGGACTGGCGCTCGAACCCGGCGACGCATTGGCCAGCCTTGGCCTGGCCTGGATTCATCTTGCGCGATACGAAAAAGCGGAGGCACGAGCGTTGATCGAAACCGTACTTGGCCGCCCGGTCCCCGACACCGTTCTCCGCAAAAACCTTGTGCAAGCCTACCGGAAAGCCGGCGGCCTTCGTTGATTTTAAAACAGCTACTTCGCTAAAAACACGTTAACGTTAATCCCAAATCTATTCGAGAGGTTTACCGCGTGCTTTTCAGTAATATTTTTCTTACCCGCTAAAATAGCCGAGACATACGGTTGCGTTCCAATTTCTTCCTGAAAATCATTTTGACCCAAGTCATGCTGCTCTATTAAATACGCAAGCATTTCTCGCCCCGAAGGCCCCTTTCCTGCAGGCCATTTCTTTGCCTCGAAATTCTCAATGAACGGCGTGAGCAGGCTCAGATACCTTCGCATGGTTTCATTATCAGCTTTGTTTGTTTGCTCATCCGAAAGCGCGCGCATCAGCACTTTAACCAATGCAAGATACTGAGCATGACTTTCTTTATTTTTAATCGGGCGCAACGGACCTTTTTTTATAAGAAACAGGAAAAAGGGATCTGGTTCTTTAATATGAATCTTGGATATTTGTTTTTTCAGCATAACATCAGTCATACACACTCCCATTTCTCATACACTGGATGACTTAAAATCTCATCAACAACAACAATCCGCGACGTGAAATCAATCAAAGCGATTAACCGAAATCCATCAGACAAATTAAAAACATGGCATCTTGGAGGAACATAATCATAGCCGCCAAATGCTTGGGTTAAGGCATTCCCCGAGAGAAATGTAGACGTCTTAATTATATTCCGCCATCTTTTAATAGATTTTCGAATTTTGGGATACTTTCTTCCTCTTTCATCGAGAACATTCGTACCCGTCAGAGTCACATTAATATATATAACCTCCAGTTATATATCTGTCAAGGCCGCGGGGAGACAGCCGCGGGGAGATTCTCCTGAGCAAGACGAAAAGCCGGCGGCTTGCGCTGATCTGACGGAATGAGTGAGGGCTGCAATCTCCTATGGCGATAGGGACCGGTCGGCTCCACTCGATATAGGTCTTTCTACCTAATAGGGCACTACCCCTCCGTCCCAGGCACCCCCCCGGCCGAAGGGCTACACTTGAAATATGAGAAAGCCACTCTCCCTATTGTCAGCCCTCATTCTCTTGGGTGCCGCCCACTCCCCGTCTTATGCCGGCCGCGGGGCACTCTTTAAAAGCGCTGCCAAGGCTGTCGGGGTGCGAACTGCGGTTTCTCCGCGGGCCTTCAATTACGGGCTGGGCCTCGGGATTGGGGCAGCTATCATCATTCCGCGTTTGGGCCACTCTTCACTGCCAAATCCAATCCTAAATTCCCAGGCACCTACTATCGGAGCCACTCTTTCGGCAATCCCCATAGCTCCGACGTTGTTTGAAATCGAAGCGGCCCAACGCGTCACAAATCATGCGGACGCCGTTATCCCGACCGCAATCCGGGTTGCAGAACAAACGCTCGATCCTAAAGAGGCCGCCCAGCGCTCCGAAATTCTGGGAGCGACCGCCGCCGAAATCCAACAAGAAGGGGGTGCGAATTATCCGGCCGTCTTCGATAATTTCGGTCGGGAAATTAAAAGCGCCAAGGATAGCGTTCCTCAAACGGTTTCTGTTTATGCAAAGCAGAAACGACACGCCATCCGGCTTCCCAGCCGATCCAATTTTACAGGAATGATCAACGCGCTGCGGGACAAAAAAAGCTTCCAAGCCCCGGGCCTCGCCCAGCTAAAAGCCGTCATCAACAAGGCGGTTCAACGCCAAGACCTGCGCTTCATGTCTCAAATCGCCTTAATGTCCTATCACGACCCGCGCGTGCATCAGATCGCTGTTAACGGGATCCGCCGTCTTCAATCCGGAGGAGGAACCTTCTCCATCGCAGCAACGGGGACGCTCCAATAGATCGAGCATTACCGCAAAAACCTCGACTCTATTCCGGGACGTTCGGACAAGATCCCGACGAACCTTCTCACCCACGTTGATTTTTATTCAGCGCGCCGCTGACTTTCCCGTAAAGCCCGAATCGCTTCCGCCGTCGCAACTTTTCTCAGCGCCGCTTGCGCGCGTGGCTCTGTTTGCGCCGCGCGTTCGAGAGCCGGGATGCCAAACAGCGCGCTTGGACCGATCCGGCCGAGAGCGTCGATGGCGGCAAGGCGAGGACCGGCCTCTTGCCCGTCAACAAGCTGAGCGAGGTCTGCAACGGCGACTCGAGCGGCCGGGCCGATTTTACCGAGACTCTCCGCCGCCGCCGCACTCAATGTGGGATTGGCGGCGAGCAGTTTTTGCAGCGGCTTGATCGCAGGCTCACCGATGCGAACCAAGGCGCCCATCGCCTGAATTCTAAGGCCGGGGTCGCGCAGCGCTGCCAGCAGCGGCGCGATCGCCGGCTCCCCCATCCCTCCTAAAACATGCACCGCCCGCTGTGCGTCGCGGGCGGACCCCTCTTGCGTGACGCGAGCCAGCCGTTCAATCGGCCAATTCGCCCGCGGAGCGGTCACAAACCGGTACACGAACGGGGAGAGCAGCAAGGCCGCAGGCAGCAGATGCAGCGCGGACTCCTTTCCAACCCGGAGAAAACGGCCTGCCCCCCAGAGCCCCGCAGCCGCAATCACACCCGCAACGCCGCAGGTCCACCGCAGAATCTCATCGGATGGGAAAAAGACGCCCAAACGATTCAACGGTGAAGGAATAATATCAATGCAAGCGAATGCCCATAATCCCAGCAATGCACCGGCGATGGCGGCGCGCCAAAACTTTGTCTCCGCATCCTGCGCCTCGCGCACGAGGATGATCGCGGACACCTTCGCCCACGTCGTCACGAGGATGATGCCCAGCAATTCCATCTAACCTTTTAGGGAACCCAGAACCATGTACTGCGTCGCTAAATAACTGAGATAACTCCCGAACAGAAGAACACCGAACGGGCGGGAGAGCTTATCTTTCGATAGAAATATACCCACTCGGAAAAATACGAGGACGCCTAACATGAACGGAAAATGCAACTTGAAAAAATTCGGAGGAATTCCCAATCCTTCCGACGTAACGGCACAGGCCGCACCCACAACAAAAAGAACGTTGAGAATATCCGCACCGATGACGTTGCCGATGGCGAGTTCCCCCTGCCCCTTGCGAACAGCGGAAACCGCCGTCACCAGTTCGGGCAGTGAGGTGCCGAAGGCAACGAGGGTCGCGGCGATGATATGTTCCGGTATGCCCGCGTGTTTGGCCGCAATTTCAACCGCAGGGATCAGGACATGAGATACCGCCACAACCGCCACAACTGCGGCGATGAGTTTGGCGACAACCAAGGCGTAGCCCTCATTCTCGTGGGCGGTCTTTTTTTTCTTCCCCCTTTGCTTTTTCGCCCACCCGATCGACATCCAGATATAGAGGGCCAATAGTGCCAGGAAGAAGAAGCCGATCGTCCGCGGCAACCGATCGCCGAAGACGAAGCAGCACGCGACCAGAAGCACTCCCGCGCCGAGCTGAATCCAGCCCTGGCGATTGACCACGGATTTATCCAACGGCAACGGAGCCATCATCGCCGCGATGCCGAGGATCAACCCGGTATCACAAATGATGGATCCCACGGCGTTGCCGAGCGCCAACCCGGGATCACCCTTAATCGCCGCAAGAACAGAAATCGCCGCTTCCGGTGTTGTTGTGCCGAGGCTTACAATGGTCGCCCCGATGATGACCTTGGGGATTTCGGCGCGGTCGGCGAGAATCACCGCCTCGTCCACAAGCACGTCGGCCGCTTTCCCGAGAGCAAGCAGCAAAACGCCGATCACACCCACAATGCCAAGCGAATGAAATTGAGTTATCGCTTCCAGGAAATGATGCAGTTGGGCTTCCATTAAACGTTGCGCATCTACGAACACGCTTCCTTGGTCGACGCATCGAACCAACAAAGTTTGTCCGCAGGCAGCGACACAAAAGCCTTGAGCCCGTTGATGGGCCAGTCGCCGGAAAGATTCGCACGAAGCTCAAGCGCTCCCGCCTTAATCGTGAGAACCGTTTGCGCGCCCGTAGCTTCGCGAAGCGTCACGTCAAACGCGATCGCTCCATCGGAAGAATCCACGGAGATATTCAAATCTTCGGGGCGCACACCCAAAAGCCGATCCTTCGCCTCCCCGGGAACCTCGGGGGAAAATCCGGCCTCGAGGATCTGCGGAGCGGGAATGATGTTCATCGGCGGTGCCCCAAGGAACTTCGCAACAAAGGTGTTCTGAGGTTCATGATAAATCTCATGCGGCGTGCCGACCTGCTGGATACGACCCTTGTTCAAGACTACGATCTTATCCGACAAGGTCATCGCTTCCACTTGATCGTGCGTCACGTAGATCGCGGTCCCATTAATTTTTCTAAAAAGGAGTTTCAATTCGCCCCGCGTCCGTTCTCGAAGCACGGCGTCCAAATTCGACAGTGGTTCATCGAGAAGGGTCACCTTGGGGCGCCGAACGAGCGCACGGGCGAGGGCGACGCGCTGGCGCTGCCCGCCGGAGAGAGCGGCTGGCTTTCGGTCCAGCAGCGGTTGTAGATCAAGCATGCGAGCGGCATCGTCGGTGCGCGTTTTGATTTCAGCTTCCGGATATTTGCGCAGCTTCAGTCCCATGCCGATGTTCTCGGAAACCAGCAAATGCGGATACAGCGCGTAGTTCTGAAAGACCATCGCAATATCGCGATCCTTCGGGGGTGTTTTACTAACCTCTTTGTCGCCGATGTGAATTTCGCCCGAATCGGCATACTCCAGCCCTGCAATGATTCGCAGCAACGTCGTTTTACCGCAGCCCGAGGGTCCCAGCAGAGAGACGAATTCGCCGTCGTTCGCCTCAAAGGAGATGCCTTCAAGCACCTTCGTGGTTTCCCCGAAGGTCTTGCGAATATCTTTAACCGTCACTTTCGCCATACCGTTATCCCTTGACCGCTCCGGCGGTTAATCCTTCAATGATTCGTCTCTGGAATGCGAGCACCATGAGCACAACGGGGACCGTGGTGAGAACAACGGCCGCCGAAATTTGATCCCACGGCACCTCATAAATTGTCACGCCGGAAAGCAGCGCAATGCCGACTGGAACCGTGCGCGCCGCGTCCCGCGATATAAAGGTAAGCGCCAGGAGAAATTCGTTCCAGGAAAAAATAAAAACAAGAATGCCGGTCGTGGCAACGGCCGGGGCCGACAGCGGCAGGATGATTTTAAGAAGCGTCCCCCATCGCGACAACCCGTCAACGGCAGCAGCCTCTTCAATATCTTTTGGGATCTGCTTAAAAAAGGTCATCAGCACCCAAATCGTAAAAGGAAGATTAAGAGCGGTGTAGGGAAGGATCAGACCGAACGGATTATTGAGAAGGCCGATCGCTTTGATGAGTTTATAAAGAGGAACGATCAGAATCGTCGGCGGGAACAAGGCGACCAACAGGATCGCACGAATCGCCCATTTGCCTCCAGGCAAGGACAAACGCGCGAAGGCATACGCCGCGAGTGTGCCCACACCCGTACACATAACAGTCGTGCCGAGCGCCACGATAAAGCTATTGACGATATAGGTTCCAAACGGCCGATTTTCAAAAATCTTGAAGTAGCTCGCGATGGTCGGAGACGACGGCCAGTACGTCGGCGGCACCGAAACCACTTCCGCAGGCGGCTTCAGGGATGTGATGACCTGCCACAAAAACGGAGCCAAGCTCCATACAACGATAACCGCAACACTGCATCCAAGAAACAGGCGGGCCCATGGGGACGGTCTCATGCCTCTTCCCTCCCGGCCACCAATAGAACAACCCCCGACATGAGCGCGAGACAGCCGGCCATGACCAGGGTCAGGGTGCAGCCATAGCCGATATCGAGATACCGGTACACCGTGTCATACACATAGAGCGCGATCATTTGGGTTTTGCCGCCGGGGCCTCCCCCCGTCAGCACCCAAACCAAATCGAAGACACCGAAACTTTGAATCGCACGGAATATGACCGCGAGCGCGATCGTCGGCTTCAGCAGCGGCAGCGTGATAAAACAGAACTGACGAAACGGGCCGGCCCCGTCTATTTCAGCCGCCTCGTATAATTCGTCGGGAATATTCGCAAGCCCGCTCATTAACAGCAAGGCCATAAACGGCGTCGTCTTCCAAACATCGGCCAAAACACAGGCGGCCATCGCCAGACCGGGCTTGGCGAGCCACGCGATTTGAGGGGAAGACACCAGCCCGATTTTATAGAGCAGGTCCCCCATCACTCCGTACTCCGCGTTGAAAATCCATTGCCAGGCCATCGCCATGATGGCGGTCGGCAATGCCCAAGGGATAAGCACTGCGGCACGCACCCAGCCCCGTCCCGGAAGAGGCTTGAGCAGCACCATGGCCATCGCCAGACCCAAAACCAACTCGATTAAAACAGTCGCCAGCGTAAAAACGAAGGTGTTTTTCAGCGATGAAACCAAGCGCGTATCGAGCGGCAAGGCCGAAAACCCGTCGGCAAAATAAAACGCCTGACCGATCGGAATCACGTTCACAAGCCCCATGAGCACCAAGGCCGGGACCGCGAAGGACCAGTTTATCCAGACCTGGGTGCCTTCGTCCTTCATTTGCGCTCCACAAACGCGCGCATTTCAGCGGCTGCACCCTTCATCGCCTCTTCGGGCGTTTCCTGTCCGGCGAGGGCGGCACTCACATGCAATTGGATCGCGTCTGAAATTCGCGCATACATCGGATGAACCGGTCGCGGCCGCGCGGCAATTAAGACATCGTAGAGTTTCGCGAAATGGGGGCTCTTCGCCAGAACCTCCGGATCTTTAAATAAGGATTTACGCGCGGGAATAACGCCGCCTTTTCTGTAACTCACCTTGAGAGACTCGGCACTCGTCGCGAATGCGATAAATTTCCAGGCTTCTTCGGGGTGTTCGGAATAGGCCGAGATGCCCCAGCCCCAACCGCCCAAGGTTGCCGCGCCGGAACCCGGGATTCTTCCGACCATCGGCATGATGCCGACCTTTCCCTTAACGGGAGAACCTTCGCTATTGACGAGATTCCAGGCATACGGCCAATTGCGCATAAACACAGCCTTGCCCTCTTGGAATAAATGCCGGGCCTCTTCTTCCTGAAAGGTGAGAATGCCTTCGGGCGAAATATGATGGGTCCTCACCGTCGACACCATCGCGGCCAAGGCGTCGATGCCTTCCTGGGAATCGACGATGATTTTTCCATCCTTGTCGATTACGCGGCCGCCGAAGCCCCAAAGAAACTCCAGATAATCGCAGACAAGCCCTTCATATTGCTTTCCCTGAAAGGCAAATCCCCAGATCTTGGGCGGATCCTGCAGCGCCTTCGCGATGCGAACCAGGTCCTCCCAATCACGGGGAGGCTTAAAACCGGCGGCCTCAATTAAGTCCTTGCGGTAATACAACATGCCGGCGTCGGACTGGGCCGGCAAGCGATAAATTTTTCCGTCATAAATAGAACCCAGCACGTCGCCCGGTAAAAATTCATCCTGCATTTCAGGCGTAAAGCGATCATCGAGCGGGAGAAGCCACCCCTGCGCGGCAAACTTGGGGACCCACACAACATCCATATAGGTGATGTCGTAGGTGCTTTCTCCCCCCATGAGAGAGGTGGAATACATATTTTCCCGGATATTGGACGCGGCGGGGCCTTCCACCATTTTGATCTTGATGCCGGGATGCAGAGCCTCGAAACGGCGGATAATTTCACGCGATCCGCCGCCGACATCGGGACCCGCGAGATAACGCAGGACGATGCGGCCGTCCGCCGACTCTTTTGCGGGGGAACAGCCGAACACACCCATAACCAATAGGGCGCAAAGAAGGGTCAAGAGTCGCGGCAAATGGAGGCCAGGCATCAACGGATCGCTAGTTTATCACTTATTTTTAGGATTCAATGACCCCGGCAGCATAAAGGAAAGGGTCTCCCGGTAGGAGCTTTCCCCATTGGCCTTCATGTTCTGATGCACGATAAACCACAACGCGGCCGGCACGGCCAGGGTGAACGCCCAGAAAATTGAGGGGCTAACGGCACCGAAGATCATCATGGTGAGCAGGATCGCCCATCCTCCAACCGAAATCGACCAAAAGGCGCCCGTCATCCAAATCTTGTTCTTGTGATGCATCGCGCCATTCACCTCGAGGAGGTTCCCCCCGACCGACAACATCAGGGTCCCGATCGCGATCCCCGCAATATTCCCGGGATCCGAGAAATTATTGACGAGTTGCGGTATCGGAAGAAAAAGGAACAACATCGTTCCAAGCCACGCTCCCAAGGCGGCCCAGCTTGAGCTCAACCAGTCAGGAAGTTTTTTCTTGGCGTCAAAATACATCGCGAGGCCACCGAGACCGGCCATCCCGAAACTAGCGGCCAGCACCGCGATCGGATGGGCGTTCATGAGGTTAAACGTAACCGAAGCACCAAGCGGCAATGCAAAGAGCCCCATTAAAGCCCCGATCTTGCCCCAGGCGGTAAAAATATTAATCCCTGCCGTCTTCTCCGGAAGCCGCCCGAGCCATTTAGCGATGTTGATCACAAGGCCGACGCCAAGAACCGTTCCCACCACACCTAAGGCGATTGCCGGCGCATACCCCGCCATATAAATTTGTCCGAGTACAAAAAATGTAGTTGCCGCACCCACCGCTTGCACCATAGCGATGGCCAGAGTTCCCCTATAAGCCTTCTTGTCGCCCTTCGCGCGCGCGTCCGCTCCCAGAGACGTGTAATACCCGAATAGATTCAGATTGGCCAAGATGCCAGTGGAGTATCCGATCCATGGAAGAATCGATATTTTGGCGGGGTCGGTGGCCAGATTTTCAAAATTCGTAAGGATCTGAGGAAGCTGCAGCAGCACAAACGGCACTAACGCGAAATAGACGCCGCGTGTAACCCACGTGCTCCAAGGCGCCTTCCAAAACGATTTCTTTGCTGAGGCAGCAACGGCATCGGCGGCGTTGGAGGAGGCTGGATCGCGCAATTGAAGCGTACTCGCCGACTCGACTTCCGAGATCTCAAAGATATGGGCGCCGCCGGCGGGAAGCTGAATGTACAACCCCTCCTCAAGGAGCTTTTGGCCCGTGGCGATTACCTCCACCTCACTCAACTGGTCGGTGAGCCTATAGGTTTTCCCTTTCTCCGGTATAAAAGCCCCGAGACTCGTCTTGGCCCCATCCAGTCTGAAAAAACCGCCTATCTCATGCGCGCCCCAATTGGCGGCCGCCAGAATCGCCTTATTGCCATGACCCACCGTCCACGCGACGATCGGAAACCCCTCAACCGGAGCATTTCCCTCCTCATCATTCAGAGCCTTCCAATGGGCGTCGAGGACCTGGCCCACCCCATCGCGGTACAGCGATTTGTATTGATCGTGCTTCTGCCACGCCAATTTCATGACGCCGGCTTTCTCGCCGTTTATTTTGCTGCGATCAACGGAAACGGGAATGTCGAACGGAATCCCCTTGCCGCGGTCAATGGAATCGGAAAGAACGGTTGTATCCGACAACATCTCGTGCTGATTGGTGCCTAATTCCTGGCCCGACTGAGAAATGACCGCCCCACCTAAGAGTGCGGTAACAACACCGGCTTTCCAGTGGCTCCCTAGACGATCGACCCAATTCATCTCATCGTGATTGCCCACAAAATTGACGATCGTCGCCGCGCCGAGCTGCCACATGCGGAAAAGGTTGTAGCGTTGGGCTTGCGCAATTGTCCACGGATCCCTGCTGCGCATCGCGTCGTAGAGTCCGTATTGACCCATCGAGGTATCCTGCGTGTTTTTCCCATATACGCCGTCGGAACCGGTTTCGCTCAGTCCCGTGGAATAACCGTAATTCTCATCGTGGAACACCGCGTCAGGGCGAGTCGTTTTGCCGGCGTTGGTTATCTCCGCGAGTATTTCGCTATTGTCGAGCTTGGCCCAGCGCTGCTTAAACTCATCCACCATCCGCGCCATTTCATCACGCGCCCAACCATGCGCGTCCTTGGCTTCCGCCTCAAAAATGGTGAGCCAACGGTCGTAATAACCTTCATTAAGAACGTAGTAGGCCATGTCCCGCCGCATCGAATCGATGCCGCGGCTATTGAAATCCCGTACCAATTCGATCTTAGACGGCAATCCTTGTGCGCGGTCCCACGCGATGCTCGCTTCTTTCCCGTACACCTTCGGGATCGAGGCGTCATAAAGAGCTTTAAGATCCTGTGCCCTCGCTGCTGCGGATTCGAATTCCTTCGCGGCGCGTTCCCCTTCCTCCGTCAGCAGCATCAAGAGGTTCCGCGTCTGATCCAGAATCCACTCGCGCGCGGCGGGCCGGCTGTAGTCGATCTGCGCCATGTCGATCCAGGTGACGTCCCCAAAATCGGTCCGGGGATGGTGAAGAACAATTCGGGTTTCCACCCCTTCACGACCCGGATAGTTCTGGACCTTGGCGAGCCTAAAAAGCGGGATGGCAACCGGCGGCGTCCCGTGATGGGCATCGGCGTCGAAACGACGACGTCCTTCCTCTCTCAGCCAATCCCGCGCTTCGGTCCGGCTTACATCCAGGCCGGTCCAATCCACCCAAAGGCTTTCGCCCTGTTCATTGCGCAAAAACAGAATATCGACAGTCGTCTCGATTCCGATTCTTCCAGGAAGGTCCCTGGTCGTGATTTTATAAGGCCGCAAGGATCCGTCCGGATTGGGTTCATGCGGGACCCCGGCCATGATCTCCTCATCCGACAGATCCTGCGGAGGAAGAAGATGGAAATACGCATCGGGATTCTTCGCAACGAGGTCGCTGTCCAACGAGGTATGATTCGGGATCAAATCGGAGCGAACTCGATATCCCTTGGCGTGGGCGCGCTTGATGAAATCTTCAAAACCCGCGTTGCCGCCATACTGGGCCCGAACACGCTCATAACCCTTGACCGCATACGGAGAACCGCCTCCCGATCCCCAGTTATTGTCGTCCCCGAGTTCAAAAATATCCCCGAGCCAAATCTCATCGGGATTCACCTCGGTCCGCAGCGCATCCAGCCACGCGTCATCAAGCGACTCAAACAGATTTTTTCCCGGCTTAAGCAGGCTCTGATCCCGCGCCAAAACATAATGTGTATGCGCCCAGCGCCCCCATTGCGAAGCGTCGATGGAAACGAGCTCCTCGCGGAGAGCGCCGGTTTGCGATATTAGGAGTTCATTCAACTCACGGTTCTTCTGCTCTCCGTCCATGTCGAGATACCGCAGCGTGCGAAGGCCGCGCCGGAATTCCGTTGTTGTCTCAACGGGACTCAGCAGAGCATCAAGAAAAGCAAAATAGTCATCGATCTGATGGATTGCATGTGCGGCGCCGTTCTTCGCCTCATGCTCAAGTTTTTTGTAGAGAAATCCTTCCAACCCCGCGGTGGACGCCTTCTCCATTTTTCCGTCAATCTGACGAAACCCGAAGGCTCCAATACGCTGGCCGTCAAGAAAAGTCCCGTCGCCCAAAATCTGTTTGAGCGCCTGAACCCGCTCATAGCGAACCGCAGCCGCATCGGCCGTATCTTCGGTTGTCGGCGCAGCTAAACGCGACTCCGTTGGGTCCGCCGCATTCAGGGCGACCGCAAGGGCAGGATCGGAACCGGCAAGCAATTGGGCATCAAAGAAGCGCCGCAGAGACACGGCCTGTATCGCCCGGCCCAAGGTCACCTTCAGGCCTTGCAGCCTTCCGAGGGCGGTCTTAGGCTTGGTTCGAGCTCGGGTAACGATCTCTTTAAAAGAAGATCCCCGTCTGTGCCCAACGGTCGGGCCGGATACATTTACACGCTTAACCCTCGATGGAGAGCGATTCCCTTGGACCGACACCCCTACCGCAGCCTGGTTCGGCACGACAGTCGGCAAAGAAAAAAGCCCCACCGTTTCCGGTAGGGCTCCTGAGAGTGAGGGTGCCATGGAGACACCCAACGTAAGCTGAGAAATCGAGCCCCCCGGCATCCCCGGGCCGGCGGCATTAAAGCTCCCTGCCGAGATGCGGGTCGCCGTAGGTGCCGACGTCATACCCCCCGCCAATGCCTCTAAAACGAAGAAACCCTGCTGGGTTGTCAGCAGGGCGAATACCAAAGAAGTCGCCAGAAATCGGCGAAGAGCGCGTTGGAGACAACAATTTTGCGTAATCATTCTTCGGTTGATTCGGCTTACTGCGGCTACATATCTATGATATGCCAGACTTAAGGGGAATGCATGGGCCAAGAAGGCACAAATTAAAGGAATAGGGCCTAGTGGTGTATTGGGACCGAGGATTGATGAAGATCAACACGCCCTTGACGCGGCCCAACCCACCGATTATCTTTTTGCTAACAGCTTAATTCTCATGGTTGAATTAAATCGGAATCAATTCCGCCGCAAAGATTCGATGAGCGCTCTTAAGGAAAATATGGGCACCATCATCACCGCGATTCTTGTGGTTATCTGCATACTCGTCTCCGCCCGCATGCAAAAAAAATCCGCACCCCAACACATCCAGGCCGAGGGTGGAGTCGTGCTCGATATGCTGCCGGCGCGAAGCGATAGAGACGCTCGTCGCGGGGCGGATCCGCTCCCCAATAAACGCTCTTCCCTGGATGTCCGCCCTGTTTGGGGATATTTGCCCGGACTCGAAAAACCCGAACCCCCGACAGAACCCGATCCTGAGCCCGAACCGGAACCGGAGGTCGAACCCGTTGTGGCGGCTCCCACCATGCCCACGTTTAAAACGCCCGACCTAAGCGATCTCATGAAAGGCGTCAAAGCAGCGGCTCCGCAGATGAAAAAAGCCGAGTTCGGAGCGACGACCTCAGGCGGGCAAAGCGGCGGGGGCGGGTTCCGACGCATCACTTCTTTTGAGGACCAAGAGCGCAGCGATCGTGCGGCACAGGAGAAAGAACGCCAAGCCGCCGGCCCTCCGATAGGAGCCAACAATGCGCAAAAGGCCGCGGCCATGAATCGCCTAAAACAAGCCATCAAACGAGGCGGCTCTCCAGAAGCAATGCAAAAATTTGGACTCGCTCTCCCGCAGCTCTACCAGCTTCAGGAAGCCGGCCACGATATGAGCCAATACGTCTCTCCCGAAGGGACCCTCAACATCTCCGATCAAGATGCCGCCGCCATGGCCAGCCAACTCGGCATCACAAACGCCGGCCCCGACAAAAAAACCCCCAACAGCGTCATCCGCCCTTAATTGTAATTGGTAATTGGGGACAGGTACTATGCATTTAGCTTTTGAAATTTCAAAAGCTAAATGC
>NVTF01000019.1 GCA_002401485.1 Elusimicrobiota bacterium | reverse complement strand
TTATCGAGTTGCGCATAAACGCGAACACGTTGTGATCCTTCTGATACTGAGCCCGCACCGCCATATACCGGGGTAATTTCCCGAAGGCCAAATCTACTTCTTTGACGACCGGCTTCGCTTTTCGGTAGCGCGAGGTGATCCGGTCGTAGCGGCCCAATTCTCTCTGAATGTGTTTGTCGTGCTTCTTAATGAAGGCCTCTTCCTCCAGCCGGGTGCGTTCGTCTTTCTTGGAGGCTTTTGCGCTCTTGGAGGCAGTGCCTGCCTTGCCTCGGGCAAAAGCCTTGTCGGCTTCGGGGACAAATCCCGCCAAAGGCCCCTGATCCGAGGATCGCCGCTGGGCCTCTTTCTCAAAGCGGGACAGATACTGCGTCGATTTGCGGGGACCGTCCTCGGGAACCTCATCGAAATTAAAAGCGTTTTTGTCACCGGTCGGCGGCGGAGGGGATTGCCGGGAGAGGTAATAGAAAATACCGCCGCCCATAAAAAGCAATGGGATTAAAGCCAGGAAAATCCCGTTGGATGACGAACGAGGGGAGGGCGAAGCCGGAGGAGCGTCTTCGGGAATATCCATTAATGGTTCTCTTTTCGAAGTTTAACACCGCCCCTAGAGAGTGTCAAGCGGCCCACGCTCAGCAATACGATAACAGCCAGGCTCAGCCAATAAAAGAAATCACCCAAGACCATCGCCCCGGTGGTCGTGTTCATGGGGACAACGTCGGCAACAATCATTCCCCGTTTACCCCAGTCGATCGTTTTGAGGATCCGCCCCCCGGGGTCGGCGATCACACTGACTCCGGAAGAAACCGCCCGCAAAAGATAACGTCGATTTTCAACGGCTCGAAGCAGGCCCGCACGCAAATGATAAGCCGGAAACATCGTACCCTCGAACCAATACGCGTTGCTGGAAACCTCGGCCAATAGCGTCGCTCCCGCGCGCGCAAGATCACGCGCCGCAGGGCGGATTAACGAGTCGCGGCAAATATAAGCCCCGATTTGTGTTCCGTCCGCGAGAACCAGCGGAGCCTGGGGTCCCGAACGTATCCGGATCAAATGCGGGGCGAATGGGTAGAGCCAGGACGTCAATTTGCCGCCTGGAATATACTCCCCAAAAGGCGTCGGAAAACGTTTTGCCGCGAAATCACGGTACTCCCCGTGGGGCCCGATCAATACAGAGGCGTAATGCCGGCGAAGCACATGTTTATTGGCGTCGCGCCGCACCGTTTTTTTAGCACCCGTGCCGATAACCGCTTCAATGCCAAGGCTCAGATCAGAGGCGATCGTTTTTGTCAGGTCGCGGCCAAGCCTGTCCAGCGGCCGCTCAAACCCGGCGTCGTTCTTGGCGAAATAAAGCCACCGTTCGTATGAGTTTTGCGGAAACACAACCAGCTCCGCGCCCTGCTCCACCGCCTCTTTCACGAGGTTTCGGTGCACCTCAAGATTCTCGGCAAAAAACTCGGGTTTTCCCCTGATCTCATGCGGAACCGAACCTTGGATCACTGCGGCCTTCTTCGCATGAACACGCATTGCTTGAAGAGAGCCGTCCAAGCGGTGGAGAACCCAAAAACCGTAGATCTCGTTGGCCGCAATGAGACCCAAGGCCCCTGCAATACAGACCACGCGCACGCGTTTGGCGCCAGACTGCACAGCCGTGTAAACCAAAGCATTCACAATCAAAACAAGCAAACACAGACCGGCGGATCCCAACAGCGCCGCCGACTGAACCGAAAAAGGTTGGTCGGCCAGCCCGGCGGCAAATGAAATCGGAACCATCTGAGGCATGAGTCCCACGACAACCATCATCGTGGCGACTGCAGCGATCAAAAACGACAGAGTGGGAGAAACCTTAAGCGGCGCTTCGGCCGTACGTTCCAGAATCGTGTTCACGCCCGCCGCCAACGCAAACGGCGAGGTATAGATGATAATCAAAACCGCGTAAACGCCTGTACTCACCCACGCCATGGGGATAAAGCGCGAGACAACTCCGATAAGGGAGGGGGAGACGACCACACCGAAAACGATTCCAAAAGCCCATCCCACCCCCAACGCCTGAAGCGGCCGCAAACCGCGCGTCGCCATCCAAAACGGCACAACCCCGAACCACATCAACCACGACCACCGTCCCGGCCAATACGAAAGCCCAAGTACCGTCGCGCCGCAAACAAGCCAGATCAATCGCTTCATGGTTCTAGAGGAAAACTCTCAACAAATCGTTGGGCGTTGGCAAACACGCCGTCGGTATTCACATAATCCCACCGGCCGCTTCGACCGAGAAGATGCATTCCCCGTTCGGTGAGCGCGCCTTCCATTTTCTCTCTAATTTTTTCCATGCCGACGCTTTGAATCGGGTAGGTGCACGATTCCAAATGTGTTTGGGCCATGCCGACGTCTTCCTGCGAACCCAGCACCCCGAGCGCTGAAAGATCCTTCAACACGCGCTCAGTCAAGGCATCGGCGGTAAGGGAATCCGTCTTCTTTGTTGTTTCGGCCACCACCACCGGCAGCCCATCGGCGCTAAAAGAACCCATGAAGGTGAGACGGTAAAAAACTTCCGGTCCGGCAAAGAAGGTCCATTGGCAGGATCCGAAGGTTCCGAATTTCCGCCCCGCCTTCAATCCCACCGCCGTAAAATAGGTGTCGTTTTGAAGGAAGTCCTCGGCGGAGGGGAGAGACGGGTCGTTGAGCGCGCGCAGCAGCACAGGGATGGGGATGGTGGAAATAACGCGGCGTGCCTCCACAAGTTCCCCTGTCGTCGATTGCAAACGCCAGCCGTCCTTAGACCGGCAAGCCTTGGCCAGAGTCCACTCGACCTGAACCCGATCCTTCACTTCGTTGTAGACGGCATCGGGGATAGATCCCGCACGCTTCTTGGGATATATAAATTCCGCTTGGTAGGCTCTACCCACAGTCCCGGAAAACAGGGTGTTGCGCAGCAGTCTCCATAACGGCTCCGGTTCGATTTTTCCCTTCACCAGCGCCATGGAAATGCGGTCCAGCGGACAGTTCCAAATTTTTCGATTGTACGGAAGCATAAACAGCTCGCCGATACCGGACCCAAGTCCGTTTTCGATCCAATGGGCGAGATTTTGATATGGCTGTTCTCCCGTGAGCCGAGCGCTAATCGCCCCGCTCAGGCACGCCCAACGCTGCGCCCAGGGGAGATCGGCAATCCCATTTTCAAACGGATAACCGACTTCGACAACGTTCCCGTCCGGAACGTGGTGGCAAACACGAACGCGCCGCTTGAGTCGTTCATATTCAAGAGGCAGCGACTCATAGTTGCGCATAATTTCGGGGTGACGGCTGTAGAACGCATGCGGACCGATATCCCAACTCCAATCTCCGGATCGCAGCGTCCGGCACAAACCGCCGATCACCGGTCTTGATTCAAATACGCGGCAATCAATAGACCGAGCCGACAACAGCCGTGCGACCTGCAGACCGCTGAGGCCGCCCCCGAGTATTGCCACCGCGATCATGGTCAAGAATTCTCCCGGTCAAAAACAGCGATAGATCGCGGCCCGGTCACATGATAACGGCGCCGACCCCAAAATACGTCGCGCGAAATCATGGACGCACCATAATTCCAGGCAAAGGCGAGAACCAAAAAGGGAGACATCGCCGCGGCCCAAAATTCAGGGAGAGGCAGTCCTGGCCGATTAAAACTGTCGGGGACCGAAGCGCGAACGGCCGCGATCGAAATCGTCATCAAGATCGCGTCCGCTGCAAGAATAGTGGCGGCCGCTCGAGGGTCGAAGGGAGGAATCACCGCGGCGAGAAAAGCCGCAATTTTGAGAGCGGTGGTCACGATGCCCAATGTCCATGTGCGTACATCATAAAATCGATACGCTTGAATCCATTTTGTAAACACGGCCACGGCTTCGCCCAAAGAAGAGGCGTCTGCGGTAACACCGATAGCGTGATGCACAAACCGCACCGTTTTCTTGGCGCTGCGGGCTGCGGCGGCTACCGCGAGATCCTCATAAAGAACCTCTCCCCACAATCCCGCGATATCCATTTCCCGAAATTGGGCTGCCCGCATCGCCCAACTTTGTCCCGTCACACTCCCGGACCAGGAAAAAAACGGGAGGCCGTACGCGGTCCAGGCCAAACGCATCACCCCACCAACGGAAAATGAAGAGGGCCGATACAACATCGCAGCCGTGGTGATCTCGACCGCCTCATCGCGCAACGGGGCGACAAGTTCTTCGAGCCATTTTTCCGGAACCTCTACATCCGCATCCGCAAAGGCATAGATGTCCGCCTCCGGCCCCGCAGCGGCAACAGCGCAAACGAGATCCACCGCCTTTCCGCTCGACCGCACAGGGGTTCTCTCTGAGGCAACAACCGTCACGCGGGAATTATTTTCGGCAAAGGACGCCGCGATCCGATAGGCGGGATCGCCCCGGCCGGGAACGGCAAATACAAACCGCACCGTACCCGGATACGCTTGATTAAGGATGCGGCGAAGATTATCCCTGAGCGTCTCCGCCGCACCCGCGACAGGCAAAAAGACCCGAACCGACGGCCACTCTTGGGACCGCTGCGGCCTTGGCGAAAACAGGGCTTCGGCCAAAAACCGCAGAGCAATCACGCTCTGCAAAAAAGCGAAGACGAGAGTCGCCATCCATAAATCGTACCGGGTTGGAATAATCATCGACGAGCATTAGGGTAACGGCGCTCCCGAAACGCGTCAAGTCTTGCGGTTCTTTCGGGACCCTACTATCCTCACTGTATGGCGCCTAGTTTCCCGACTCCTCCGAAAGAACGAACCCTCTCCATCGACGCGCTCCACGGTTTTGGACTACTCGGAGTTTTCCTCTTGGACATGCCCATGTTCGTACGCCCCGTCTGGGGAGAATTTTTCCCGCTGCTCCATCCTTCGGAAACCGGGAGCTCCGCGGTCGTTCGAATTTTATTGACGACCTTCGTGCATACGAAGTTCTTCACAATTTTCGCACTCTTGTTCGGAACGAGCCTGGCGCTCTTGTTTGAACGGGCTGAAAATACGGATACGGACGCCGAGCTTGCGTATTTCCGCAGAATGACGGCACTCTTCCTAATTGGAATTGCAGTCGGTGTTTTCGCCTGGTATACCAATGTGCTCCTGATTCTTGCGGTCTGCGGCGCGCTTGCGGTCCCGACCGCACGTTGGGAGGCGCCGCGCGTCTTAAGAGGATCATGGCGCATTCTGGCCATCGGGGCCGCCCTCGGAGCATTCGCCATCGCCGGGGGAGCGGTTACCGGCGGGGCCAGCGAAATGTTCGTCACACGCGTCGCTTATCTCGCCGGCCATGAACATGCCGTCTTCTCCGTCTGGAATTTCCAAGAGTTGACCGCCTACCGCGGGGCGTTATTCTTAACCTTAATTCCACCGACCTTTCTATTATTCGGAGGGAAGATTCTCGGCTGCGTCATGCTTGGTGTGTGGCTTCAGAAAACCCGCAGCTTCCAACATTCAGAACAATCCCAGGCATTCTGGAAACGCATTCTTGTTTGGGGGGGGGCGTTGGGTCTTCCCTCACAATTTCTCGCGGCCATGCTGGCGCATTTTTATCCCGTGAGTCCCCTATCGGCGGGGGCGCAATGGCTGCTCCTTTATTTTGGAGGACTGGCGCTTGCCGGGGCCTATATCGCGATTATCTGCCTCTTGGCCGCCAATGACCGATGGACGCGCTTGCTTTCGCCGGCCGCCGCGATGGGGCGCATGGGACTGTCAAACTATTGCCTTGGAATTACCCTCGCCTCCCTGATCGCCTATCCGTATGGGCTCGGTTATTTCGGGAAACTTTCCACCGCGTCTTCCGCCGCGGTGGCGATTCCGCTTTGGATCGTGTGTTTGGGTTGCAGCTATTTCTGGCTATTGTGGTTCCGTTTCGGACCGTTAGAATGGCTCGTTCGTGGGTTTGCCTATGGCCGACTTCCAAAAATGTCAGTAAACTCTTCTTGAAAGCAGCATCCCATCCAGCTATACTATTCTTGACTGGATTTGTCAGGATTGAGATTCGGAGGATTTCCCATGGTCACGCTTACCAATAACGCCGTCAAAAAAGTTGAAGAATTCTTTGCGAACGAAGATGATGCAAAGGGAAAATCTCTGCGTGTCGGGGTTTCGCCCGGGGGATGCTCCGGCTACGAATACGCCTTCACCTTCGACGATAAAAAGGACGGCGACACCTCCATCGATCTTCCGAATTTCACGGTTCTGATTGACCCTCAGAGTGCGCCGTTCCTCCAAGGATCCGAAATCGATTACGACGAAACCGCAACCGGCGCGGGTTTTAAAATTAAAAATCCCAACGTAAAGAGTTCCTGCGGCTGTGGCCAATCCAACCAGTTCTGATTCGAAGGTGGTCTCGCTGACCGAGAAGGCGGTGGAGAAAATTCGCCGGCAGCTCGAGAAAGACGAGATGCCCGGCGGTTGCCTGCGCATCAAGGTAAGCGCGGGCGGCTGTTCGGGAATGAACTACGAATTTGAATTCGTTAAGGGGCCGGAATTTACCGATGAGATCTCAGAAACCGATGGCGTCACTGTTGCGATTGACCCGAAGGCAGTCGCGCTGATCAAGGGATCTACTCTCGACTGGCACCAGACCCTTATGGAAGCCGGTTTTCGCATAACGAACCCCAACGCAACCGCCTCCTGCAACTGTGGAACGTCGTTCTCGACTTTCTAAGCTTCCCACCGTATACTCAAGACGTGGAGCACGTCCGAACAACGAAGGACTTCTTAGTCCCAATCGCGCCCGATCAGCTGTGGCCGGTCTTTTCCGATACGGACCGAATCAATCGCGCGATTGATCTCACGGAGGTTGTGTACGACGAAGCTCCCTCCGGGGAAGTGGTCCGTACGGCCCATTCTAAACTGCTGGGATTTCTATCCACCTCCTGGGAAGAACCACCCTATGAGTTTGTCGCTGAGCGCTACTACAGCATTTTCCGCAAAATGCACGGCGGACCGTTTGCCTCTTATTCCTTCTCGGTCCAATTCGAGGCAGAGGGAGACGGGACTCGCGTCGAGTTATGCACCGACATCGACCCCCGGAATGCCTTTTTCGCGTGGCTTGGCAAAAAAGCGTCTAAGGGAATTCTCGACAAAATGGCGGAGGGGCTCACCGGGTTTGCCGGTGCCGTCAGCGCGGGAAAAGACAACATCTTCGCCCCAAAAAAGTCCCAACCCGAAATCGACCGACACCACCTCGCCGAACTGACAAAAAAAATCCGGCCAAAGGTCGGCGTTAACATCCTGGACAAAATAGAAACCCATCTTAGTTCCGCATCCGACCGGGACGTACTAGGAATGCGGCCGTTTGAATTGGCGGACGCCTGGCATTGCGACCGCGTTAAAACGCTGCGCGCCTTTTTACACGGCAGCATAGCGGGACTATTCAATTTGTCGTGGGAGATTCTTTGTCCGAATTGCCGCGTTGCGAAAGCCGACTACAACGATCTTTCCGATCTAGAATCCCCCGCGCACTGCGATACCTGTGAAATCAATTTCGACGGCGAATTCGACAAAAATGTGGAACTTCGCTTCTCCGTGCATCCGTCAATACGCGAAGCCGCGCACGCTGATTTCTGCATCGGAAGCCCGGCAAAATCACTGCACCGTAAAGTCCAGGCTCGTTTGGGTCCCGGCCAGTCCAGAACATTTCAGGTTCACTTAAAAAATCGTCGCTTCTTTTTGCGCGGACTCAAGGATGACGGACGCCTTGTCATGACGCCTGACGCGTCGGCTTCCGAATTGATCTCCATCGCGTTTGAGAAAGGGTGTGCGGTCGGCGAGGGAATCCGCTTTAAGCCGGGACCCGTTTCAATCACGATGGAAAACCGTTCCGAGAGCGAGTGCTGGGTCGTCGTGGATGGAGAAGACTGGGCCGATCTCGGGGCGACGGCCGCATTTGTAACCACCCTTCAGGATTTTCGTGATCTCTTCTCATCGGAGGTCCTCGCCCCGAACCAAAAACTCGCGATCAAAAATCTCGCCATTGTTTTCACCGACCTCAAGGACTCGACACAGATCTATGCCAAGATCGGTGATGCAAAAGCCTACGCGCTCGTCCGAAGGCATTTCAATATTCTCATCGCAGCGATGCGGGACCACAACGGCGGAATCGTCAAAACCATCGGTGATGCGGTCATGGCCGGATTCACATCAACCCCCGACGCCGTCGCAGCCGGCATTGCGATTCAACACAAAATCGCGGAATATAATCGCGACCGGGACCCCGGGTCGCTCCCGATCATCGTGAAACTCGGCATACACGCGGGTCCTGCCATCGCAGTCACGATGAACGAACATCTCGACTACTTCGGAACAACGGTTAACACGGCGGCACGCGTGGAGGGCGCAAGCCAGGGGGACGATATTGTTTTGACGGAGGAAGTTTTGGAGTGCCCGGGGGTCCGGGATCACCTGACGCGTGACGGGGGAACACTCGAAGAATTTGAGGTCGAACTTAAAGGACTCTCGACCCATTACCGCTTGTGGCGCTTTTCGCCGAAATCGGCCACAATAAGGGAGAGGAAGACAGCTCATGGCACTCATTGAATCGGTTTCAATTCCGCTCGCTACCCCCATGCCCGCATTTTCACTTTCCGATCCGGACGGCGTGAAACACGAGTCTTCAGGTCTTGTCGGAGAAAAGGGCCTGCTCGTTGTTTTCACCTGCAACCATTGTCCTTACGCCATTGCGGTATGGCCGCGATTGATCGCAGCCTCTGCCGGTTTTAAGGCGCAGGGAATCAATACCGTCGCGATTAATCCCAATATTCATCCCGGATATCCCGATGACGCCCCGGACAAAATGACGGGCAAAATCGCCGAGTGGGGCATTCCGTTTCTCTATCTCGTTGACCAGTCCCAGGAAACAGCCAAGGCCTTCAAAGCTCAGTGCACGCCCGACGTCTATTTATTCAACAAAGAAAAAAAACTTGTGTACCACGGCCGCATTGACGACAACTGGCAGGAGGAAGCGGCTGTCACAACTCATGATCTCATCGATGCCGTCAACGCGCTTGCCGCTGACCGGCCGGTTCCTGAAGAACAACACCCTTCGATGGGTTGTTCAATTAAGTGGAAATGAGGTTCTAACGATGAAGAAACCATTTTTAACAATCCTCGCCGTTCTTGTGGTCATTGACGTCATCGCGATGACCGCCTGGTACAAACACAAGCAGAAGACGGAGGAAAAAGCCGTAGCGACGGCCGCAGCGATCACGGCGGAAGGCCCTCCGCCTGAAACCGCGCCGGTCGAACCTGCCTACACTTCCGAAACGCCGCAGGCATCGGGGGGGTTTGGCTCGGCGCTGTACGGTCCCGGCATCTCACCGGGCGGATGTGCGTCCCTGAACGCGTGTGAAGAATATTGTCTCCAGGAAAAAAATGAGGCCGAATGCATCGCGTGGACTCAGGAAGATCAGAAGAAAGTCCGTGATGAGCGGGAACAGCAGCAGGAGACGATGGAGCCATCGGCCGGGATGATGCCTCTCCCAGGGCCGATGATTGGCGACATTGAAATCACACCAGGAGACTGCACGGGCAAGGCCTGCGAGCGTTATTGCGCGATTAAGGCCAACCGCGATGAATGCATCGATTATTGCTCCAACCCTAAAAATAAGAAGACCTGCAGCAAATGGAAGGGTTTGTCGCGCAGCATAAAAGACGCGGTGGGCGGGAGCCTGATCTCAGAGGCCGCCGTCATTGATGAGAACTCCTTTAGCGTTCTCAGGGACGAACGTTAACCGACCCTATTCCTTGAGGAGGCCGCGCGCGATGACGAGACGCTGAATCTCGCTTGTGCCTTCGTAGATCTCAGTGACGCGTGCATCCCGGTAATACCGTTCAACCGGAAACTCCCGAATATAACCGTTGCCGCCATGAATTTGCACAGCGTCAAAAGCGACTTTATTGGCTGTTGTTGAGGCGAAAAGCTTCGCCTGAGAGGCCTCGAGACTCGCGCGACGCCCTCCCTCAGCCATTGACAGGGCCGCACGGCGCGTAAGCAAGCGGGACGCTGAAATAGCGGTAGCCATATCCGCCAACTTAAACTGAGTTGCCTGAAATTTGACGAGGGGTTTACCGAATTGTTTGCGTTCCTTCGCGTATGCGATTGCCTCATCAAAGGCGCCCTGCGCGATGCCGACCGACTGCGCGGCGATGCCGACCCGGCCGCTGTCAAGTGCACCGAGTGCGACTTTAAAGCCTTCGTTCTCAACTCCAATAAGATTGGCGGCAGGGACGCGGCAATCCTGGAAAATCAATTCGCAGGTTTCCGAGCCTCGAACTCCCATTTTTTTCTCTTTCTTGCCGACCGTAAATCCCGGGGTTCCCTTCTCAACGAGCAAGCACGAAATTCCGTAGCTTCCTTTTTCTTTGTCCGTCGAAACGTAAACCGTGAAGACATCTGCGAATCCCGCGCTCGACACCCATGCCTTGGTTCCGTTGAGCACATAATGATCGCCGTCTTTTTCAGCGGCGCAAACGAGACTGCCGGCATCGGTCCCCGATCCCTGCTCCGAGAGGCTGTACGCGCCGATCCATTCTCCCGACGCGAGTTTCGGCAAAAACCGGGTCTTTTGCTCGTCCGTTCCGTGTTTAAGCAGGGCACCGCAAACCAAGGAATTATGAACCGTCAGGCATATCTGAAACGCGGCACAGGTTCGAGCGATCTCTTCCATGACGCAGACATACCCCACAGGATCAAGGGCCAGACCGCCGTATTCTTCCGGAATCATCAGCCCGAAAAAACCAAGCTCTCCCGCTTCGCGGTAAAACTCAATAGGAATAAACTCTTCCTCGTCGAATTTTTCCGCATTCGGCTTCAGTCGTTTCTCGGCGAAGTCCCGCGCAGTATCGCGAGCCATGATCTGATCTTCAGTGAGAGAGAAATCCATAAACAGTCCTATTTTTTTTCGTAGTCGTAAAAACCGCGCCCCGTTTTACGTCCGAAGCGGCCGGCCTCTACCATCTTGCGAAGCAGCGGACACGGCCGGTATTTTGGGTCTCCCAATCCATCGTGGAGAACCTCCAGAATATAAAGACAGGTATCGAGACCGATAAAGTCAGCGAGCGCCAGAGGCCCCATTGGATGATTCATGCCGAGCTTCATGACCGTATCGATGTCCTCTTTTTTCGCGACACCTTCCATCAGGGCGAAGCAGGCTTCGTTGATCATCGGCATCAAAATCCGGTTTGCGATAAACCCGGGAAAATCCTCGGAACACGCCGGTGTTTTGCCGAGTGTTTCCGTCAGAGTGTGAATCGAAGCGTAGGTATCATCGGTCGTGTCCACGCCTCGAATAATCTCCACGAGTTTCATGACGGGCACAGGATTCATGAAGTGCATGCCGATGACTTTTCCAGGACGTTTGGTGGAAGCGGCCAGTTGGGTGATCGGAAGAGAAGAAGTGTTGGATGCGAATATCGTTCCTGTTCCGCAAACCCCATCCGCGGTTTCGAATATCTTCTTCTTTAAATCGAGTATCTCGGGAACCGCCTCAATGATGAGGTCCGCATCCTTCGCGGCCGCTTCGAGATCGGTATCCATCTCGAGCCGGCTGAGAGCCGCTTTTTTTTCCTCTTCGGAAAGCCCGCCCTTCTTAACCTGCCGTTCCATATTTTTCGTAATCGTCGCGAACGCCGCTTCCAATCGACCGGCATTGACGTCAACAAGCGTCGTCTCCAAACCCGATTGAGCGAATACGTGAGCGATCCCGTTTCCCATTTGTCCTACGCCGACCACCGTTACGTTCTTGATATCCATAGGGCCGTATTCTAACATACCCCCGCATGCCACCCAGAAACGAACGCCGCGCTTGGATTCTGCCCGGACTCATATTCTCTTATTTTCTTGGGATTTTCATCTTTGTGCATGCGCGGCCGGGCGGCCAGATCGAACGGGACGGTTATTTCCATGCACGCGCGGCTCAAACCCTTCCCGCTCGCGGCCTCTCCCGCAAATTCCCGTGGACGCAGGCCAGCATCTGGAAGGAAACCTTCCACGATAAAGAATTCCTCTACCACCTCTGGCTCGCGCCTTTCGCGCGGGGCGAATCTCCTATTCGGGGAGCGGCGGTCGCCTCCAGCCTGCTCGCCGCAGGGATCTTCGCCGGTTTTTTCCTATTGCTGCGGCACCACGCGGTCCCATGGCCGCTGCTGGGAACAACCATTCTCGCCGCAATGGGGGGACCCTTCCTACTAAGACTCTCGTTTGTGCGGGCTCATGTGTTAAGCGTTTTCCTTTTTATCATAGCCCTGCATTTCCTCCTATCCCGAAAACCAAAGGCGCTGGCAATCCTAGGAGCAGTTTATGCGTGGTCCTATTCGGTGCCCCTCATTTTTCCGGCGTTTGCGTTTCTTTATTGTCTCGGCCGAAAACTATCGGGGGAGGAGGCCGACTGGAAACTCGCCGGCGCAGCCGTCGCCGGGGTTGTCGGCGGGCTCGTGGTGCATCCCTACACCCCGTTGTCCATCGGATCCCTGTGGACGCATCTCCAAATCCTCACAATCGCAGCGACCCAGCGCAGTCTTGCCGCGATTGAAGTCGCTCGCGAATTCGCACCGTACGGCACGCGCGATTTTCTATTAGCCTATCCGGGACTCGTTCTCACCGCCATCGTCCTCGTCCTGGGAGGATGGCGCGCCGGGAAAAAGGCCTCCGCGGAAACAATGGGGCTGCTCACTGCCGCCGCCGCCGCTTTTCTTGCAACCCTTGTCGTTTCCCGAACCATCGAATATGCAGCGCCGTTGGCCGCCGCTGCCGTGATGTTTGCCGCACGGGACGTGTTCGATGATGAAACAGTTAAATCGCTCTCAGCATGGATGAAAAAAGAGAGGCGCCCGAGATTCCTCTTGAAGCCCGGATTTTTCCTCATCGTGCTTGGCGTGCACACGCATTGTTTGGCATACGTTTTCGCCATGGCGGACAACAACGATAATCCCCGTTTTCATGCAGCGGCTCATTGGATGCGGAAAAATTTGAAAGAGGGGGAAACCGTTGTCAATTTATGGTGGGATGATTTTCCGGATCTTTACTACAGCGCCCCCCGCCAACGTTTCCTCGTTGGGCTGGACCCGACCTTCATGCTCCAATGGGATAAAGAGAAGGCCCTGAAATTGGAACGCATGCGCACCGCCCGCGAACCTCTCGACCCCGCATGGCTGGCCGAAACCTTCGAGGCACGCGTCATGATCCTCCGGGCACCCTCCACCCGCTTCTACCAACAGCTGCAATGGTCGGTCTGGAAACCTGTCTACGCGGACGGGACCGCAGCGATCTATGCGCTCAGTGGGCCCTTGGGGCCGTCTTCGGCCGCCCGGGGAGGGTTGCCGGTCATTCAGGATTTGACCTCGCCCCCCCAGTCACGCTAAAATAATTTTGTCGTTCTATGGAGGTATCATGAAACACTTGTTATCCCTTTCCCTTATCCTGGCTCTTGCGCCCGCCGCGCGGGCTGGGACCCCCGACTCCCATCTTGACTTCACGCTCTCAGCGGAAGAGATCGCGAAAAATTGCGATGCCGCTCTGAAGGATGTTAAGAGCAAACTCGATGCGTTGGTCGCCAGCAAGGGGGCCAGGACCTTCCAAAATTCGATCGTTGCCTTCGATTACGTCACTTCGGATTTCTCAGACGATACCGTGAGTCTTTATTTCCCTAATTACGTCGGGCCCAATAAAGACGTTCGAGAAGCCGCTCATAAATGCGAGAAGCGGGTGGATAAATTCGGTGTCGACATCAACACGCGGGAAGATCTTTACCTAGCGATGAAGGCGGTAGATGGCTCCGGGCTCACCGGGACTGACAAAAAGCTTTATGACCGCACCATCCAAGACTTCAAGCGAAACGGATTGGACCTCGAACCCGTCAAACGCGCCCGCTATAAGATTCTTAAGAAGCAGCTCGTTGAGATGAGTTCGTCTTTCTCGAAGAACATCGCAGACGTCAATGATCATGTCGCCTTCACCAAAGAAGAAATGGAAGGCATCCCGGAGGACTTTCTCAATCGCCTCAAAAAGACAGACGCCGGTCTTTACATCGTCACCCTCGACTATCCGGATGTGTATCCCTTCTTAAAGCTCGCGAAGAATCCGGAGTCCCGCCGGCGCATGAGCTTGAAATTCGGCAACCGCGCGGTGCCCCACAACGTCGCCCTACTTGAAGAAATTCTGGCGGTGAGGCTAAAACTCGCCAAACTGCTGGGATACGATACCCACGCGCATTACGTACTCGAGCAGCGCATGGCAAAAACCCCGAAAGAGGTGAAGAAGTTTCTCTCGAAGATGAAGAAACGGCTCAAGCCCAAGGGGAAGTCCGACATCAAGCGAATGCTCGCACTCAAATTGAAGGAACAGCCCGGGGATCCGGTGTTCCGATCGTGGGACTACTCCTATTATAAGAACCTCGAAATCAAGAATAGGTTTGCAGTCGACCAAGAGAAGATCAAGGAATATTTCGAAATGGGGAAAACCTCCGAAGAAATGTTCAAGATCTATCAAGAACTCTTCGGTCTCAAGTTCAAAGAAATCGTTCCTGCAAACGCCTGGCATGAAGACGTAAAACTCTATTCGGTCTCCGATTCAAAATCGGGAGATCTGATCGGACATTTCTATCTGGATCTTTATCCGCGTGAAGGCAAATACAAACATGCCGCCGCCTTCGGACTCATCGGTGGACGCGAGAATCTGGATGGAAAATTCCGAAAACCCGTTGCCGCCATGGTCGCAAACTTCCCGAAGCCGAATAAGGACCGGCCGTCGCTGCTGCCCCATTCCGGTTCCTCTTCCGACGTGGAGACCTTGTTCCACGAATTCGGCCACATCATGCATCAAATGCTGACCAAGGCCAAATACCCGCGCTTCTCAGGAACCAGCGTCGCGCGGGATTTTGTCGAAGCGCCGTCGCAGATGCTCGAGAATTGGATCTGGAAGAAATCGATACTTAAGCGCCTGTCCGCCCATTATAAAACCGGAGAAGCACTACCGGAAGCGACCATCGACAGCATGATCGCGGCGAAAAACGCGCACACAGGCGTCTCGTATCTCGGACAGACCTTCTACGCGACCATCGATCAGATCTATCACGATGGAAAACCGGAGGCCTCGACCACCGTCGCGTACAACAAGCACTACGAAGCCATTCGCATGATCCCCGCCAATCCCGGCACCAACGCCCAGGCCAGTTTCGGCCATCTCATGGGCTACGCCTCCGGCTATTACGGCTACATGTGGTCAGAAGTCTTCGCGTCCGACATGTTCTCCGCATTCGAAAAAGGCGGCATCATGAACCCCGAACTCGGCCGCAAATACCGCGACCTAGTCCTCGCCCCCGGTGGAAGCGGCAACGAAATGGAATACCTCAGAGCCTTCCTTGGCCGCGAACCCAACGAAACTGCCTTCCTAAAGGACATCGGCCTCAATTAGTTATATGGGGGTCTGTCCCCCAGTTGTTTGACTTGTTATGGAGCCCCGATCGCTGTAAAAAGCGAGCGGGGCTCTACTAATTTTAATTTATCCTTATTTTTTCTTCATCTTTTAAATTCCCTATGCCTTAGGTTCAAATTTTACAACTCCAACAAGTCAAATAAGTGGGGGACAGACCCCCTATATAACAATATGGGTCTTTTGGTGACCCTAACTGCACCCAAAGGCCCATTTTCATTCTTACCCGATTGGGCTAACATCTAAAGACGGACCCCGCCCCGAGCGACGTTGCTCGACCACTCTAAAAAAGGTGGGGACCGACCCGGAGGTGGTATGGTGGTATCACGAATTATCGCAGCAGTCCTATCGCTTGGCGTTCTCAGTGCAGTCGCCGGCGCCCAAGAAAATAAAAAGAAGTTCAAACCGACGGACTTTAAAATTCTTTCCCAGGCACGTGAAAGGGGGAAGGTGACAAAGGCCGATTTCGACCTGCTCTCAGAAGGAGCGCAAAAACAGTATCTGACTCTGGATACCGAATCGATCAAGATTGAAAAGCTGTCCGAGAAGGAAGCCGAAGGCATCAAGCCTGCGTCGCAAATCGGGCTTCCGACGCCTCCCAGCGGCAAACCGCTCCCGCTTCCGACCTTTCCAGGCGGCAGCAGCGGTGGAGGCGAAGACACACTTCGCACGATCGACCGGATCATCAACATCGGAAAAAAGATCTGGGAGGTCATTAAAGAAAATAAGCCGGTAGTCGATGTAAAAACAGACTACGCGACAGCGGTTCCCGACGGAATCACGCACTGGTCCCAACTGGCGACGTGGAAAATGCCAAAGGGAACTGCGTATCGCCTCACGGCAAAAAACGGCTACGGCTTCAACGCCGTTAACCTTACCTTCATGGTCACGCGGACCTGGGGTGGTTCCTACAAAGGAAAAGGACAATTCCTCCATGGGGTCGCAGTTGAACCGCTAAAACGGGACGTTTCATGGGGATACACCTTAAATATGAATGCCTCGGTGCCGAGCACCGTTAATTCGGGAACCTCGGAAGACCCGATTGCGGCCATGAGCCTGGTTCTTGACTGGACGATCAAAACAGTCCTCAAAGAATCCGGCGGCAGAGGCGTGTACTGGGTCCAAGGCAACGGAGAATTCAACGATATCGGAGCGCGCGCCAGCTTAGGCATGTCAAGCGCCGGAGAACGTGCCAGGAAGGCTATTAAGGGGCTGCAATTGAGCTCGACCTTCTAAGATCCAGATCAAATCGTTACAGTTCTTAATCGCCCCCGGGATACTAACCCAGGGGCGATTTGTGTAGAAATTGAACCACTTATTTGACACTCGTAGGGGGAAATGTTAGATTAAGGTCGCTTCCTGAACTGTACGGGAAAGACCACCTTTTCGAGCATTGTAATTCATGGCTAAACCTGTAAAACGCAAGGATTTCCTCTGGATGGGCTGGGGGGCGTTGGCCGCAATTGTAGGCGGCAGCGGTGCCGCATCCACCCGCTTTCTTGTCCCGAATATTCTGTACGAACCGTCCCAGAAATTCAACGCCGGACCTGCGAAAGACTTCCCGTTCGGAGTTTCCACGCTTTGGTTTAAACAACAGCGTGTCTGGATCATCCGAACCTCCGAGGGAATTTATGCTCTTTGGGCCCGCTGTACACATCTCGGCTGCACCCCCAACTGGTTCATCGCTGAAAACCGTTTTAAATGCCCGTGCCACGGCTCGAACTACAACCCCGATGGCGATGTGCTCGCCGGACCGGCCCCCAAGCCCTTGTGGCGCGCCCAAGTTGAGGTTGTCGCTTCCGGTGATCTCATCATTGACAAGGCCATCCTCGAAAACCGCCCCGGCGTCCGCGAAAAGGCTCCATTCTTCGCGGAGTACGCATAGAGCGAGGCTCCTAATTAATGCCACTTCCTGAACTCTCCATCGAGAAACTCGAAAAAGAAGTCTACGGCTCCCAAATTTGGAAGTCAATGTTCCGCAACTGGCCGTGGCAGGATAGCACCCGTCATCGCGCCCGCCACATCGTCGACAATGTGTGGCTCCATCTGCACCCGGCGAAGATTCAACCCCGCGCACTGCGCTGGACCTTTACCTGGGGACTCGGCGGGATTTCATTCCTGCTATTTCTAATTCTCACGATCTCAGGCGTTCTTCTCATGTTCTACTACCGCCCAACGGTGGAACTCGCCTATCAGGATATGAAGGATCTCGAGTTCGCGGTTTCCTTCGGAATAATTTTGCGCAACATGCACCGCTGGTGCGCACACGGCATGGTCACGATTGTCATGCTGCATATGATTCGCGTTTTCCTTACCGGCTCCTATAAAAAACCACGCGAATTCAATTGGGCGATCGGTGTTATTCTTCTAAAGCTCACCTTGTTCCTTTCCTTCACAGGTTACCTTTTGCCCTGGGATCAGCTCGCGATCTGGGCCGTCACGGTCGGAACAAACATGGCCGCCGCCACGCCGATCATTGGCAACGAAGGGCCGTTTGCCAGCCTGCTGGGCATGACGATCTCCAACGACGTTCGCTTCGTTCTGCTGGGCGGGACAACGGTAGGCGCAAATACGCTTTTGCGTTTCTACGTCATGCATTGCGTCGCAGTTCCGCTTGTCGCGGCCGCGCTCATGATCGTTCACTTCTGGCGAATCCGCAAGGACACCTTCTCAGCGGCACCGATCACAAAGGACGAAGAAAAGGTCGATGTATGGCCCAACCTTGTGGTGCGCGAATACATCGCCGCCGCCGGTGTGACCGCGTTTGTATTCTTCGTCAGCGTCTACGTCAACGCGCCGCTTGAGGAAATCGCCAATCCCAACGTCACCCCCAACCCCTCCAAGGCCCCGTGGTACTTCGTCGGCCTTCAGGAACTTCTTGTGTACTTCGACCCGTGGATAGCAGGCGTACTGCTTCCTGGACTTATCATCGGCGGCCTCTGCGCGATCCCCTACCTCGATACCAACAAGAAGGGTGTCGGCTACTACTCCTGGTCGGAACGGCCGTTCGCCAACGCCCAATTCATGTTTGGCATCACCTTCTGGTTCATCCTCATCCTAATCGGAAACTCCTTCCGCGGGCCAAACTATTTCTGGTATTGGCCGTGGGAAAGCTGGCTGGTGCACAAACCGGTCGCGGCGCCAACCTGGAGCTTCCCGTTGCCGCTGGGTGTGTTCTCGTTGCTCGCCTACGGAGGTTTGGGAATGACCCTGCCTCGCCTGATCACAGCGGATATCGCCTGGAAAAAGGCCACTGGCGCCTTCCTAGGATTCTTCGCCTTGGTCGGACTCTGGATGCACTTCGGCGGTGATATCGCCGCGTGGCGCGTCATCACGGTCGGATTCCTGCTTTACTTGACCTTCCTGTTCGGGTTCCTCTACCCGCAGAAATACCTGCAGGATTTGGACATGCCCCGCTACATCGCGGTACAGTCGCTCGTGCTGATGCAGATGGGCGTTCTCGTCAAAATGGGGCTGCGCCTCGGTCTCGACGTGAAATATATTCTCGAGCTGCCTCAGTTCAACCTAAACATCTAAGACCATGCATCGAAAACTATTCTACTTCTTCAACTTCGCCTGCCTCGCACTCTTCGTCGCCGCCGGGATCGTTGATAACGATCGCGAGTGGAAGGGCTACCAAAAAGAGTACAAACGAATGGAGATCGCGCGGATCGAAAAAGCGCTTTCGACGGAAACAGACGAGGCAAAAAAAGCGTCTCTGGATATCGCCCTCAAAGCAGCAAGGTCCATGCCGATCCGATTGCGGCAAGCGATGTCCAAAGACCTTATCCGTTACGACCGCTGCACCAGCTGCCACCTCGGGATCGATCCAGCAGTGAACGCACTTCAGGTCAATGACTATACGGAACATCCGTTCAAAGCCTCCGTTGTTCCGGAGCATATGAGCCATCCACCGGTGAAATTCGCATGTACTTCGTGCCATGGCGGCCAAGGTCTCGCGACCACTGCTGAAGACGCGCATGGGGAAATCAAGCACTGGGAAGAACCGCTGCTCGCGCAGCCTTACCTCCAGGGCACCTGCGTACGCTGCCATGACAACTTCGAAGACCTCGAAGGAGCGCAAGAAGCGAAACGCGGGAAGGATCTCGTCGCGAAACTCGGCTGCGTCGGCTGCCACTCCTTCAAAGGAAAAGGCGGTGAAGTGTCCGTCGATCTCGGCGACATCGCCGACAAGCCGGTATCCCGCATTGATTGGTCGCAAACAACCGCCGACCTCGATCGCCATCAGTGGAATGTTAAAAACTGGATCGAACTGCATCTCACCAGGGACCCCATGTCACTCGTCCCGGGTGATCCGTTTGGCCACTCATGTGAACACTTGGAGAAATGCGAAGGCGTCGCCCCCTCGGGCATGCCGCCGTTCTTCGAAGAACTGTCCCTCGAAGAAGCCCAAGCCATCACGGCCTACATGCTTGGCATGACGGACAGAGCACTGCCGATGCAGTACAAGGTCCCGGCCGTAAAAAAGCCCGTACGTTATGCTGACAACATTGAACACGGCAAGGCCATGTACACGAAATTCGGCTGCGCGGGCTGTCACGGAGAAGGTGGAGCAGACGGACGGCGAAACTTCAACGCCCTCGGCGACGGTCAGGATAAAACCAATCTCCATTCCATTGAAGAGATGGCCAAGGGGCGCGAACCCACCCTCACCAAGGTTGTCGGCACCTACAGCCGCGATGAACTTCGCAAGAAACTTGTGGACGGCGTTTCACCCACTTCCATTGTAAAGTTCAATCCCGAAGGCCCGACCCCGCCTCTGTTTATGCCTGCATGGAAAACAAAAATCAAAGGCAAGGAAATGGAAGTGCTTCTCGACTATCTGCTTTCTATCGCTGAAGATTCCGGAGAGGAATGGTAATTATGAACCGTCTGCTGCTTCTTTCACTCGCACTAATCATGGCCGGCCCGCTGGCGGCCGCCGACAAGAAGGCAAAAAAACCGAAAACCGCCGCCCAGCTTGAGAAAGAAAAGGCGATGAAGGAACCCTTTGCCAACGACTACGGCCCCGAAACCCTCGACGCCAAATACTTAAAGAGCCTTTCCGCCAACGCGCAGAAGGGCTATAAGATGATGCGCGCCAGATGCGCCGAATGCCACACGACCTCTCGTCCGCTCAATTCACAATTTGTAGAAACAGGCGGGAAGAAGAAGGCCGACCGCATGAAAGCGGCCGACGCTCTCAAGAAAAGCAAACCCCATCTCTTCAGCAAGGAAAACAAATTCGTTTGGCAGATCGAAGGCGCTATTTGGCAGCGCTACGTGAAACGAATGAAGAACAAGCCGGGCTGCGAGATTACCGGCCCGGAAGCCAAATCCATTTGGCAGTTCCTCTCCGAAGATTCCCGAAAGCGCAAGCTTCACCAGGAAAAGAAGTGGACGGCTCATCGCGGGAAGCTGATTGCTGATTTCAAGAAAAAGCATCCGCACCGCTACAAGGAGCTGTATGAAGTCGATTAAGCCTCTCCTCGCCCTTTTTGTTTGCACAATCGCCATCGGTTGCGCCGCCTGAAAGAATTTGAACTCCACATCAAGCCCAGCCTCGGCGAAATAGCCTCGAACCTGGGCGACAAAGCTTGCTGAGTGACTGGTGAATCGCAGCGCGCCCACATTGATTTTTCTGGACTGCGCGTAAGCTGGCAGACCCAATGTAGATGCAGCGGCACCGGCCCCGATCAAGCCAAGAGTTTGGCGGCGGTTGATATTGGTCATTTTCTAGTCTCCCATAGGCCAAAAGCATGCCGGGCAGATCATCTGGCCTGTAAAACCAGTTTAGATTGCTGAGTTGCCCGGCGATTGGCCGTTTCATTTTTTTACACAGGCCACGGCATGTGCGGTTTTGTAATTGAAATTTCTATGACATTGGATAGGATGTCAAGAACACCGTGTTACCCCATTTCCATTCGTCTGGACACGTTTGCTGTGGATATCTCGACTCCACAGAGACTTGCACGGCGGGCCCGGGTTGTTTTTCAAGCGGCCATCGCCCTTGCAAAATGACTGTTTCTCCTGTCTCTGCGCCGCTCCGGTCAACACGCCGGACGAGGCATACTTTGACGGCAGTAAAATGATGAAAGCGGCATGAAAATCGAACTGAATACACCTTAACT
>NVTF01000018.1 GCA_002401485.1 Elusimicrobiota bacterium | reverse complement strand
GTTGAGTTGTTGAGTTATTTCTTCGAAATAACTCAACAACTCAACGTACGGCCCCAACTAATGGAAGGGAAAGCCGAAGGGGAGGAGGTAGAAGAAGTTGAAGATGGCGGCGATGACGAGGAAAGGGCCAAAGGGGATATGGTCCTGGCGTTCTAATTTTTTGCGCGCAATCTGGTAGACGCCGTAAATCGCCCCAATAAACGAAGCGATGACCATACAATCGTACGCGCCGAGAACACCGGTCCATGCACCGACGGCCGCGAGTAATTTAACATCCCCGCCGCCCATCGCGTCTTTCTTGAAAATTTTCTTGCCGAGAATTAGGATTCCAAAACACATCAGGTAGCCGAAGAGTCCCCCTGCCACGGCAAAGCCGATCTTCGCCCAGACCGAACCGGGGAACATCGGATTAAACGGTGCGAGCACAGTCCCCAACACCCATAGCCCGAGAGAAAGCTCATCCGGAATGATAAAGGTATCCCAATCAATAAAAGCGATCGCCGTGAGTCCCGCCGTGGCGAGAAGCGCCGCGCCCACCCATGGCCACCAGCCGAACCAGCGCCACCACAACCCAACACCCGCCAGCCCCACGATGGCTTCAACCAGAGGGTAACGACAGGCGATACGTTGGCCGCAGCAGCGGCTCACCCCGCGCAGCAAAAGCCAACTAAAAACTGGAATATTGTCATAAATGGCAATCGACTTGCGACAGCGCGGGCAATGTGAGGGAGGACGAAGAATGGAGCGATTTCTCGGAAGCCTATGGATAACGACATTCATAAAACTTCCCAAAGAAAGTCCGATCGCCAGCCAAAAAAACCAGAACTGGAAAGGCGATACGAAAACTAAAGAGAATCCAATGTCGTTTGCTATCATTCGTTTGTGAGCGCGCGCAGCCTATGGCTCCTCGTCCCGGGTATTCTATATCTCCTGTCGCTGAATGCCTACTATGTTGGCTTCTTTAATGATGATGCGTTTTTCCTGATTGGAGCGAAATCTCTGATATCGGGCAGCTACAGCGAGCTCAATCACCCGGGCCACCCTCCCTTTATTCAATACCTTCCCGGTTACCCACTGCTGTTGGCCCCGTGGATGATATTCGCAGGAAAAAATTTCCTCGGCCCGCAGCTTTTTTCCGTCCTCATGACACTCGGCTCCGTTTTTTTGTTCTACCGCTTCGTTCGTGAGGAATTGCCCCCAATCTCCGCCGCGGCAGCAACCGCTCTGCTCGCACTCAATCCCCTCACAGTCAGCATGTCCGGCGTTATCCTTTCCGATATTCCCGCCCTCCTCTGGACCGTCATCATGCTTACAACAGCCCGGGCATGGTGGGACAGAGATGATGATAAAACCTGGACGCTCCTTGGACTCATGGCCGCCTTCGGCTTTTTGCTGCGGCCGACAGGCGCGGCATTCGTGCTTGCCCTGCCCCTGGCCCTCGTGTCGGAAAGGCGCCTACGCCCGGCCCTCATCGCCCTCACTGCCGGCACCCTCCCGATACTCGCGTGGCTCACCCGGAATTATGCTCTCCGTGGTCACGGACTGGTTGTTGCCGGCGAACTGGCTGATCCCTACAAGAAAATAACAGCGGACGTATTCGTGGGAATATTCAGCAACGCCTGGTTCTACACGCGGGAATTATTCGGCCGAGTCCTCTTTCGGCAGCCGCTGCCCATGTTTTCCGCGGCGTTGGGGGCATGCCTCTGCGGGATCGGGATACTGCGGGTCTCCACCGGAGGTTGGCGCCGTTTCGCTCTTGCCTACAGCTCGGCCTACGCGATCGTCATCCTGCTTTGGCCCAAACAAACCACGCGGTATCTCCTCCCATTGCTGCCCTTTATTCTCTGGTGGCTTTTTGCGGGAGCGGTTCGTCTTGAGAAATACTTAAAAAAGCCCGGAATCCTGTCGGGGATATTGCTTGCGGCAGGGCTTACCTGCGCAGCCCTTCCGGTGTCCAACATTGTCCGGACCTCCCTGACATTAAAAACCCCGCTGAATACTCCCCCGCGCGGTCTTCTCTCCTGGATTGAAACCAACACGAAAGCAACAGACGTTTTCGCGGCGGAATTAGACGGCCGCCTTTATCTTCTCACCGGACGTTATTGCAGGCAATTGCCTCGATGGCGCGACATCCGGAAATTAGGAGCCTGGGCGAAGCAGCATCAAGTCAATTATGTTCTCACAACCTCCAACCGCTTCCTCATGAGAACTCATAAGGGCGCAGGAGCCCACGACCCTGTCGACTATCAACGCTTGGACCACCACCTCCCCGACGCCTTTTCCCTCGCATATTCGGATAAAAACGCGCAGCTGTACCGGATTCTCCCCTAACGAAAAGAAGCCCCCGGTAAACCGGGGACTCCTTTATTCGTTAAGCCTTTACGAGGTTTTTAGTACGTGGTCCAAACACTTCCTTTTGAGTCCGTGTGAGAACAATTTACCCACAGCGTACCGTAGTTCGGATCCGTCGCCACGTTGTCGTAACGCCAGCCTTCGGAACCATCACCCACAATCGACGCATTGGTGAACGCTGAACTGTCACCATGATAGTTAGGTGTTTTAGCCTTTGGAACAGCCGACAGATACTTACCGTTCGCCGTAAGCTCTGTAGCGAGCTTCGGATAATACCCTTCCATGTCGCCGTAGTAGATGCTCAGTGCCGAACGGACAGCACCCAGGTTGCCCTTGGTTGCGCCCTCGTTTGATTTACGGATTAAGTCAGCGAATTTCGGGATGGCAATAGCCGCCAAAATACCAATAATAGCAACCACGATCATCAACTCGATAAGCGTGAAACCCTTCTTCGCTTTCCTACTTGTAATGCTCTGCATATGCAGTTCCCCTCCTTGTACCGGAATTATAATTAGGAGTAATTCGTTCGATACCGGTACGCATAGAAACCACGTCCAACAAATCTTTGGCTAGTTTACCCCCGCGAGAGGCCAATGTCAATAGAAATTCGTGTGACTTTTGTCCTCATTTTGCCACACTGTAAATTGTCACATTCTCTTGTGAATTCTTATAAAAAATATGAAAATCCGGTCCCTCAAGTTCCCGTTCCATGATCTTGAGTTTCCGGACCGCCTCAAATCCGTCTCCCAAAGAAGAACCTAAATCGGGCACCCCATTCCACAACACAAATCTAATGCCCAACGCGCGCATCCTCTGCGCGAGTGTCCCCTCACCGCCGGGAAAAGGGACAAAGGGCCGCCCTGCATAATAAGCGTCCCGGCAATAGAAGGCTGAAGTAAATAACGCGTCCGGAGCAGAGTGTTCCCGAATCGAGGCATAGGTCTGCGCCATCTCGGGGCGATAACGCAAATACTCCCGACGAATGAGAACGGTCCCCTGTCCGGGGACGCTCACCAACGCGAGCAACGATGCAGCAAGCAACCCGGTGGATTTCGGCAATTGGGCAAGCAGAAACAACCAGCCTAATATCAAAACAGGCAGATACGGGGGCAAATACCGTTGGTACCACCACGGCCAAACCGCATGCAGCAGCAAACCAAATCCCAGATACGCCGTCGCCAAATCGAGTCCTTGGTCACGATACCGTCGGATAAGACCGGCAATCGCTGCGACCCACACCACTCCCCCGCACACCGTCGCCAGCATCGGAGTCCCGGGATACGGACGCCACGGCAGCAGCGTCTCCCCCAAAAGCTTAAACGCGTTCATGACATTGCCCGCGATTATGCTCCCGACCGATCCCAGCCCCGCAACCCCGAAGGTCTCAATGAGTTCCGCGTGTTCGGCGAGACCGGTCCCGCCCCAATCACTCCAAACCTTCCATCCCACAACCGCAACGCCCCAGATCGACATCGCCGTCGCGAGGTCCTTCCAACGACGGCGGGCCGCCAATAGTGCAAAAACCGCCGCAGCCAACGGCAGCGACGCGGTTCGGATCAACCACGTAAACCCGACGAGTAATCCGGCCGCCCAACCGGGAACCGGTTTTTCCCGATCGAAGAGAACAAACCCCCCGAGCACGAAGGCAAGATACGGGATCTCATTCATCAATACTCCCGCACGGGAGAGGATGAGAGGGTTGAGCGCGAATAACGCTGTCCCCGCAGCCGCCATCGCGGGAGAGAATTGACGCCGCAGCCACCTCCATAACAACACGTCGCAAACAACCAGCCACAGCCAAGCCCACAATTGATAGCCGAGTGGATTATCCCCACTGACCAACGCCGCCGGCATCAGGAGCAGCGGCCAACCCGGACTGGCGACAGTCAGCGGTGGATCTCCCGGAATAATGCCGAGCGAATAGTGTCCCTCCAGCAAAGAGCGCGCCGCAAGCACATACTGAATATCATCGTGCTCAAAACCGATGTAATGCCCCGGCACACAGAGGAGTTGGAAGAGAGCGAGCGATGCGAGTATCGCCCAGGGGAAGAAACGGCCCTCGGGTTTTAATTCTTCAGCGAGGCTCAAAAATCCTCAACCGGCGAGTGTGACGCCTTCGATTCAACCGGTGCGGCGCCTTTGGCAAGTACGTCTTGCCGGAGCCCGCCGATTTCGCTGTCGATCTCCCGGAAGCGCTCGAGGGAAAATTCTTTCGGCGGGGAGAGTTTCTCCTGCAACGCCTGCAGGCGTTTCAGATTCGGGGCAATCGTCTTAGAATCGATATTTGCAACGGCCTCAGCCGCTTCGGCGGCATATTTGAGGCGATGACAAATCAAAACGAGGTCGGTCCCCCCCTCGACGGCAAGCCGCACGCTTTCGCCGAGGCTCCACCCTTTTGTAATCGCCCCCATGTCCAGATCATCGGAGACGACGCAACCGGAAAAACCCAAGCGCCCCCGCAATTGCTCTTCAATCATTACCTTAGAAAGGCTGGCGGGCAAGCCGGAATCATCGACGTTGGGATACAAGGCGTGCCCCATCATGACGGTATCAAGCCTATCCTTAAGCACGGCATACGGCGCCCACTCCGCTTTCAGCAATTCTTCCAGACGGCGGTCGACGCTGGGCAGTTCATAATGCGGATCCACCGTCGCCCCCGAATATCCCGGAAAATGCTTCCCCGAAGCGAGCACGCCTTCGGCGCGCATGGCGTCGAGGAAAACGCCAGCGTTTTCTGCTACCTCCCCCTGCGTCCGTCCCCACGTCCGGCCCCGCAGAGAATTTTCAGCCTCATCATCAAACGCTATATCCAACACGGGACAAAGATCGAGGTTAAACCCGAACTGCCTCAGGAGTTGCCCGGTGAGTGATCCGTGCCGCTCAATCAGCTCCAGATCGCCGACATCCCTCAGCTGCACGGCATGCGGGGGTTCTTCCCCGAGCTCTTTTAGGCGGGACACGCGCCCCCCCTCCTGGTCAATGGTGATGACGGGCGTTATGGTGCAGATCTCACGCAGGCCGTCGATGAGTGTGCGCAGCTGCTGGGGATCCTTTATGTTGCGGGAGAAAAGGATAAATCCGCCGGGATCGACGTCCTTAATAATGCGTTTGGTCTCCGGGTCCAGGGTCGGGCCGGGGACTCCGAATACGAGGGCATGGGTCGGTTTGATCTCCACTATAGGGAAGATAACAAAAGGAAGGCCTGGCGACCATCAACACAACGATGGTTCAGGGTCTGTGTATAAAGAATTTCAAATTTATGGGTTGTATAATATCGTACAACCCATAAATTGTAAAAAAAGAAGCCCCGCCTATGCGGTGCTTCTTCCTTTCTCAGAGGGTGCGCAGGATGGGAGTCGAACCCACAAGCCCCTAAGGGCACACGCTCCTGAGGCGTGCGCGTCTGCCAGTTCCGCCACCTGCGCGGTAGGGCATTATAGCTTTTCCTGGAACGGTAATAATGCGAGAAGATCTCTCAATATTTTCATTCATGCAGGCTCCGGAACACTTAATTAAGATCGCCCCATAACGGATAAGGAAGCAGGCAAAACCAGTGAGGATGGATCTTCCGATGCTCAGAAGTACACATCAATAACCGTGAATGACATCGAGAACGAGCCAGACGACGGCATACTCGAACTTGGTCAGGAAACAGCCGAGGTCCGGCTGACCGATCTGTTGCGCGCATGGTACAGGACTTATATCGACCGGCACTCGGAGCGAGCCCTGGTGATCGTTATCCTTGCGGCCGTAATCGTGATCGGCTACTTCGTTGAGAGCAAGCTCGCCTTCCTCAACTTCTTCTATATCCCGATCTTATTCGCTGCCTGCGCCATAAACTCCCGTACGGCGGTATTGGGTGCTCTCTTCTCGGTGCTGGTGGTTTCGCTCTACGCGCTCACCTTCCCCGACCAATTCCTCTTGGACACGGAGCGCGGGCAACTTCTGTCGCACATCATCACATGGGGCTCCTTTCTGATTCTCTCCGGGGCCTTGGTCGGACGGCTGAACGAAAAGCAGAATGAACGCTACAACCGCTCCAAGAAGCTGGTCGAACAACTCAAGAAGGAGCAAATCGAAGTAGATACCTCCCACAAGAAGCTTCAAAAAGGCAATGAATCTCTACAGCTCAAGAGTCGAACGATTGAGTCTCTCAAAGAGAAACTCGAAGCCGTCCTATACTCCGCCATGGACCCGGAGGTGGTCCGACTGGCGGTCAACCGCCAGATTGTTACCGAGAAGAAGCTCATGACAATCCTGTTCACCGATCTCCAAGGCTTCACCCAATATTCCGAGGCCAGATCCCCCGATGTGGTGATTGAGGGTTTGAACCAGTACTTCAATGCCATGGAACCGATCATTTCCCGCTACCGCGGCCACCTCGACAAGTTCATCGGTGACGGCATCATGGCGGAGTTCGGTGCACCCCTTCATTTTCAACAGCATGCCGCCATGGCGGTTTTGGCGGCGATCCGGATGCAGACGCGGGCCAAGAAGGAGCGTCTACTGCTGCCGATGCGAATCGGCATCGCAACAGGCGGCGCGATCATGGGCCTAGTCGGTTCCGAAAAACGAAAAACCTATAGCGCGTTTGGGGATACCGTAAACCTCGCCCAGCGCCTCGAAATGATGTGCACGCCCGGAAAGCTCCTAATCAATGAGGAGACATGGAACAACGTGTCGCATTTTGTACGCACGCGTAAGATCCGCATGGGACTGTCCAATGAAAAAGTGCTGGAGATGGAGGATCGACTCGACAAGCTGCAGGACATCATGACCTCCGGCTCGGGCGGCGGAGAGGTCTGGCTCGAAGCCGGCCGCATCGCGACCCAACTCGGAGAATGCAACCGCGCGGTCCAGTACCTCAAGGATGCGCTCCGGCTCCTGCCTCAAAGGAAGATTGAGATCGACGAAAGCATCGTGCAAGCCGTCATGGTCGAGGAGGAACGCTCGCAGCTTGAAGTCAAAGGCCGCATACGCAAGGTGACCGCCTATGAGGTCTTGGCCCTGTCGGACCCTCTTCAAGACATAAACAAGTTCCCTCCCACCTTTCACAAACGATACGGGAGTCAGGAGCCGAAGCTGAATGGAGTCTCCGAATATCTGCTTGCGATCGAAGCAGTCGATGCGTCCATCGGCCAGAGCCGTGTTACGACTTCCCTCTCCCGTGCTATCGCAGAGGCGATGGGCGTCACAGCCCAAACCCGGGAAACCGCCTCAATCGCCGGATACCTCCATCATGTGGGAAAACGTTTTATCCCTGAAAACCTCCTCAACCGCGAGGACGCGGAGCACAACCTCCAGGTAATGACCGGACATGTAAACGAGGCGGAAAAGGTGATCGCGGAGCTCGGGGTAGAGGTATCCAGCGATGTGCTGGAGGCCATCCGTCACCACCACGAGAAGTTTATGGGAGGAGGCTATCCCGACGGTCTCAAGGGTGACGCCATCCCCTTACCGGCACGAATCATTCAAGTCGCCTCTCAGTACGACACGCTTACGGCCTGGAAACCCTATCGTGACGCATGGAACCGCAAGGCCGCTCTTAGTGAACTTCATCAGCAGACCGAACACGGACACTTCGATCCCAAGGTTATAGCAGCCCTCACGAAGGTCCTGGAGGCCTCATAACAATGGCAAAAACATTCAACCATAGGCCTGGCCTGTTGACCATAGAGGAAGCCGCCATCTACTGCGGCGTTGCTCCCGCGGCCATCTCCGAATGGATCAAGAAGGAGAAGCTGCCCTCAGAACCGTTCCCCGACGGTTCAATCGGCGTAGCGGTGCAGGATCTAACGGCTTTCCCGACAGCGCGGCTTGACTCCAAACACGACAGGCTCTCTGACGCCATGAATTTCCTGATCGTGGATGATGATGCAGAATTTCGTGAGGTCTTAGCATCCGGTTTGAGAATGACGTGGAAGGATGCCCGGATAGAGGAGGTTAAGTCCGGTTTCGAAGCCAGCCAAATGATCACACGTTTCCATCCGAATGTAATACTACTGGACATTAACCTCCCGGGCGCGGATGGCATGGATGTGTGCAGCCTAATCCGCCAAAACCCGCGACTCGCCCAAACGGTCATCATCTGCATGTCGGGTTTAGCTCACAGTCAGACGCGGCAGATGGTTCTGGAGAGGGGTGCCGACGCCTTCCTCACCAAACCCGTCTCCAAGAAAACACTCCATCAGTTGGTGAAAAAGTTACTTGCCTCCCGGAAGAGAATCCCTTAGAGTTGCTCACCAAGCCAATGTGCTAAAATCCGAATTCTATGGCGAAAAAGAAGGCGGATCCCGACAAGGTACTCGTCGCTTCCAACCGGAAGGCGCGCTTTCACTACGAAATTTTCGATATTGTCGAAGCCGGAATCTGCCTGAAAGGCCCCGAAGTAAAGTCGCTGCGCGACAGCAAGGCCCGCCTCGAAGGGGCCTTCGCCCGCCTCGATGGCGACGAACTCTACCTGCACAGCCTGTATATCGCCCCCTACAAACAAAACACCGGGGAAGAAATCGACCCGGACCGGACGCGTAAACTCTTGGTGCACCGCCGCCAAATCGCGAAGTTCAAAAAGGGAGTGGATCAAAAGGGTCAAACCCTGGTCGCCATTGAACTGTATTTCCATAAAGGCTGGGCGAAGGTGTCCGTCGCACTGGCGAAGGGAAAAAACGCCGGCGACAAACGCGCAAACCTCAAAAAGAAAGCGCAGGCGCGCGAACTCGACCGCTCGTTTAAGGGTAAGTTCAAGCTTTAACTCGCTCATGAACGCGGGTCTTTGCCTCCCGTTATTCGCCTTAGCCTTCGGCGGCAGCCGAAATCCGTGGGTCTTCACGGCCTTCGCTCTGCTTTTATGGGGAGCGGCTGCATCCCGCCGGCGGCTTCCTAAAATCCCCGTCGCGCCCTTATGGGGCGCCTGGCTGGCATGGAGTGCGATCTCAGCCGGCGTGTCGGCGGAACCCTGGCGCGGCCTGTCGGACCTTGCCTACCGCGCGGCAGCCATCGGGATATTTGTTCTCGCTCTCGACTCCAACCGGGAGGACAGAAAGGCGTGGCGGATTTTCCTTCCGGTGGCGATTCTGATTCTGGAGGCAGCCGCGTTTTTCATCAACGTTCCCAGTTACCCGCATGTCGGCGTTTTATACCCGTACTACAACTACACGGCGGCGGCGGCAGCCGTGGGAGTCTCGTTTGGATTCGCCCTCGTTTTTTCAAAGGAAGAGAGCGAAAGAAATTTGGGGGTGGCCTGTACAATCGTCTCCTGGGTTTTTCTCGCCTGGACGGGGAGTCGCGGCGGCCTGGTCGCCGCCTCTGCAGGAACAATGGTTGTTCTCATCGGCTCTGGGCGCAAAATGATAGCGGTCGTCTTGGCTGCCGGCGGCCTCATGGCCGTAGTCGGTCTCTTTGCAGCAGGGTCGCCTCTGCTCAAACTAGAACGCGCCACAGCAAACCTCCGGCCGCAGCTGTGGAAAGCGGCGGTGGCCGTAGCTAGCGATTCCCCTATTCTGGGCGAAGGCCCCGGCCAATTCGACCGCGGCTTTCTGCGGCACAACTTTCCAGCCCCGCAGGACAAGACTCTTACACGCTATGGGCGTGTTTCAAAACACGCCCATTCTGAATTGCTGCAGGAGGCCGCCGAAATAGGCTGGCCGGGCGTGCTGCTTTTACTGATTGCACTGGCCGCGACCTTCGCTAGGGGATGCCGACAAAAAAATCCCGAACTAGGCGCTCTCGGCGCGATCGCCGCTTTGGGAGCTCACGGGGTCTTCGACAATGTGTTGTCACTCCCGGCTTTGGAATGGCTCTTCTTTTCCTTTCTCGGCGCCGCCAATTCAAGTGAAGAAACGACGGAGGCGCCTTGGCCCGGTGCCTGGATCGCCGCCGGGGTCCTGCTGTCCATCGTCTCGTGGTGGCCCAAGTGGTTGGTTTCATCCGCTCTATCGGAAGGGTCCCAACCGGCACTGCTGCAAGCGGTTTCCATCGCCCCCAAGGATCCCCTGCTCTGGGAAAATCTTGCACGCACTCGCTTGCGCGACAAAGATCCTCGCCGCGCCATGCAGGCGTTGGTCATCGCGTCTCAGCTTCATCCGACGGAAGCCGTCTACCCGTTAATGATCGCGCAGCTCGCTCGAAACGCGAGGCAATGGAATGCCGTCTTACGCATCACCCAACGCGTGATAACGCTGGAACCCTCCGCCCCGCAACCCCGCCTTCTGCGCGCCCAAGCCTTTCTGGAACTCGGGCGCCCCCTCCAAGCGCGCGCGGAATTAGAGGTGTTTAATCGAATAGCAAAACCCCTTCCCAGCATTCGGAAATTGAAACCGGGCGTGCGTTTTGTTCTCGGGCATGAGGCAGGTTTGCGGCGCGCTTTGGAAAAACGGCTTAAGAATTAGAAGCGGATGCCGATGCCGGAATCAAGTCCGGCCCGATTTGTAAACGTAGCCGCTAAATTCAGGTAGAGGTAGGGTTTTGGGCGAATGGTAAGTCCGAGGGTCGCTCGTGGGACATTGACGGTCGCCGATTCGTCCACAAGAGACGCATCCCGTACCGGCGTTGTCTTGACTACCAAACGGGTTCGATCGACACCACCCCCAAAATAAGGCGCGATCTTTTTGAAATTGAACGACACCACCAGATTAGCCCCCACGTGAGTCGCGGAAAAATGCCGATGCGATACGGAATGGCCGGACCACGAGACTAGAATCTGAGGATGCCATTCACTGTCTGATTTTTTTGTAATCCCGTAACGTAATCCGCCGCCGGAAATAGTGGTGCCTTGAAAGGTCACTCCGCGAATATAGCCATCGAGTGCGAAGGGCAATCCAATTTCAGCCTGCACCCATGGAAGACCGTATGCCTTCACGCCCTTGTCGCGCAGCACGCGATTTCCGGCCTCCGATGAAAACCGATAAGCGCCTCGAATTCCAACATCAAAACCGGAAAAACCGAGATTTCGTCCATTGTGGAAGGTCGCAGCACCCAATAAACCGCCCAAATCCCGGGCAAATGGCTTCAGGGAAGGGCGATCCACAAATTGCTGAAATCCGGCAAAAGGGTCCGCGGCTCGCAGGGGTGCTGCAATGATAATGAGACCTAAAAACGAATAAAAGAGCTTTTTTATAAAGTTATCCACAGGTTTATGCCCATCTCCACGACTGCATGTTAACAAATTATGTCAGCGGCCATCCGAATACCGGCCAATGTCAGATCAGGGAGATAAAGCGCGCGTCTTTTCATCGCCTTGAGAAACAGCCTCCCCAATCCTCCCGTCACTATTATTTTAGGCTTATTTTTTTTGCCTAATTCAGAAACCGTCTCATCCAGGACTCGGTCAATCATTCCAAGATAACCGTAATAAATCCCCGATTGCAAACATTCGACTGTATTTTTACCGATGACCCGGCGGGTTGGGCGAATCGGCACTTCCGGCAATTTCGCAGCCTTCAAAGCGAGGGCCTGCGAGGCGACCTGAGGACCCGGCAATATAGCTCCCCCCAGATAATCCCCATTGCGTGCGACGCAATCAAAGGTTGTCGCTGTCCCAAAATCTATGACGATCGCCGCACCCTTTGACTTTCGATGCGCCGCCAGCGCGTTTGCGATGCGATCGGCCCCAACTGAATGAGGCGTCTCAACGCGAAGGCGAATGCCCAATTTAGAACGCGGCGTTAATTGCAGCGGACGCGCAGCAAAGGATTTTGCCGCCCGGCGAAACCGGGCATCGAGCTTAGGGACCACGCTCGCAAATATAATCCGATCCGCGTTCTTATAAGGCTTCAACGCAGCCCTTAAAGCCTCTCCGGACGGAAGGGGAGCGGTTGCGAGACGCGAACGTTTCGCAACACGCTCCCCCCGGAAGAGTCCGAAGGTGAGATTCGTATTCCCAATGTCAACGGCGAGAATTGATCCCACGAGGGTCCGTTTAGCCTAAGGCTCCGATGAGTTCCTTCACCGCACCCGCGGACTTCATCAGTTCGGCGCGCTCCTCAACCGTCAGATTAAGCTGAATGATTTCCTCAATGCCGCGCGTTCCCAGCTTCGTTGGGACGCCGACAAAAATCCCATCAATGCCGTATTCCCCTTCCAGGTAGCAGGCGCACGGAAGAATCTTTCGTTTGTCCTTGAGAATCGCCTCGCACATCTCGGCCGCCGACGCCGACGGCGCGTAATACGCGGATCCGCGTTCGAGCAGCTTCACGATCTCGGCGCCGCCCTTGCGGGTGCGGTCGTTGATCGCCTCGATCTTCTCAGCCGACAGCAGCTCCGGAATCGGAATTCCGTTTACTGTCGAAAAGCGCGGCAGCGGCACCATCGTGTCGCCATGACCGCCAAGCACCATCGCGTGTACGTTTTCGATGGAGACATCCAGCGCCTCCGCGAGAAACGTGCGCATGCGCGATGAATCAAGAACCCCCGCCATGCCGATGACGCGATGCTTCGGGAAGCCTGATTTTTTCAGAGCCACCGAACACATCACATCCAGCGGATTGGATACGATGATCAAGATGCAGTTGGGTGATTGTTCCACGATCTTTTCAGTCACCGAACCCACAATCCCCGCATTGGTCTTGAGCAAGTCGTCACGACTCATGCCCGGCTTACGCGGTATTCCGGCTGTGATGACGACGATATCGGAATCCTTCGTGGGGCCGTACTCCGTGGTACCGGTAATCTTCACGTCATAGCCGAAGATCGGCGCGGATTGCTGAATATCCAACGCCTTGCCTGCGGGCATGCCTTTCGACTCCGGAATATCAACAACAACGATGTCGCCCAGCTCCATCTCAGCGAGGCGCTGCACAAGCGTGGCGCCGACATTTCCTGCGCCTACAACAGTAATTTTCTTACGAGCCATTGGTCACTCCTCCTAAGCCTTCTAATCGTTTCTTTATTTCATCCTGCCGCATCGTGTCGCCTTGAAGCGCCGCGACATGTGTCAAATCCATTAATCCCTGCCGCATGGAAGGTGCCAGCCTAACGGCGGCTTCCAGCGACGTGCGCGCGCGGTCAACATCTCCGCGGCGCAATTGCGCGAGTCCCAACATCCGGTGCATTTCCGATTCCCGGGGCCGCAGACGTACACCGTCGGAAGCGGACGCGACCGCTGCCGCCAAGGCGATGTCGTTATCCCCGGCGGCATCCCACAGGGTATTAAGAAAATCCAATCGGTACGCGAGTTTGGCGGGATTGCGTGAAATAGCACTCGCAAAAAATGCCGCCGCCTCACGAGGTCGACCCTGGGCGCGGGCGCGGCGTCCAAGAACATTGAGGCGATCGGCAGACGCGTTCCAAATCGAAAATCCAAATGCGAACACGGCAGCCGAGACCACCATCGCGGCTGTCGCAATCACCGGGATTTGCATCTTCCTCTTGGGAGCGAAAATGATCCCGGCCATTAAAGCGACCAGCCAACAGGTCCATAGTGCCGGGAAATTAAATTTCCAGAACAGCAGGATTGCCGTCAACGCGCCAAGAACAGCCGAGACCGCCGTACGGTATTCTTTTTTTCCCCGCTGCAGGGCCTGAGCGGACGCCCGCCACGCCCCCCAATGCAGCCACGCGAATGCTGCCATTCCGATCCCACCCAACGAGGAGAGAACTTCAGCCCAATCGTTGTGCGCGTGAGGAAACGAAACCACACCCTGTGAGAAGCGGAGCATTTCATTCGAGGCGCGCCGGCGAAACGCAAGAGTAAAGGTCCCTGGGCCCGTCCCTAAAATCGGTGTGTCCACCCACTGTTGGGCGGCGATTCCCAATGCCGAAAACCGCGTCCTGTCCCCTTTGCGCAAAGAAATGCACATGACCCCCCTCCGATTAGAATTGCGATCAACGCAGCGATCCCGGCACGCTGAGAGGTCTTCTCGGAGTGGGCGATGGAAAACCATGCGGCAACCGCGATTCCCCCGACAGCCGCGGCGCCGGCCGCACGCGAGGTTGTCACGAAAAGAGCGGCGGAGGTGATGCCCCCGACGAAAAACCCGAACCATTTGCGGCGACCCGTTTTCAAAAACGATTCGCGATACGCGAACGGAAGAACAACGGCGAGGTAGGAGGCAAGCATCGTAGGCGCGCCGAAACTGGCGATGGAGCGCGCCGTGTCGTAATCCGGACCGAGCACGGTCATCCCCCACAGGGCCTCCCCCAAAGCAAGCATCGACACCGGCACAGCCCCCGCAAGAATCCAGACCAAGAGGGAATCGAGCAATAAATTCGATCCCAGCGCCGCAGCGACGCGCCCCGCGTAGAATCCGGATAAACAGAGGGCGATTCCCGGCAGGGCAGCGAGATAAGAGTGATCGGGTCCAATCCAGCTCAACCATCCATCGACAGAAAAAAGCGCGGAGAGACAGAGGACCGAGAAAAATCCCGCGATGGGGACATCGAGCGCGGAGCGCAGGACAGGCAGATCCCCGACAGCCAGAGCCGACCCCAACACCGCGACCGATACCGCAGCCGCAAGCAGGAATTTTGGAACGATAAACGGGTCGCGGAATACAAAAAGGAATGTAATTGGAATTAAGAGCAGCGCGCCGGAAAGCGCGGCCTCAGTAAAACGAGCGGCCTCACAGCGGGATATTGCCATGTTTCTTTTTTGGTCCCGTGACCTTTTTCGTGCGGAGAAATTCGAAGGCTCGAATCAGTTTGGGGCGCGTCTTCCCGGCTTCAATTACCTCATCGATATAGCCGCGCTGCGCGGCAAGAAACGGGTTGGCGAATTTCTTCGAGTATTCATCAACCAATTCCGTCCGACGCGCGGTCGGGTCCTTCGCCTTCTTTATTTCCTTCGCGAACAGAATATTAACGGCTCCCTCGGGTCCCATAACCGCGATCTCAGCCGACGGCCAGGCGAAGTTAAAATCCCCCCGCACATGTTTGGAATTCATCACATCGTAGGCGCCGCCGTAGGCTTTGCGCAAAATCACAGTGACCTTCGGGACCGTCGCCTCGCAATAGGCATAGAGCAGTTTTGCTCCGCGCCGAATGATCCCGCGATGCTCTTGGTCCATGCCGGGCCAATAGCCCGGAACATCAACGAGCGTGAGAAGCGGGATATTAAACGCGTCGCAAAACCGAACGAATCGAGCGGCCTTTTCCGACGCATGAATGTCGAGCGCACCGGAAAGAACCTTTGAATTATTGGCGACGACGCCGACAGCGCGGCCATTGAGCCGAATAAATCCGCAAAGAATATTCCGGGCCCAATCCCGATGCACTTCCAGAAAATTTTGGCCGTCCCCGATTTCCCGAATGACCTCATGCGTATCAAAGGCATGCCGCGCTGTTCTGCGGGAAATACGATCCAGTGTTTCCGACTCGCGATTGCAGTCGTCGCTCGAGGATTTCACACGCGGTTGGTCGCGCCAATTCTGCGGAAGATAGTCGAGCAATTCGCGAATCATGCGGAAACATTGCTGCTCGGAGTTCGCGACGAAATGAGCCACGCCCGACTTCGAAGCGTGCACATCGGACCCCCCGAGCGAATCAAAATCACAAACTTCGCCGGTGGCGGCTTTTACGACTTCGGGGCCCGTGATAAACATGTAGCTCTCATCGCGAACCATGAACACAAAATCAGTCATCGCGGGAGAATAAACGGCTCCGCCCGCACAGGGGCCCAAAATAGCGGAAATCTGAGGAATGCGCCCCGAGGATTGAACGTTTCTCCAGAAAATCTCCGCGTAGCCTCCCAACGCGTCGACGCCCTCTTGAATGCGGGCACCTCCCGAGTCGCTGAGGCCGATCACCGGCACCCCGGTTTCATCGGCAAGATCCATAATCTTGCAAATTTTCTGGGCATGCGATAATCCCAGAGATCCCCCGAGCACGGTAAAGTCCTGGCTGTACACAGCCACATTGCGGCCGCGGATCCTGCCGAATCCCGTCACGACGCCATCCGCGGGAATTTCCTTTTCGTCCAAACCGAAATCGGTCGCGCGAGTCTTGCGCAGCAGATCGATTTCCTCAAAGGTATCCTCGTCCAATAGATGCTCGATGCGTTCGCGCGCGGAAAGTCGTCCCGCCTTCGCACGCGCCTTCATCCGGTCCTGGCCGCCGCCCGCGCGCGCCTTTTCCTGCAACCGGCGTAAAGCTTGCGTCTTATCGCTCGTAATTTTCATAGAGGGCCCCCTACGAGTTCCAGCAGTACGCCGCCGCAATGCTTGGGATGTAAAAAACAAACATGATGCCCGCGTGCACCCAGACGCGGCGCGCTCTCGAGAGGCGGACGGCCGGAGGCCTTCAGACGCTCCATTTCCGTTCCCACGCCTTCGGTATGAAACGCAATGTGGTGCATGCCGGGTCCGCGCTTAGCGAGGAACGCGGCGATTGCGCCGTCCTCGCCGATCGGTTCCAATAATTCGATTTCCGTTCCTGTCGTATCGGGATTGCCTAGAAAGGCCACACGCACATTCTGGCTCGAGACCTCTTCGCGATGGGTCACGACAAGGCCGACTGTTTCCTCGTAGAGCCGAATTGACTCCTCTAAATCAGGGACCGCAATTCCAACGTGGTCGATTTTCACGAGACCCCCTTGAGGATTTTCCGGCTCAAGGTCAACGGATCGGATTTTTTTTCAACAAGGGCTTTGATGTGGCAGTCGGTGACCCGTTCGAGCGCGTTGCGCCGGATCAAGCGCGAAACGAGGCTCGAGAGTTCCTTACGCAGTTGCCGCTTGCGGCGAACGGCGATTTCCCCCGAGTCCAGCAAATATTTTCCATGGGCCTCGATGGATTCAAGCAATACGTCGATGCCTTGTCCGGTTCGGGCGGAAACGGCGTGCACGGGAATCGACCATGCCTCTTCGTCATGACTCAGTCCGAGGCTTAAGGCGTCCTTGATGCTCGCAACGGCTTTATCGACCTCTTCGAGGTCCGCTTTGTTCACGGCGAAAACATCGGCAATTTCCATTGTCCCTGCTTTCATGGCTTGAAACTCGTCACCCTGATACGGAGCCGTCACACAGACAACGGTATCCACCACATCCGCGATGTCTACTTCATCCTGCCCGGTCCCGACTGTTTCGATGAGTATCCAGTCAAATCCCTTCTTTTTCTTTTCTGTCTCGTACGCCTCAAGCACGTGAATCGCCGAAAAAATTGTCTCATTAAGTCCGCCGACCATCCCGCGCGTGGCAAGGCTGCGAAAGAACACGCCTTCGTCCAGGGCGTGCTGCTGCACCCGAATTCTATCACCGAGAAACGCGCCGCCGGTGTAAGCGCTTGTCGGATCAACGGCCAGGATCGCGACGGATTCTCCGCGTTTGCGCAGCAGCGAAACCAGGGTGTTCACAAGACTCGACTTGCCGCTTCCCGGGGAACCGCAAAGTCCAATCGTCGGAGAGTTGCCGTGAAACGGGAAAAAAGAGCGCGCGATTTCTTCGTACCCATCGGATTCATCGGTAACGCGCGTCAACGCCCGGGAAACAGCCCCTTGGTCGCCTTGACACACTCGTGAAACGAGCTCTTCAGCGGATATCAGACTTCGTCTTCCGGCCATCGGCGGGCGGCCTAGGCCTGCTTGGACGCGCCGTCCAGGGCGGTCGTCAGGTAACTGGCAATATCGGTGGTGGAAGTCCCGGGACCGAAAACCTCGGCGACTCCTTGTTTTTTGAGTTCGATCATGTCCTCTTCAGGAATAATCCCGCCGCCGAATACCAAGACGTCTCCGAGACCGTTTTCCTTCAAGAGATTCACCACCCGCGGGAACAAGGTCATATGCGCTCCTGAAAGAAGCGACAAGCCGACCGCGTCAACATCTTCCTGCAGCGCGGTCCGCGCGATCATTTCGGCGGTTTGCCGAATGCCGGTATATATGACTTCAAACCCCGCATCGCGCAGCGCGCGTACGATAACCTTCGCCCCCCGGTCGTGTCCGTCGAGACCGGGCTTGGCGATTAGAATTCTATAAGCGTTTTTATTGTCCATCTCACTCTCCGTCTTACCAGATGCCGTCCTGCGTTTGGAGGAGTTCCGAAAGCGCATCGGCGAATGTGGGGTCAAACCGCGTTCCCTTGCCCGCCTGGATTTCTTTGACCGCAAACTCGATGCGTTTCTCGGGCGGAACACCGCCGTTGATGCGCATTTCTTCGATCTCTTCGATAATGCGCAAAATACGAGCTCCCTCAGGGATGTCTTCACCCTTCAATTTTCCAGGATACCCCGTCCCATCCCAATTCTCATGATGGTGCCGAATAATCGGCATGGCGCCTTCCAGCATCTTGATGCCTTCCAGCATTTTAACCGATAGGAGCGGATGCTGCTCCTCCACCGGATTCGTAATGCCGACGAGAGCCAGGATGCGCGGATTTTTGAATCCAACATAACCGATATCGTGAAGCAGCCCGGCGTAATACATCATGCGGTATAGATAGTCATCGCCGCCCATCGCACGAACCAAAGCGCATCCGAGACGCGACGTACGGTTGGGATGGTCAAAGTTGCGCGGCTTAGCCACTTCAATCACGCCGCTGAGCAGTTCCAGGACATGGGAGAAGAAATTTTTCTGATCCTGAATAACCCGCGTGTTGGTGATTGCAACCGATGCCAGATTGGCGAGACTCGAGAGCAATCCGATATGTTCGTTGGAATAGGTCCCGGTTCGTTTGTTCAGAACTTCACAGACACCGACCAACTCCCCGCGAAAGAACATCGGGACCGCGACGAGCGAACGCGTGATAAAACCGGATTTTTTGTCGAACTGACCCGCAAAACGGGGATCCTTGGTCGCGTCCGGCACAATCTCGGGCTTCCCCTCTTTCGCGACCCACCCGGCGATGCCCTGACCGATGGGAAGCGTCATTTTCTTCAGTTTTTCGCCGGCGGCGCCACCGGCGACTTTGAAATAGAGATTCTTGCGATCCTCGGTTACCAGCATTATGGCGCTGGCCTCGGAGTCAAGAAGCCGTTCCGCCGCGGTACCGATTTTAGCAAGCAGGAAATCCAGGTCGGGCGTTGAGTTGAGTGAACCCGCGATCGAAAATAATTCCAGCGCGAGGCTGATGTCGCCAGCCGGTTTGGGAGTTTCGCCTTTCGCCTCCGCCGGGCTCATTCTTCTTCCTCCTCATTTGCCTCTTCGGCAGCCTTCGCCTCGGCCTTTTCCTCATCGGACTCTTGTCCGCCGATCACCTCACGGACCGTGGTCCAGCCCATCATCACCTTCTCAAGACCGTCCTGCATGATCGTCCGGAAATTCCCCTGCTTGACGGCAATCGGCATCAGCACCGACACAGACATATCGGTAAGGCAGGCTTTACGAAGATCATCCCCCAGAACAAGAAGTTCGTGAAATCCAATTCGGCCCTTAAAGCCCGTGTCCTTGCATTCGTCGCACCCAACGGCCTTCTTAAACTTTTGCCCTTTCGGGATCGGGAGAACATGCTCTTTAAATATTTCACGTTCCGCAGGGGTTGGGTCGACGTCTTCTGAACAATGTTTGCACAGGCGACGGCCGAGTCGCTGCGCGAGGATCGCTTTCATTGTCGATGCCACCAAATAGGCCGGAACGCCCATTTCGGTAATACGACTCAAGGTGGATAGAGAATCGTTCGTGTGAATCGTGGAGAACACAAGGTGACCGGTCATCGCCGCTTCCATCGCGATGTGAGCCGTTTCACCGTCTCGAATTTCACCGACCATGATGACGTCCGGATCGAGCCGCAGGAAGGAGCGCAACGCGGTTCCGAAATCGAATTTCTTCCCGGCGCCGAGTTTCAGATCCGGGTTGACCGGCACCTGAATGATGCCGTCGAGATTGTATTCGACCGGGTTCTCAGCGGTCAAAATTTTAATATCGGGCCGGTTCACATAGTTGAGACAGGAATACAGGGTCGTGGATTTACCGGAACCGGTCGGGCCACACACTAAAATGAGTCCGAAGTTTTTCTTACCCCCGATGCCTTCGAGCAGCCCAAGAAGATTTTCCTTGGTATCTTCCATGAACCCCATGACATTAATGTCGACCTGAATAGAACGGCGATCCAGGATACGAAGCACCGCCGATTCGCCATACACGGTCGGAACGATTTCGACGCGAAATTCGATGGGGTTTCCGCCGGCAAGGATCTGAATACGCCCGGACTGCGGAATACGGCGCTCGGTCAGATTCATCGCGTTGGTAAGAATTTTCAGCTTCGCGATTATGGCCTGACGATACGCCCACGGAACGGAAAAGGGACCTTCCTTGAGAATACCATCCTGGCGAAACCGGAGAATCAATCGGTTGTTTTTACCGGAAGGATCGGCAAAGGGTTCGATATGAATATCGGAGGTGCCTGAAGAAATCGCCGCCAGAAAAATCGCGTTGACCCATTTCTCAACTTCCGGTGCGGAGGGATCGACATCGGAAATATCCGAAGCCGGCGCGTCCTTGGCGATCGAGCCTTCCTGATCCGGCGGCGCATCGGCACCCTTCTGAACATCTTCGATCAACGCACCGAGAGCGGCGCCCTCCCCGCGGCCATAGGCCTGGTTAAGCGCATCCATGACGTCCCACGGCATCGCGAGATAGGCCTGCACATCGAGGCCCGTGCGCAAATGAATGTCTTCCGAGACGAAGAAGTCCTTGGGGTCGGCCATCGCAACGAAGAGAATTGACTCTTCTTTCGCAAAGGGGATCGCCTGATGCCTCCGCGCGACCGCCTCCGGGATAATTTGAACCACTTCCTCATCCGGCTCCATTTGAGAAAGGTCCACGGCTTTGACGCTCCACTCCTCGGAAAGAACCTTGAGGAGTTTCGGCTTTTTCATCAGCTTGTCTTCGACAATAACCTGCTGAATCGGTTTATCCTCTTTCTTTGCTTTCTCGGCGGCCGCATCCAGAGTCTTTTCATCGAGCAGTTTTCGCTCTTTCAGGATTTCGGTGACCGTCTTGCGGCGAACGAGGCCTTTAAGCGCCATTATATTCCCCGAAAGCAGTCCGAAGGCCGTTGCAAATCTCTCCGACCGTCGCGCCGCGTTTTACCGCCTCCGAAACAATCGGAAATAAATTTTCCTTCGATGCCGCCGCCTTGGTCAAGGCCAAAACAGCCTTGGCCGCCGCCGCCCCGTCCCGGGAAGACTTAAACGCCGCGAGGCGCTTCTTTTGTTCTTCTTCCAGCTGCGGTGAAACCTTGAGCGTCGCCGGACCGGACTTCTTCCGGTCCGAGGCGGACTCTTCATAACAGTTGATGCCGACGATTTTGCGCCGCTTCGTTTCGATGTCTTTCTGATAGAGGTAGGCGCTCTCTTGAATTTCCGCCTGGACCACGCCTTTGGAAATGGCGGGGATCATTCCTCCCATGGCGCGTACGCGCTCAAGGGTTTTCCACGCCCGCTCTTCGAT
>NVTF01000017.1 GCA_002401485.1 Elusimicrobiota bacterium | reverse complement strand
AGCCTCGCTTCGGGCTCCGCCGTGGGGGGTGCTAAACCGGTGGTCGGTTCGATTCTAGCGATCGTCTCGTAGCTCATATGGCCCACAGCCCCGCCGGTAAACGGGGGCAGTCCGGCCTCAGGCAAGGCGTGATAACGCGTCAGTTCTTTTCCGATCGCGGTAAAGGGACATCCTGCAATGACGCGCTTCTTGCTGCCTCTGCGAATTTCCAAACTTCCATTGTGCACCTCGAGGGTCTCAAAGGGCTGTGCTCCCAAAAACGAATACCGGGCGTAACGCTCCCCACCCTCGACACTCTCCAGGAGAAAGCCCGGTTCCTTCCCTCGCAACGCGAGAAAAGCGCCGACCGGGGTCATGGTGTCTGCCGGGAGAGACTTCACCAAGGGAACAACGTTGGCCCCGCGGCGGATCGCCGCGCGGACCTGATATTCTGTTTTTGGTTTTAAGTCGTTTTTCATGCAAAAAAAACCCCGCTTCTGGTGTGAAGCGGGCCGTTTGCTGTTTACTTTTTCCTTCTATACAATCAGCGAACGACCCCCTCTGAAGAGGCGTACCACCACCAGGTCCAGCTGTAAACGGCGTTCGTGATCATTGCATCAATTATAATGGCGGGCGGGAATTAAGTCAATGGGGGGTTTTAGGCGTTAGCGACCTCTAAGGCATCCCCGAGGACCTTCAGGAGAGTTTTGCCGCCAGGGAACAAATTTCCCAATACACCTACAATGCCACCCAACAGGGCTTTTCCCGCCTCCAGCATCTGTTCCGTCGAAACCCGTCTCGTTGACCAATCCTTGATAGACGGCGGTCGAACCTCATCGGGAGCAATGCACTTTGCTCCAGTCACCCTCTCATAGCCTCGAATAAACGCCTGCAGTTCAATCGTTAACAGCTCCGCGCTTAATGCATCCTTCTTCTCGAATTCAGCCCATTTTAATTCGAGATTTTTGCTAAATTTCTTTTCCCGCAAGGCAGCAAACGTCTTCTTGAAAAGCAGTTGATAACTCTCCAGAAATACTTGTCCCGGTCTTCGCGCGCGAATAACAACGAGGCTCTCCAAAACGACTACAAACTTATCCCACAGAATCAGGAATTTCAGATCAACTCCTTTTTTTATGGCCATTCAATACCTCATCGACCGATTCACGAATCTTGCAGTTGAGAATCCCAATATACCCCCAGAACCTCTATTTTCTGAGACAGGTGGAGACAGCTTTTTTCATAACGCCCAGGACCGGATTCGGGAGGGCTATCGACGCCTATTCTTTCGTCAACCAAAACACCATATCGTCGCCCATATTCACCAGCCCGCGGAGCACAGAACGCCACGCGTCCCGCAGCACGAACTTGCATCTGGTTATTTTTCCGTGTATACCGTTCACAGTAACGCCATCACCTCTCAGCCACCCCCCGCATTATCCCGACATTTTGTGATTGAAATAAAGTCCTAACACCGTTCGCATACAGTGTAAGCGGAGTTCAAATTGCGTGACGCCAACGATAACCACCCCTCAAGAGAACGCTCGTCCAGGTCTTGGAAAGAGACTGGCCGTGCGCACAAAGTCTCGGTTATCCGGTGTCCGAAATGCGGCAGAGAAATCGGAATAGCCAAGGAGGGAGTCTATTTCCACCTTTGCAAAAAACACGGCCTCGTGCGCATCTCGATCGAATTCGAGTCGCCCGATACATAAAGACGTACACGATTAAGCAGTACCGATCCTAACAGTGCCCGAGCCTTAGGCCAGTACCCACCGTGGTCCGCGCCGGCCAGTGCCTGATCGCAGTTGCGGGAGTATCCCGCCGCGGTCGGGCATATTTATTGATCCCTTCTTCTGCGGGACCCTCCCCAGGAGGAAGAGATGCAAAACCTAAACTCGGACACATCTGAAGTTTACATCCAAACATGGGAGTGGCAGTTGGTCCTTAAAGTGACCAACCGGTTCCGCACCCGCGAACGGGACGAGCTCTTCGCCGTCCTCTCCCTGCATGTCCTTGAATTAAAGAGAGCCGCTCGGACCGGAATAGAGGACTGGAGGCCCTACCTCCGGCGATCCTTACACCATCGGGCGATTCGCTTCGTCCGCGAGGAGAAAGCGCTAAGTACCCTCGCCATCCAGGATAGCCACAGTCGAGTAGACAAGCGCCCCGGACCTGACTTCAAGTTGGCGTTCGATGGCGCTTGGGAAAAACTTTCTGGCAAGCTTAAAAAACTGTGGCTGGCACTCGCCGACGCGGACGGAAACCAGGTTGAGGCGGCTCAGAAACTGGGAGTTCACCGAAATACGGTCAAAAACGGGATGGAGAAAATAGTCCGCATTTTAGAGGAGAATGAGCTCGGGACGTAAAACGGAGTTGTGCACTTTGGGACCCAGAAAGACTCTATTTATATGAGGACCGAGATGAAGAGATTATCCGATGGAAATTGGGACAGCGCGAAGACGACGCTCATCGCCGTCATGGCTTTCACGGTCGCAGCCGCCTGTACCACAATGGCCCCCTACGATCCGGTCTCATACCAAACGGCCGCAGCGCTCAAAGCTGATTCCCTTCACCTCATGACAACCGCGACTGAGCCGCCCACCATACATACCACCTCCATACGGGATATCCGCACAAGACTTGGCCGCGCTTTGGACTACGAGAGAGGCAAGGGAGATGGCAACTCCGAGACGGTTCGACAATGGGAACTCCTCATCGATCCGGCGAGGAGTCTCCTCGGCGGTTTTTTAGCTAAATGGGAACGGGAGGAGCAGGGCCTAAGCCTGGTCTTCGTGCAAGAGACTTCCAAGAACGTAGGGGGTGCCTTCGATGAAATCATCCGGCTGGAACGCCGTAAGGCGAGGAGGGTCTGGTGACTGATTTCGATAAGATCCTCATCGACCTTAAAAGGGGAGTGGTGCTAATCGCCAAGGAGCACGCTGGCGAGTATGCCGAAGAGGCCCTCGAGGACGGGGAACGTTTTATTCATGCGGTTAAGGACGATCTTAAACGGTGGACGGAACTCCTGGCTGAGGGGAAGCTGACCAAGGAGGAGTTTACCTTTCTAGTTGGCGGTAAGAAGGACTTAGCTGAAATGAAGGCTCTGGGTCAGAAGGGCCTGGCTAAGGGGATGGTCCAAGGATTCCAGAGCGCGCTGCTAAAACTCATTTTTGAAGCTGTTGGAAGGATCATCGTATGACTATAAAGGGTGAGGGCGGAGCAATTGTTCCTAGAAGTGCTTGACGTATACGGGTGGTTCATTCGAGAGGTTAAGAATGGACTGAAGCCAAGCCCTAGGAACGTAAAGAGGCGGTTGAATACTCTTCGGTCGTTTTGCCGGTGAATGGTGGTGAAGGATCTGCTCGGTGAAGATCCGTCTATCGATCTCGAAATGCCTAGACTGCCGCACAATCTGCCGAAGGTGATCCTGACCGAAGATGAGGTTGCGAAGCTTCTGGGTGGAGCGGATCTGCGGTCGCCGGTTGGTGTGCGGGACCGGGCGGTACTTGAATTGCTCTACGGGATCGCGATACGGACGGGGGAGCTGATTGCACTGAAGCTCTCACACGTCGATTTTAATGAACGTATCGTCTATATCAAGCAGGGTAAGGGCGGAAAGGAAGGCTCGGTCCCTGCGCCGGTCCAGACTTTGAAGTGGGTGAGGCGGTATCTGGAGGAAGTTCGGCCTCGGTTTGTTCGAAAGGGTGTTGATGATCAGACGCTGTTCTTGACGCATACGGGCGCGTGTATGGACCGGGGTGCCGTTTGTTTGTCGGTTCATCGCTGCCGGAAGAGAGCGGGGCTGATCAGGCACGTCACGCCAAAGAGTCTAAGAATCGCGTTGGCTTCTCATCTTCACGCGCACGAGATGAACCCGCGACACATTCATCTGATCCTCCGGCACGAGAAGTTGTCGACCGTGACTGAATACGCGCGGACGACCTTGACTGGGATGTCGAAGGCGTTTCGGAAGCGGCATCCTCGCGAAAAAAGGTCGAGTAGATAAAGGTTGAGTGTTCGGGTTTTGATTCCTTTTTCGCTTCTGAATTTTGGCGGGGCGTCTCCAACTGGCTCCAGCTACGCTAGCTTCCACTCTACCAGTTATCGACGAGAGCCATGTAGCTATAGATAACAATTATTGCAATTGTAATTTCTTATATTTTTTCACCTATCCCTAATGCAGGACATGGGTCTTGACCGATAGAAGTTGGAAGTTAATATGGACTTAGGATTCCCGCGAGTTGTGTTTTCTGGAGTCGTCTTGCGGGATTTTTTTGGGTGGGTTGGGAGAAGGGACGTTGAATCTCGTTCGAGAGTACTTGGGGAAAAGATCTAAGGCAAGTTCAAAAGACTATGGTTGGCACTCGCCGACGCGGACGGCAACCAGGCTGAGGTATCCCAGAAACTGGGAGATCAGCAAAAAGCGGTCGAAAATAAGATGGCGAAAATAGCCCGCATTTTGCAGGAGAACAAGCTTACGACGTAAAAAGGGGTTGTGCACTTTAGGGCCCAGAAAGACTCTATATATATGAGGACCAAGATGAAGAGATTTTTCAACGAGAGAGTCCAATTAAACCCGTCCCTGGTGCGAGACACCGCGATGGTTTCTGCCTTATGAAAACGCTGACACCTCCCGACCTCCCTGCGTTGTCCACGCGTCCTTCAGGATGCCAGAAACAACACTCGTCCTCCCGACGTATAAGGATTAGAATGTCCTCGGCCTATTCGGCTGGGAGGAGTGCATGAGCTTGCTTAAACGTTTTCTGGGAGTGGTTGCGATGACAGGGGTGCTCGCGGGCGTGGGACCTAAGTTTGTGCTGGCGATGGCTAAAACGCCACCCAAAGACAATTCTTTGGGTCGCATAGAAAACCCGAAAATCGCCAAAGCAGTTCAGAGTATTCGAAAAAATAAGGACCTAAATCCTGACTTGGTACGACTAATTTTCCAAGGAATGCCACGCGACCACAAAGCACGCGATATAAAGCATGCCTTAGCTCTTGAATTGCTCCTTACAAGCAAAAATTCGGGAACGCGCTGGGCAGCCTTCAACTGGATTGACAGCAAAAGAGGAGACCGCCAGAGACTTTTCGAGATATTGGAATATGTAGGGGAGAAGGATGCTCCATATGTTCGACTTCAAGCGGCCGACCTTCTACACGAACTTGGGAAAAACGAGTCTGCTATCGCAATTTATTCAGAACTAGCCAAGGATAAAATCTGGAAACAAAAAGTTGCGAAAGAAATTCCAGCATTACTTCAAGCATCCGGGGGATCGTCTGGGGCAAATGATTCCCAACGTATTTTGGCTCACTATGTGACTCGCACATTTACTCCTATCATGAATCTGGACCCCGACCTCGCTTCAAGCTTAATAAATCAGTTTTACATTCGAAATGGCTTTAATCGCGCCGTAGAAGAGTATCACAGCAAAACTCCAGAAGCCATAACTGAACGCTTCATAAAAAAAGTCAATGCTTTCATGGCCGAATAAATCATTCACGTCTCTCCGGAAATGGAGCATTTGCGCCATTTTAGGAACTTTGGGCATTTCCTTCCCCCTTAATTCTGAGGCAATCCCCTACCAGCGAGACAAGGCCGTGGAGTATGCCCTTACTTGGTGGCAGACCGACACAAATTTAAATCTAAAGTGCAATAGGATCAATAGAGATAAATATCGGTGGTATTACGAACCTTCTATTATCATCAAAATTGCCGATCTTTTTCTTGACATCGAGCCGCCATCAGATGACTGTCTCTCCGACTCTAAAATCGTTTGTGGGACTGGAATGGTTGGGCGCGATTGCACAAATTTCGTTTCCCAAGCGTTACTTGAAGGCGGAATTAAATTTGGCTCTCCTGGGGGCAAACCAAATCCTCACGCAATTGGATTTAATGGGACTATGGTCAATGTCCCGGCACTTGGCGCCGCAGTCAGGTCTATTTCAACAGTCGCTAAATCAACTTTTGCCGCAGGAGCTCCGGCATGGCTTGAACCTGGAGACGTGGTGCAATGGAATAATTTTCATATGACGATAGTGTCCTCGGGGAACGGAACAGGGGCGCGATTCTCAGCACATTCCTGCCCTAGGTCAACCACAACGGCATCCCTTGATTTTTACTTCACAGGATTTGGTGCAAACTCAACAGGCCCTATTGTGGCTACTTATTACCACATCAACGGACTTGTCACAACCGCGTCAGCGGAAACTGATCCTCCAACCATAGTAGTCAAGCAGCCCGGTGGAGGCACTGTTGGCAACCCCGGGTATACCACGCCAGGAATAATCTCTGTAGAAGTAACGGATAATGGCTCAGGTATATCATGGTTCGAATTGGCCCGTGGAGCACCTATTGTCAACAGATCGAAGGAAATTTTTGAAGGAACAGGCAGCCTTGAATATGTTGATGATAACGAATATGGAACTTCGCACAATTATTCCATCGATTTATCCTCTGCTCCAGATGGGACGAAGTTTTATACCCAAGCTTTTGACAAAGCTGGAAATGCAACTGTTGCGACATTCAGCATAGTCACAACAACCCCGACCACAAGAATCCGCCAACCACCCAGCTTCGACTTCTCCATGAGCAGCATCGCCTATACAGACACCGCCGTCCCGGAAGCTTGCTCCGATGCCGGAATGGCTAGCCTCACTATCTCAGAATCCAGCCCGACAACATCCGACTTCCCACAATCGTTTGCGTTTGATGGAGAGGACGACTGCGCTGAAGTAGGCCCAATCGACCTCCCCACAGGGAGCACATATACCTTCACATGGAATGATCTTGCTGGAAATACCACAGACCAACAAGTTTTCAGCGAAGAGAAACGAGCTTCTTTCGCATTATGTGGTGATGATGGCAACGGGCTCAAGTGCGCAGGGTTTGGCTTTTCTTGCTCAGACATCCTCGATAGCTCAACCATATTACGTATTTTTATGAATTCCGCCTCTCCCATGGACGCAAATGAACTCTGCGATCAGGCGCGATTAAGCCTAGATCCTAATGACTGCAGGTGCAACTCTGGAGGAGCGAACGACTGCACGCAGACGATATCAGATGTAGACCTTATCTCCGGCTCACTAGCTTTTGCAGTAACAGGCTCAGGAGTATTTACAGGAAGCCTTCAATTTCAGGCTCAAAATTTCAATCCCCCCGGCGGGAAATTTTTAAATGTTTCGTTTTCCAACTATAACGGAAACGCCGAAGGAAACCTCTGGTATAAATCTTGCGGACGAAAATATCCAAAATCAGACGGAGATGCCAATGACTCTGCAGATATAGACGCCCCATTCGAATTCGTAAAGATTCAATCCTGCCAAGGTGACGAATGCCCCGATTTTCCCGGCAATGCTGATCGACAATCACTTGCGCCCACCGGCTCAGCGGCAATTATTGAAGGTTCACAATTTGAATTTACATCGTCCACTACCCTGAAATTCACCTACCTCGATCCAGGCGGAACTCCCGCAATCACGACGGATACGATAAAAATTTATCGTTTTGATACGGAAACAGGGTTATGGTCCGACGAGTTTGCCTCTAATCTTTGGGTTGAAAAAAGCACGACTACCAACGTAATTATGGCCAGCGCAGGCGTGCGGATGTCAGGCTACTACATGGCCCTATTTTCAGTTGTCGATTCCTCCTCACCCGAAACCAGTATCTCAGTCATCGGCAGTACATTCATTTTCAACGGCTCCGTTTTCCTGAGCACAGACTCACTAGTCGTCCTCACCTCCACAGACCCCGTCGTTAACGGATTTCATTCCGGACTAAAAACCATCTCCTACCGCATAGATCCCGAATCATCCGACCCCTGGACCACCTACACCTCCTCCATTCCCCTCACAGAAGGAACCCACTACGTCCAATACCGCGCCGAAGACTACACCGGCAACATAGAAACCGTGCAAACCTCCACCTACACAGTAACCGCCGGCGAAACCTTCAAAGATACCGGCGGCATATCAGCTGAAGCCGCCGTCTTATTAGGCTTCCTAGACTCCGGCGCCCAATTCGAAGTAGAAGCCCGCACCCAAAACAACTACGTCCTAAAGGCCTCCAGCGCCGACGCAACCTCAATGACAAGCATCGACAACATCGGTAATTGGGGAATAGGAACCGAACTCGCCAACGCCACCATAGAAATCGACCGCGTAGACGCAGAAAACGACATAGCCCTCCAACTAAGATCCGGCAACTCAACCGGATCGCTAACAAGCTCTCAAATAGCCTTAGCCTACGACGGCGAAACATCCATGCGTCATCTCATAAAAACCCAACACTACCCCTCCGGCGCTGACGGCAACAAAATCCGTTTCTTAATTTGGTCCCCCACGCTCGGATCAACGGCGATCGTATCCACCAGCACCATGCTTTCGCTTGAGTCTATGACCAACAGCAGCGGGGCAGTGCACATCATGCCGGTCGTAACAGTCTCCAGCGCCAACCTGACCGTATCGGACGGCACGACACTGGGCGGCGGCAGCATCCTCGTCTCCAACACCGTTGTACCGTCATCAATAGAATTCAAAGCCGATGTCGAGGCATTAAACGAAGACGCCTATCATAAAGCGTACAACGACGTACAAGCCCTCCGGCACGTCAACTTCCGCTACAAGTCTGCAGAAGGGAAGGCGTCCTCCATGCGCAGAGGGCTAATCTACGAGGATGTATCGATCTCAATACACGGCCCCGGCAAAAGCATTTCCTTTGATCAACGTCTGGTCAATTTGGAGATGTCCATCCATTCGGCAATTAACAAATACGAAAATCTCCTCAAACGATTACGCAGGGTTGAAGAGGATCAGCAATGAAAATCTTGATCATTCTCTTTCTATTCACACCAACATGCTGGGCAGATACGACGCTGGATAGTGATGTGTGGATACTTGGCAATGCCGGCGTAGAAACTACCTCTCCCGATGGACAACTCGAAGTCCAAGCCGATTCAACCCATCCGACCGTTTTCCGTGTTTCAGGCGTCGACGAGACACCATTTCTCATTGTCGGTCAGGACGGAAAGGTGGGAATTAGCACAAACCCCACCGCGCAACTCGATGTTATGGGCGTGGCGGACGTGAGTGACATCGCTATTCAGCTGGACGCAGGCGACCTTGATCCCAATACATCGACCTACCAAATGACCTTGGGATACGCCGGTAATGAGTCCTACCGCCACGCCATTCGCAGCCGCCACAAAGATTCGGTCGCTGGCAATGCCGTCGAGTTTTATCTTTGGAATCCCGGCACAGGTGGAGCAACGGCAATTGGTGATCAGAAGGTTCTCTCGCTGATTACGACTTCCACCAATGCCTCGGTCCATATCATGCCCGTAGGCACGCCGGAGTACGAGCTCGTTGTCTCAAACGGAGACACCACCGGTGGGGGGACGGTTTCAGCCGCAAGCATCGTTGAACCTTCCTCCCGTAGGCTGAAGGAAGGGATTCGGTCTCTAGGAAAACGAGAGAGGGACCAGGCGTTTCGCGAGGTGGCGGGACTGAAGCATAAGACCTATCGCTACAAAAAAGGCTCGCAAAGGATACGCGGCCTGATCTTTGAAGAGAGTCCCCCCTCCATTCAAGCGAAGGGAAGCAGCTTGAGCATGAATGAGAGGATTGTTAACGCCGAACTGGCGATGCAGGCCTTAATTGAGCGTCTTGAAGCACTCGGAGCTGATCATGATTAGGATCGCTATTCTGCTGCTCCTCGTGAGTCCCGCAGGTGCAGATATGACGGTTACTTCTGACCTGACGATAACCGGGGAGGCGGGATTTGGGACGAGTGCGCCCCGCGCGCGCCTGGATGTCAAGATTGATGCCGCCGACAACTATGCGATCAAGGTGTCCAGCCAGAATGGCAACGTGCTCCTGTCCATCGATAACGCCGGAGATGTAGCCGTGGGGCTGGAAGCGGCCGGAGCGCGCCTAGACGTGACAGGCGTCGCTGATGACGGCTCCATCGGCCTGCAGTTAAGAGCTGGGAATTCCTCCAATACGGTAACAAGCTCACAATTCGTATTTGCCTTGAGCGGCACCCAAACCTTCCGACAAAGCATCCGCTCGCAACATGATGAGACGCAGGAAAATGAAAATGCGATCGATTTTTATCTTTGGAATAGTACCGGGTCGCCCAATACGCTTGGCAATGTCCACGTTCTCAGTATTCGCGCCAGTTCTACAACGACAGGGAGTGTTCATGTCATGCCAGCCGGTGCGGCGCCGTTTGAGCTGGTTGTGTCTGATGGACAAACGATTGGGGGCGGGACGATGCAGCGCGGTGAATGGGGGATACCGTCCTCACGCGAGATAAAGACTGATATACGCTACCTCAGGGGAAACGACATGCGTCGGGCGTATGAGGAGCTGAAATCCCTCAAACACAAGATTTTTCGCTACAAGGGCGGCCGCAGCCCCTGGAAGCGCGGATTGATTTATGAAGAGGCCCCTGACAGCATTCGCGGCCCGTCAGGGACGATATCACTAGATCAGCGTTTGGTTCTGATGGAGATGGCGATGAAGGAAGTCCACGAACGGCTTACAGCCGTCGATCGGACCGTTACGCAAATGGAGCGAGGTGACAGCGATGAATAAATATCTCATTTTGGTTGGTTCGCTCTTACTAGTACCTCAGGCCGGTTTTTCGGACGTGAGCGACACTGGCGATTTACTCATTGGTGGAGATGGCATCATTCAGGGAACAATGACAATTCAAGGAAATGAATTCTCAGTCGGGACATCGACACTCGTTGCTATTGACGGGAAGATAGGCATTGGGACATCCAATCCTACCTCAACAATAACCGTCAATGGGACGTTGGAATTCATGTCGGGAGGCGGCATTAAATGGGCCGACGGTTCCGTTAGCGTATCTGCAACTTCGGGAAACCGTTACCTATTACTGTCATCCGGATCCGTCTCCGGTGTCTCAAACGTATCGTTTGCAAATCTGCAATCCTCGGCGTCATACCATCTCGACATTTACGCAATAAAGACGACCAATGGAATTCCTTACTTACGATTTAATAATAATACAGGTAGTGTTTACGGCTACGGGAATGTTATGACACGATACTCCTCAGGATCCGACATACTGCAATCTAACTCCGCGACTTCCTGCCGCCTGATCTCGAGTAATTTCTTTTACGATAATACGAGTGCGGCATGGCATCTTGATTTCGGGAGCTCGCCAGTTGATGCTTCCTACGTAATGATGAGCGGGACAGGGTATTATGTTGACGCCGGGGCCGGCGAGGGCGGAAGCGTGTCGTGTCACTATGATCCGAGCAGCGAAAACGCATTGACCTCAGCGAAGTTTGAAGTAGATACCGGCACCTTCGATGCAATCTATTTTTTCTATGAAACCGGTAAATAACTATCGACGATATAAGTGGAGGGCACGATGAAACCAATGAAGACAGCACTATGGGCTGCAATGTCGATGATTCTCGCTTTAAGCGGAACATGGTACGTACATGCACAGCCAGCCAAGAAGTACGAGATGCCAAAGAAGTACCGTTTGCCTAAAGACGTAGATTCTGCCAGTTTGGAAAAAGAACTCCGGGCCAATGGATTCAACGTACAGTATTTTGGCGAAGATAACGGACGCAAATACTTTGTCTTATCTAAAACGGAGACTAAAAATCCTAGTCTGTTTATAGATGCCGCCTTACCGGAAAAGAATAAGCAAATGCGTTCGCTCCTCGTGAAGCTGAAGGATGGAAGCATTTCTGATTTTGAGAAGAATAAATTACTGCAGATCTTGGTTGAAAAGATATTAGAGCTGTAGAAGGAAACGACGCCTATTCCTTCGTCAAACAAAACACCATGTCGTCGCCCATATCCGTTTCACCCGCCAAGTCCAAAAACGCCTGAAGCCGAAGCGCTTCTCGCGAGTGCGCGAGATAATGCTCATGCAGATCCTTGCGCCCCATCATCTTCAACGCTTCAACCACAAGCGGCACATGGGAAAAYGTGTAGTAGTCGACAATTGTCAACGTGAGCTTTTCACAATATTTTTTGAAAGTTTCCAGCGTGAAGTAATAGGTATGAACAGGAACTTCCAGGCAGGTGGGGAAAATTTTATARATAAGACCGCCGTAGTTGGGAATGGCGACAATCAAGCGCCCCCCCGGCTTCAGCACGCGCTTGCACTCGTTCAGCATTTTCGTCGGTGACGGAACATGTTCCAGCGACCAACTCAATCGAACAACGTCAAAGGAATCGGACGGAAACTTCGCCTCTTCGAAATTCTCAAACGCATCCTTGATGCCGCTAGCATTGAGCACCTCACGCGCGCGGCTGGAAGCCTCAACAGCACACACCTCCCATCCCCGCTTCACCAAATTCGCAATCCCGACGCGCGGCCCGAAAACATGAACCTCCTGCCCCGCACCACAGCCCACATCGAGAATTTTCGCGGGAGAATCAACATCGATGAACGAATTAACTTCGGGGACGACTAAATTGGGCAAACGATTGCCCAATCCCAACACCCGCACCGGGAAGAGGACGGCATTGGCAAAAAAACGAACCACCGCCGATCGTTTTCCAACCGCCGCCATATTCACCAGCCCGCGGAGCACAGAACGCAGCGCGTCCCGCAGCACGCTCGAGCGTGCATGAGCGTAATACGTCTTCGGGTAGTACCGGGCCACTTCCCCGCTGGAAGGGCGGGGGTTTAAATACAACAGGTGGCACGCGCGGCAGCAAACGACTGTAAAGCGCTCCGTGGTTATATGATGCAGCAAATCGGTTTGCTCTAAGCGGCGCTCGATTTTATCCGAGCCGCATAAGTCGCAGGCAACCGTTTCCATAGACAGCATCATATCAATAGATCAACAAGAGAGGGACGCGGCCCAAAGGCCGCGTCCCTCCTAGAAGAATTAAATCCCCGATTTAGTTAATGCAGAAATCATGGGCGCGGACGGTCTTGCGGCCGTTCGCCTTGGCTCGTTTTACGGCCTGGTCCACGTACCAGTAAACCACTTCATTCAAACCCTCAAGCGCGTCACCGGAAACATTGACCTTTCCCTTCTTAAGAACTTCCTTTGTTTTGCTGCCAACGAGCAGCATGTCTTTCTTCTTAGCCATAAAAGGTTCCCCCTATCAATTTAACCGAAACCGCCAAATAGGCGATAGAGCCATGTAAACATATGTTTAGAGCCTATGCCAAGACCCACTCAAAAGCGGCCGCGACGCAGAAACTCCAAAACGAACTTTCCCGTATCGGAGGAATTCATAAGAAATGTATGGGAATGCGGTACTTCCTTGAAATCAGCCATGCCCTTAAGTCTGGCTGTTTTAACAAGAATGACCCCGTCATTTTTTTCTTTCGACAAGAGCGTATTGCCGCCCGTACCCGCCAATATCCCGAAGGGAACACTTGGAATCGGCAAATCCTCATAAAACGAAACATCCGTCAATTTGGCCCCACTGTCCCCCGTCACCCATTGGTAAGGAGGAAAACCCTTAAGCCCCTTCGCCAGCAGCGGCGGATGATTCGGGGGAGCCAACATAACGATCCTGCCCAAGCCGTCCGGGTACCCCTCCCGAAATCCCTCCCGCACGATGATCCCGCCGAGAGAATGAGTCACGAAATGATAACGAGCGGAATCATCCGCCTCAATACGTTCACGCAGACGATCAGAAATTGAGGACAACGGCTCCTGGGCCGCAACGTAGGGAAAGTTGACAACACGGTATCCCTGTCGCTTCAGTCGCCGACCGAGCCACCACATCGAGGCACGAGAACGGCCCAGGCCGTGCAGCAGGTACACCGTTTCCAGCGGCAACGGTTGTGGTTGCGCAGTCGCGCAGGCGCCGAAAATAATGAGACAGGGCAAAAGGAGGGCTATAAGAGTCATCAACCCAAACGCAGCAATTAATGTGCCAAAAACGCGGCGTGCCGCTCGACCTTAATATCGGCATCTCCAAAAATAAATCCCTTTCCCCCTCCCGGCAGCCGTACCTCATAAAAAACGCAGCCCTTCCCGTATCCGACATGATGAACGGGCAGGCGATAGCCCGCCGGAAGAACCGCCACGCGGTCGCCTCCACAGGACTCCCCCGCGCGATGAACACTCACCATGCCCATCGTAATTAGGGCTGAATTAGGGAGTTTCCCGAAGCCGTCCATCATGATCGCAGCAACAAGGAGGATTAATATGGTTATCGGGATTTCAAGGCGGCGCGAAGAAGTCACCTCATAGTTACGAAACCAACGACTGATTTCTTCACAGGCGGGCAACGGTTAATCCGGTCGCGTCACCCAGAACTCTTTAACACGCCAATCCTTGAGGGCGGGGTCGGATCCAGGGTTTAACAAAACGAGCGCACCCCAACTCTCTCCACCGATGTCCCAACTAAATCGCCAGACATCGTCAGGTTTAGGAATCTGAGAATATTTATTTGCAAAGGATTTTGGCAGCACATCCGTAAGTTTGGGCATATCTTCCGGATCAATAACCTCATAACGCCGCCCCGCCCCCCGCACCTTTCCCTTACGGATGGAAACGGTTCCAATACCCTCGTCGTTGCCGTACGGCAATCCCGCTTTGGGTAGAAGAATCAACACCTCATCATAGGTCAACCAACGCCCCAGGTCGCCGCCGGTCTCAAAACGCGCACTGCCATCGGGCTTAAGCGCTTCCACGGAATCCTTGCCGAACATTTTTTCAATGTCTTCTTTCGATTTCCCCAGCGCCTTCCAAGCCCAATGCTCCATACGATCCGGGTTGGGAAGCACAACCTTGGGCGGGGGAGGTTCCGGCTTATTATCCTCCTTCCACTTCTGGTAGAAGGCATAGGAAAATCCACCGACCACGAGCAGAAAAACGAGCCACATCGGATTAAACCCACCGCCGCCCGATGAGGACCCCGCTATCTTTTTGCGCTCCTCTTCTGATCGCTCACGCTCCTCACGTTTAATTTCTTCTTTTTCCTCGCGCGCCTTGCGCCGTTTTTCCTGGCGGCGCTGTTCCTTCGGCGACATGAGCATCTTTTCAATCGCCTCTTCGCTATCGGTATCCAGCAGCGCCTTGATCGTTTCAACCTCAGAGGCCTTGCGCCAAACGACTTCCCCAGTCGGGCACACGAGAGTCTCCCCCGAAAAGCCGGGAAGTTCATGAAGAATTTTAAGCGTGTGGGGACCTTCGGTTTGATCGGTAAACCGGACCCAATAACGCGCCATCATGCCCTTAGGATAACGGCTCTCAGCAAACATGCAAGACCCTGGGGATTGCTGAAATACAATACCCAAGCTATACTCCGGTCAGCATGAATTGTCCCAATTGTTCCAATGAGGTGCCTCACGGCGCACTGGAGTGCCCCGGCTGCCTCCTCATCTTCGCGAAATGGAAAGCGGCGGCCCAACGACCACTGCCGCTTCCCAAAAGCAGTTCCTCTGACGTTGGATCAGGAAAATGGATCGGGCTCGTTATCCTGGCTGGCTGCGCGTGGGGATATTCAAGGTTTTCCGGTGATTCAGTGAAGGCAAGTCAATTAACCTCTGGGGCGGTGACGGAAAAGCAAATAGAATCCCCGCAAGGAGGAAGTTTTACGCCCCCATCAGACCATTGCGGATACGAAGGGCGTATTATGGATCTAGCCCTCCAAACACCGATTCCCGGGGCGAAGGTTTATCTAGACACCTACACAGCCAATTCCAATGCAACAGGGCGGTACCGCATTATCGTGCGTTCCATGCGGGGCAAATGCCAACCCTTTCCTTCCGTCCGCCATTCCAATTACCAGAAAAATTATTGGACGCAGCACTTCCCGGATATTGAAGCGGAAGAAAGGCTGGCGATGCGATCTCAAACCTTCCAACCGGAACGCATAAAGGGCATTGCCGGGAAGTCGATAATTTTAAACTTTTCCCTTTTTCCCAAAGAAGTCCCCGAATCTCTTCTTACCGCCATCGCCGAAAACGCAGCCGAGACGGAAATAGACGAAGTCCCCGAAGCGGATTCTTTAGATGACTCAGAGTAAGTGACCGTGTCGAATAAGCGTCAGTAGGGAAACAAGTCGTCGGTTGACTTAATCATGAATGCGCCCATTTTTTTGAGCGCCTCCAAATCGACCCGATCCTTATTCCCCAAAATATGAAGCGTCATCGGCCGCTCCCTCCACGCCGCTGCAAACTTCTCCAGCTGTGCGAGGGTATAGGACGCAGCTCGTTTCATACGCATGGGGCGCGGATCGCGCTTAATACCTGAATCTTCCCAACTCATCACCGCGCCGGCAACACTGCGGAATTTTATCGGGTTCGTGCGGTATCCCTGCACGATTGAATTCTGAGTCTCTCGGAACCGTTTTTCCGAAGGAGGCAGCTTATGAAGAAGACTGTAGAGCAAGTTCGTCGCCTCAATCGTCTTGTCCGCCTGACACCCCAAGGATCCCCAAATAAGGTTCTCATCCTCACGCCGTCCGCCGGAAGCGTAACCACCCCGCGCGGTATAGGCAAGCGCCCGCGCTTCCCGCACCTCCTGGAAGATCACCGCGCTCATGCCGCCGCTCATGTAGCTTGAGTAAAACCGATAGTCAAGATAATGCTTGGGGTTGTACAGCTCGTCAGGGGCGAACATGCCTACCTTCGCCTGCACCATGTCGCGATGCGTAAAGATAACACGGTTTTTCCAAACCTTCGTATAGTCGACCGGATCCCGCTTGGGTTTTTTCTTAAAATCCGCCTTCGTTTTAGAGGCGAGAACAACTTTCTTAACAACCTCTTTACGGGTCAAGGTACCAACATAGCTCACGCGCCGTTCCCAGTCGAAGAACGACTGCAGCAGCGCCACGAGTTCCACCTCGGTCAGCGCCTTCACTTCTTTGTCGGTTAACTGGCGCAAAACCATACTGTCCTTGCCCTGCTGCGCCCACTCCTTGAGCGCGTACTCGATATATCCCGGGTTAACCTTATTGTCCTTATGCTGCCCGATCCAAATTTGGACCATTTTCGCGAGGTCATCTTTCTTGAATACAGGCTTCTCAAAACGCAAGCGCAGCAGACGAAGCCCTTCGTCAAAATGCTCATCAAGGCCGGACACAACCGCCCCCGAACCGGTATCACCGCAATACGTTGAAATATTGAGCCCCTTGGAATAGAGCCGCCGCTTTAACTGCTCCGCCGTCATATCGCCGGCGCCCGCCAGATTCCACAACCCGAGGGCCGCGCAGAGTTTGCGCTCATGTTTACTGCCGCGCTCGAAACGGAAACTAAGCGAGAACAGATCGTTCATCGGATTTTTGACGTAGTACAACGGCCCCGCAGTCGTCTTCAACTTCTTGTAGTCCCGACCCTTCTTAACCCATTTGGGCCGGATCGGCTTCGCCGGAGTCGCAACGACATCAGCAAAAAATGCGGACTCATGGGTCGCGTCGATACCAAGCTTCGTGAACTCCGGTTTTTCCATCGAAACAATCGTCGGCTTGCCTTTGCGCCGCAAGACGGTGAGCCGATTCTTTCCGAGATACTTCTTCGCCACCCGCACGACATCCGCCTTCGTCACCGCCCGCATCCGCACGAGCCGGTCAACGGCGAAGTCCCAATCCTGGTACTGAATGAACGCGTCCATCATCGCCCGAACACGCGCGTTATTGGACTCGAGCTTCGCCTTTTCTCCGATCTCGAAGTCGAGCACGATCGCTTTTAAATCGTCTTCGGAAAATTCTCCGTTTTTAACCGCATCGAGCGCCCCCAAAACAAGCTTTTCCGCCTGCCTGAGGGTTTGCCCTTCCTTGGGAAGGAAATACATCATCCAACGCCCGGCTTCGTTGGAGAAGTCCGGGCTCGATCCCGCCCGCTTCACCTTCTGCGCCTGATTGAGGCGCAAATTGATGATGCCGGACTGGGAGTTGTCGAGGACCATATCCATCACCGTCAGCGCAGCCTCGTCGCCGTGACCCTTCGGGACCGTCCGCCACGCGATAAACCCTTGTTCCTCGGCTTCGTACTTTACCACGGTGAGCTCTTTTCCCTTCGGTCCCGCAACGGTGCGCTGCGGCTTTGGGGGAAGAGATTTGGGCGTCCATGATCCGAAATGTTTTTCCAGGATAGGAAGCACCACCTTCGGGTCAAAATCGCCCGCAAGCGCTACCGCCATGTTGTTGGGACGATAGAAGCGATCATAAAACGCGTACATTTTTTCAAGCGACGGATTCTTAAGATGCTCAACCGTCCCGATCACGCTGCGCCCGTACGGATGGTTCTTATACAGGCCGGCGATCAAGGCTTCCCAGGCGATGCTGCCGGGGTTATCGAGAGACTTGTTCTTCTCTTCGTAAACGATTTCAATTTCCGGCAGAAACAAACGGAAGATCGGGTTTAGGAATCGGTCGCCTTCCAGCTTTGCCCACGCCTCCACTCGGTTTTTTGGAATGTTGCAGGTGTAGACGGTTCGCTCCATCGAGGTAAACGCGTTGACACCGCGAATTCCCAGTTGCTTATACGCCTTGTCAATTTCGTTGGGAATAGCGAAAACGCCGGCCTTCTTATTCTCGGCATCGATTTTCGCGTAAATCGCCGCACGCGCTTTCTTAGACTTCGCCTTAAAAAGATCCTCATAAAGGGCGCGGATCTTATCGAGCGGAATTTTCTCTTTCTCGAAATTCGTTGTTCCGAGCCTTGTTGTTCCCTTAAAAAGCATGTGCTCAAGATAATGCGCCATGCCCGTGCTGTCCTCGGGGTCATGCGCGCCGCCCGCACGTGTGCCGATCCAAGCGGTGATGCGCGGTTCCTGATCGTTGGGGCTTAAATAGATCGTCAAGCCGTTGTTGAGGCGATGAATCGTGACGTTCATCTTATCACGGGTCAACGGCTCTGAAATCAGCGGCGTCGGGTTTGAGTTAGCTTTCCAATCTTGAGCCCGGACCGGGCTCGGTAAAATGATGAAAACCGCAAGCGCGGTCGAAAGAAAAAAATTCATGCAATCCACCTCCCAGCAGAGGCCTTATTGTACATCAAACGACGGCCCCCAAGACGCGTTTCTCGTCGAGAACGCGTTTTGCCGCTTCCCGACCGGACCGGATGCAGTCGGGAAGGCCGATGCCTCTATAAGAAGCTCCTGCAAAAATAATGCCTTTATGGCTTTCTGTAAAAGATTCGATCGACGCAATCCGCTCGGCGTGCCCGACCTCATACTGCGGACTGGCATGAGGCCAGCGGGCGATTCGCGTTTCCACCGGGACCGCCTCGAGACCGGCCATCGTTTTGAGGTCCTTGCACACGGCGTCTACGATCATGGCGTCATCGTCCTCAAGAATCGCACCGCGGCCCGCGCCGCCGACAAAACAGCGCACAAGGACCGTGCCCTCCGGGACCCGTCCTGGAAATTTTGTCGAGCTATAGGTCGCGCCCGAAATCGTTTCCCGTTCACGACGATCGACGACAAATCCGAACCCGTCAACAACGGACGCGGGAACATCCTTGGCATCGTATGCCAGACTTACCGTTGCCGTTGAAGCGAACGGAATCGCGCTGAGAAAATACGCCAACCCCTCGGAAATCGGCGCAAAAATACGAGCCGCCGCTGGAGAGGGAACCGTACAAATCACGTTTTGCGACGTGACCCGCTCCCCCCCCGACAGGTGCAGCTCAAAATACCCGCTGGGCATCGCGTGAATTTTTTCCACCCGCGCCCCAAGCCGAATCGCTCCTCCGGAAATCCGTTCGCTGAGCGCCTGTGTTAACCCCTCGATGCCGCCGCGCAGCGTCATGAACATGGACCGGTCCGGCTGAGGCGAAGGCCGGCGCTTTGTACGCATGGCGCGTATGATGCTGCCGTGCTCCCGTTCCATCTTAAAAAACTGAGGGAAGGTGCTTTTAAGGCTCAGCAGGTCCGGGTCCCCGGAATGAATGCCCGCCATCACTGGATTAATAAACGATTCCGCCGCTTCAACTCCAAACCGCCGCTGGGCGAAGGCGTTGATGGACTCATCCTGGGAGGGATCTCCCGCCGGCAGAAAAACATCAGCGACCATGCGCAGCTTGGCGAAGACTCCGACAATGTCGGAGAAAAGAAATGCGGGGATTTTTGTCGGCGCCATCAACAGCAGCCCTTCCGGGAATCGGCGCAGCCGCCCGCGCGTGTAGACCCACATGCCTTTTTTCTCGGCATGCGTCGTCAGCAGCTCTTTCTCAAGACCCAATTCCAACGCAAGATCGAGAGCGGCGGGTTTGGTCGTTACAAACGAATCGGGGCCCGCTTCATAGATAAGTCCCTCACGTTCTGCACGGGGACTCCAAATCTTTCCGCCGACGCGGTCTCCAGCCTCTAAGACGAGGGAGGCAACATTTTTTTTCGCGAGCTCATAGGCGCACACAAGCCCGGAGATTCCCGCACCCAGGATAACGACACGTTCGCAACTCATGCGTTTTGCACCACATCGGCTAAAACATCCAGAAAAGCGGGATGATCGTTGAGCGCCTTCGCGCGCGAAAACCGGAGGCCCAACGCGTCGGCCTTGCCGGCATAAAGAATGTCGTCATCGTAGAGCGTTTCCATATGTTCCGAGACAAACCCGATGGGAGACAATAGAACACTCTCCACCCCTTCCTCCTTGAGCCGTTCCAACACCTCTCCGGCATCGGGGCCGAGCCAGGGTTCCCGACCGCCGGCCCCGGCACTTTGGTAGGCGAATTCCATTCGAGCCAACCCGGATCGTTCATGCACCGCCTGCGCCGTTTCAGCAAGAGACCCGGCGTAGCGGTCCCCCTCTTTAATCACGCGTGCGGGCAAACTGTGCGCGGTCAACAGCAAACACGCCTCGGGGTCGTTATTCACCTCGGAGATGCGCGCGGCGTACGCATCAATCAACTGCGGATGCAGATGCCATCCGCGCACCTCGCGCACCGCAAGCGGCCCACCCGTTGCCGCAATCGCATCGCTTAAGGCACGGAGATACGCACCCACACTCATGGCGGAATCATACGGCGTCAACGGCACGGCAACAATTTCATCAACACCATCCTTGCGCATGCCGGCTACAACATCCTCGATCCACGGAGACCAGTGGCGCATCCCAACATAGACGCGAACGTCCTCTCCCAACCGATCCTGCAGACCGTTCGCCTGTGCGTTCGTAATGGTTTTCAGTGGGGATCGCCCGCCTATTTTTTTATAACGCTCCGTTACCTGATCGACGATTCCTTCCGGAAGAGGCCGCTTCCCGAAGATGCCCTGCAAGTACGATGGAATTTCCGAGAGTGTGTCGGCCGCGCCGTGCGCCATGAGCAAAACCGCGCGGCGAGTCATTACGAGGTCCAGGCGTGGACCCAGTCAACGACAGCCTTAACGGTATCGGGATCGGTTGGCGGCAGGATACCGTGTCCCAGATTAAATATGTGGCCGCGACGGCCTTGGGCGCGGCGCACCACATCCCGCACCAGCGGCTTGAGCGTGGGCCTGGGCAGTAAAAGAAGCGTCGGATCAAGATTACCCTGAATGGCCTGGGACGCAGGAATAACCTTTCGCGCCGCATCGAGCCCCGGACGCCAATCAACACCCACCACATCGCCGCCCGTCTGCGCGAAACTTTTTAAGAACGGCGTTGTTCCCGTCCCAAAATGAATCACCGGAACACCTTTGCGCTGAATCGCTTTTAGGATCTTCGCGGAATACGGCTTCACGAAACGTTCAAAATCAGATTGCGACAACACCCCCACCCAGGAATCGAAAAGCTGAATCGCCTGAGCGCCCGCATCCACTTGCGCCGAAAGGTAATCGATGGTATTGGCCGTCAAAACGGTCATCAGTTTTTTCCATAAGGCCGGCGCGGCATGCATCATCGTTTTTGTATACCGGTAATCCTTGGAAGGCC
>NVTF01000016.1 GCA_002401485.1 Elusimicrobiota bacterium | reverse complement strand
AATCCAAAATAGGAAAGCGCCGAGAAACGCCCGCCGATATCGGCAAAGTTGAGGAAGCAATTTCTAAATCCCTTTTCTTTGGCGAGGGCTTCCAGTTGGGATCCCGGATCGGTAATCGCAACAAAATTTTCCCCCTTAGGAATTTTAGACCACGCATAGTCAAAGAAGCGCAGCGGTTCGGTTGTGGATCCCGATTTACTGGCGACGATAAAAAGCGTCTTTTCAGCCGGGGCCGCCGCGAGAACGGCCTCAACCGTTTCCGGGTCGGTGGAATCGAGAACACGAAGTGCGGGATGCCCGTCGCGTTTAGGAAAACTTCGGCGGAACACTTCGGGCGCGAGGCTCGAGCCGCCCATGCCGAGAACCACAACACTCTCAAAGCCGCGGACGTCATCGGCAAATGCGGTGAGTTCCTGCACCCTTGCACTCATCGTTTCGGGAAGGCCCAGCCAACCCAAGGAGTTCTCGATGATTGATTTGTGGTCCTCGTCGCTTTTCCAAAGCGACGCGTCTTTGCCCCAGATCCGGGAGACGAGGCCGTTAGGCGTCGACTCCCGTGAGGCGTTTCCCGGGCCACCGCCTGCCATCGAAGCAACCTTGTCTTTAAGATGATGCAGCAGCCCTTCATACGCATCGGCGAAGGATTTGACGCCCTCGTCTTCGAGTATCTTGGTGACCTCGCTGAGATTAATGCCCGCTTCCAGAAGCGTCTCCAGCTGTTGACGCGCTTCGTCGACTCCCGCGGTGATGGTTTCGGCAACGGTTCCGTGATCGCGAAACGCGTCCCAGGTTTTCGGAGGAATGGTGTTGACCGTGTCCTTTCCGATGAGTCCATCCACGTAGAGCGTGTCGGGATAGGAGGGGTCCTTCGTGCCGGTCGAAGCCCAAAGCGGGCGCTGCACCCGAGCTCCTTTTTCGGCGAGGGACTTAAAGCGGTCTGAGCCGAATACCTTTTCAAATAACTTGTACGCCGTTTTGCCGTTGGCGGTGGCGATTTTCCCCCGCAGCGGAGAGCCTTCCGGAAGTTTGTTATCGACTGCGACATCGATCCGGCTGATGAAAAAGCTCGCAACCGAGGCGACGCTTTTTAACGGGGTGTCTGTTTCGGACAGTTTCTCGAGCCCTGCCAGGTAGGCATTGATAACTTCCATATACCGTTCCAAAGAGAAAATGAGGGTCACGTTTACGTTGATGCCTTTGGCAATGGAGGAAGTGATCGCGGGAAGACCTTCCTTCGTTGCTGGAATCTTGATCATGACATTGGTTCGATCCACGGCGGAAAACAGGCGCTCGGCGGCGGCGGCGGTGCCGTCGCTGTCGTAGGCCAGGGTGGGCGCGACTTCGAGGCTGACGTAGCCGTCGACGCCGTCGGTCTCGTCGTAGACCGGCTTGAGTACATCACAGGCCTCTTGAATGTCCTTGATCGCGAGCCGCTCAAAAACCGCCTCGGGATCGGTAATGCCCGCGTCCAACGCCCCTTGGATGCCTTCGTCGTAGTCGGAGCCGGAAGAAATCGCCTTGTCAAAAATCGACGGGTTGGACGTGACGCCTTTCACTCCGTCTTCTTCAATGAGTTTTGCCAAGTCCCCGGATTGAAGCATCGGGCGGCTGATAAAATCCATCCACGGGCTCTGTCCGAATTGGGCCAGTTCCTTGAGCGGGTTAGACATGATGGTTCTCCTTAGTGTTTTGCGAGCGTTAGAAATTCGTCGCGGGTACGGGCGTCGTCTCGGAAAATTCCGAGCATCACGCTGGTTGTTGTCGGGGAGTGTTCGCTTTGCGCCCCCCTCATTTCCATGCACAAATGGCGCGCGTTCACAATCACGCCGACGCCTTTGGGCTTTAACTTATCCAGCAGGGTTTCGGCGATTTGCTGGGTCATGCGTTCCTGAATTTGGAGCCGCCGCGCGAAGACGTTGACGAGTTTGGGTATTTTTGAAAGACCGATGACTTTTTTGTTGGGGATATACGCCACGGTCGCGCGGCCGAAAAACGGCAGCATATGGTGTTCGCAGAGCGAATAGAACGTTATGTTCTTCACAATCACCATATCCGCATAATCGATATCAAATAGAGCACCATTGATGAGCTTATCGATATCGACTCCGTATCCCGCCGTGAGTTCTCCCAGAGCTTTTTCAACGCGGTGCGGCGTATCGAGGAGCCCCTGGCGTTTCGGGTCTTCTCCGAGCTCCAGAAGAATCTCGCGGACGTGATCGGTTATCACAGGGCGCTGAGGTACTCGAGCAGGGTGCGGACCATTGCACCGGTTCCGCCGGGCGGGCAGTAGGCTTGTCCCCCGTCCGTCCAGGCCGGGCCGGCGATGTCGAGATGGATCCAGGATTTGGCGTCGACGAACTCTTCGAGGAAAAGACCGGCGGTGATGGTTCCGGCTTCTCCACGGTTGCCGATATTCTTAATATTGGCGACCTTGCTCTTAATTTGTTTCTTGTAGCCTTTGACGAGCGGCAGTTCCCACACCATCTCCTGGGTTTTCTTCGAGGAGGCAAGCAGTTTTTGCAGCGCGCTCTTGTCGTTGGTCATCGCGGCGGTGACGTCGTTGCCGAGAGCGACCACGGCGGCGCCGGTCAGCGTCGCCAAATCCATGATGACGTCGAACTTGAGTTTGGAGGCGTACACCAACGCATCGGCCAGAATCAAGCGGCCTTCGGCGTCGGTGTTTAAGATCTCGATCGTTTTTCCGTTCGAGGCCCTCACGATGTCCCCGGGCTTGGTTGCATCGGGGCCGGGCATGTTGTAGGTGAGGGGTGTTATGCCGTGCACTTCGGCTTTCACCTTGAGGCGGGAGAGAACCCGCATCACGCCAAAGACCGTTGCGGCGCCGGCCATGTCGCATTTCATCGTCTCCATGGAGCCGGCGGGCTTCAGCGAGAGTCCCCCGGAGTCAAAGGTGACGCCTTTTCCGACAAGGCCGATCTTTTTCTTGGCTTTTCCCTTGGGCTTGTAGATGAAGTGGAGGAAATACGGCGGAGCATCCGAACCCCGTGCGACCGAGAGGTAGGAACCCATGCCGAGTTTTGCAGCCTGCTTCTTGTCGATAATCTTGAGGGTCACACCATCGCTGATGTATTTCTTAGCCGTCTGGGTCAGCCTCTCCGGGCTTTGGTCCGAGGGAGCTTCGTTAACGAGATCCCGCGTCCAGCAAACCGCTTCAGAGAATAGGCCGGCGCGCTCAATCGCGGCGGCGGTCTTTTTCTTCTCTCCAGCGCTTTGCGTGATGACCTTGACTGACTGAAGCTTGGTGTCCTTGCACGGTTCTTTGTATCGGGGATCTGTGTGAGCCGACAGGAGGAACCCCTCCACGGCGGCTTGTCTATCGCCGGGGATTGATATCCACATCGTTTCCTTTCCCTTGCGGGCTGCGTTGTAGAGCGCACTGGCGGCTTTTCGTTGGCAGTCCGCGGTGAATCCCTTCTTGCCGCCCAGTCCGATCACAATGAAGCGGCGCGACCTATTCCCATCGGAGGCGCGAAAAGCGGCCTTCTCTCCGGGATTGCCTTTAAATCCGGCGTCACTGAGTTCGGCGTTAATTTCCTTCTTCGTTTTCGATGAAAGGAAAGGCGCGGCGACGCCGTTGCCTTCAAAGGCGAAAAGACCGAGCGGTGCATCGTCTTGGTTGAATTCTTTAATGGAAGCGGCTTCAAGTGTTAGTGGGTTCATGATGATATCCTCTTAAATTTTTTGGTGTTCAAACAACAGGCGCGAAATTCCCATGCCGGCGGCTCCACCGGCTAGTGGGCCCGCCCAGTAAATATAGTGTTGGTGCCAGTATCCTGTTGCCAGCGCCGGACCGAACGCGCGAACGGGATTGAGCGCGGCACCGGTCAGCGGTCCGATGACGAGTGTTGCCGCTGCGGCGATCGCTCCGGCCGCGATCGCGGGGAGCAAGGTCGAGGGGTGATCGGATTGTTCCGATGCTCCGGGGGTATATACCGCCATGGCCAGCATCATCGTGGCGACGGCTTCCAGCAGGGACGCGCCACGGTAGCCCACGCCTTCGGGCATGGGCACTCCCAGAAAGGGGCTTTCGGCGATGATCGGCGCGTGGGAAAACGCTTTGGCAAGGAATAGGCCCGCAAGCGCCGCGCCGAGCAGTTGGCTTACGAGGCACATGACCCCCTGCACGATGTCGAGGCGCCGGGTGGCGACAAGCCCAAGGGTGAGAGCCGGATTGAATTGGCCGCGCGCGACCGATCCGAAAATCGCGAACACGCCTGCGACCGTCAACCCGACGCCGAGGGCGATCCCGGTGGGACCGATGGTTCCACCGAGGCTGGCATCGGAGCAGACAACCCCTGCCGCCAGGAACACCCAGGCGAAGGTGCCGAGAAATTCTGCCATGAGAGCGCGGAGATTGCCGGCCATTTAAGAAGTGACGAGGTCTACCTTCAAAGCTTTTCGGTTGTGGTTCTGCAGACTGACCTGCGCGGCGATGAGACGGGCAACCAGGCGCAGCGATGTGGAGGTCGGGCTTTCGGGATTGGCGAGCAGCGCGGGGGTTCCATTTTCCGCGGCGACGCAGATTTCCGGATCCAGCGGGATTTCACCGAGGTAGGGAATGCGATGTTCATCGGCGAGATCCTTCGCGCCGGCTTTGGCAAATATCGGTGTGGAGGTCTTGCAGTGCGGGCAGACGAACTCGCTCATGTTCTCAATGAGACCGAGGATCGGGACGTTCAACTTCTTAAACATCGCGATCGCTTTGCGCACGTCGGACAAGGCCACCGACTGCGGCGTGGTCACAATCACCGAACCCACCAGCGGGACGGCTTGGCAAAGGCTTAATTGGACGTCTCCCGTACCGGGAGGAAGGTCGATGATGAGATAATCGAGTTCTCCCCACAACACGTCTTTGAGAAATTGCTGGATCGCGCCGTGAAGCATTGGGCCGCGCCAAATCGCGGGTTGGTCGGGTTTCATGAGAAACCCCATTGAAAAAATCTTAACACCGTGGTTTTCGGGCGGTTTGATTTTGTTGTTGGAGTCGACCTCCGGTTTGTAACCGGTGACGCCGAACATTTGGGGCTGGTTGGGGCCGTATACATCGGCGTCCATGAGACCGACTTTCGCGCCTTCCTTGGCCAGTGCGACCGCAAGGTTGGCCGCAATGCTCGATTTTCCGACGCCGCCCTTACCGCTGCCGACAGCGACGAGGTTCTTGATTCCGGACGGAAGGGTTTGGCCCAGACGGACATCCTTCTGCACGTCGGCCATCATGTTGATGGTGATTGATTCAATCCCATCCACCGTCTCGAGAGCTTCGCGGGCCTCTTTATCCATCTTATCCTTAAGAGGGCAGGCAGGCGTGGTCAGTTTATAGTCGAAGCTGACCGTTGTGCCGTCAATCGTGAGATTTTGCACCATCCCCAGAGAGACAATGTCTTTTCCCAATTCGGGTTCAATGCAGGTTGAAAGGGCTTTTAATACTTCATCTTTAGTCGGCATATTCTAATTATAGCAAATACAAATCGACTAATTAGTGTTTGTTTTTATTGATCTTTTTAAGGTTCTATAGTGACTTTCTCGATCACGTCGCCTTTGTCGATGGCATTAACAACTTCCATGTTTTCGGTTTTGCCGAAAACAGTGTGCTGCCCATCGAGATGGGCGCAGGCCACGTGGCAAATGAAGAACTGGGAGCCGCCTGTGTCTCGGCCGGCATGGGCCATGGAGAGTGTTCCCGGCAGATGTTTGTTGTCGTTGATCTCGCACTTAATCTGATAGCCGGGTCCGCCGGTTCCCGTTCCTTGGGGGCAACCGCCTTGAATCATAAAATCAGGGATGACGCGGTGAAATGCAAGGCCGTTGTAAAAACCCTTGTCGACGAGGTCAACGAAATTTTTGACGGTGTTGGGAGCGTCCTTCTCGAAGAGCTCAATCGTCAGTTTACCCTTCGTCGTTTCCATGATCGCTGTTGGCATAACATTCCTCCTTAGGATTGGATGACTATCCTATCATCTTCGCACGGTTTTACCGAAGGAGTAGGTGACCGAGAAACGATGCGTGCTGCCAAGCGCTCCAAAGGGCAGCCAGCCGTAATCGACGCCGAGCGTATCCATTTTTAATCCCAAGCCGAAGGACGTACCGGCGAACCCATCGAGGTCGCCCGAGGAGGTGCGTCCGTTGTATCCCCCGCGAATGGCGACGACGACGCTTTGCTCCACCGCGAACAACCCTTCGATGCCGATGGCCGGATACGGATCGTTGTCGCGACTGAGGATGATGTCGCCGCCGATGACCAGGTATTCGACAGGACGGAAACTGTTTCCAAAACGGACGGTCACCGGCAACGGGTCCCGCTGACTGTCGAAGCTGAGGCTCCCCCCCAAATTATGAATGCTGGCGGCTACCGTCCATGGCCAATCGTAGAGATGCGTTTGATACCGTATACCGCCGTCGACCGCCCCGGTCCTGGCATCCGCTTGAATTCGGGAATCGATATATTTAAGAGCAAGGCCGACTGAAAGATTGTCGGTGAGGGATCCCCCCCATGCCGTGGTTACCGCCAAATCGCGCGGGGTGAATTGTCCCCCTGTGGGGGCGCCGGTATTGATGCGCTCTTCGATGCGGCCTGCGTTGAGGTATTGGATGGAGATGCCGAGGGTGCCAAGGCCGCTCGGGCGGAGAAATCTGCGGCGCGGCAATACCAGCGGAGCGATAGGACGGGCGTAGGCAACGTAGTCGTAAAAGACATCTTGAAAGAGGATTCCATGGGTGAAGGTTACGTGTCCACGACGCAGCTGGGCCAATCCGGCCGGATTCCAAAAAATCGCTGAAGAGTCCTCGGCGATCGAGGACATCGCATGCCCCATGCCGATCCCGCGGGCATCCGGTCCGAATTTCAAGAATTCGCCTGCGGAGGTTCCCACGTTGCTGCCCGCCGCATGCAGGGTTGCGGAAGCAGCGAGAAATAATATAAGGAGCAGCGAGAATCTCTTCATGTCAGCGTTGGATCGCGAATTTTTTCAGCGCGATGTCGCCCGTATTCGTTTTTACATATGCGAAGTAGACGCCGCTGGCAACGGTGACTCCGCTGGAATTCCGTCCGTCCCAGATGGCCGTTCCAATATCGCCGGCGCCGTATGCAACGGTCGCGACGAGTTCCCCCGAGAGTGTGAAGATGCGGATGGACCCGGACTCGGAAAGATTATCGAAAGCAAGTCCGGTTCTTCCGTTGAAGGTGACAGAGTCAAACAGGCTGCCGCTGCCGGGCTTCCAGGGATTGGGATAGACGCGTACGGTACTCACGTCCGGTTGGATCGCCGTCGGACCAAAAAGCGCGAAAATCGAGAAATGACCGGTGAGTCCGTTGACGCGCTTATTCACGGTATCTACCGTGGTTGGCAGGGGTTCCCAACGAACAACCGCTTCGTTGAGGGTATACATGATAATGTTGATGGCGGGAAGCGGAGGTTCGGTTCCGTCGACGAGACCGTTGTTGTTGTCATCCGTGTAGGGAATCGATACGGTAACGGAACTGTTGAAGTTGTCCTCAAATTCAGCACCGTTGACGTTGGCGACCACTTCGATGATGCTGTTTGGAACGAAGGTCTGACCGGTCGGCGGCGCGGAGAGTCCATCCGACAATATTTGCGTATTGATGAGGATGGGGGAAGTCAGCGGCTGCCCCGAGACGAGGATAACGGCCTCTTGGCCGAAGGTATCGGGCGGGATGGTGAGACGTTTGTCCCCGTTGGGTGCGGGAGGTGTGAGTTCCACGGGAAACGCGCCTAAATAGGCGGTCAGGATATTGGCGGCGGAGGCCGCCAGGTTTTGGATCTGCACCTCGTCGATGTCCCCTCTAAATCCGCGGTTGTAGGGACCTGATAGGTTTTGCCGATTGCCGATGGATAAATCGTGATTGTCTGAAAAACGAACTCCGGTTCCGCCGATGGCTGCGGAGCTGGTTTGCACCCCGTCGACATACAGGTGCAGGGTCGGGGTTCCCCCACCGGTGAAAACGCCGGCCACATGCGTCCACTTTCCCGCGACAAGTGTCATGGTTGATTTAATCGTGAATGTTGTCGGGAAGTTGTCTCGTACCCGGAAAAGCCATTCGCGTCCGGCGGTGATTTCCAGCGTGTAGTTTTCCAGCGTGCCGGAACCCTTCGCCACGATTCCCGCGTCCGCGATTTGGTTCACAGTATCGGGATTTACCCATGCCGAGATGGTAATGTCGCCGGTGGTTTGCAGCGACGCGGAATTGGGGATGCGGCAGAAGGTGTCTTGAATGCCGGTAAATTTGACCGCGTTGCCCAGTCCCGACATGCCGCTTGTGAATGTCGGCGTTGAGCAGTTAACGAAATTGCAGGTGAGTGTCGCGTTGTTTCCGAGTCCGGAACTATCCGCCGCCGCTGTTCCCGATGATTCGTCGAAGTGGTAAACCCCCACACCGCCGCTGATCGGGGTATAAGGACTGCTCGGTATGGCCTGCGATGAAATGCCGACGAATTGGGTCGTCTGGGTTTGAATCGTGGAGTCGAAGGCTGTCGGGACCGACCCCGCGTTGATGGCGCGCACCCGAAAGGCATACGGGGTTGCCGGCAGCAGATTTGTAAAACTTCCCGTTGCGCCTGTGACTGAAATGGTTTGGGTGACCACCGAAAAAGAAGTGGATGTTGAAATCATCGCCTGGAAAAAGGTTCCCGAGGGGTTGCCCCCGGTATTCCAAGAAATCGAGATCGTGGTGGAGCCGGCCAAGACGAGCGCCGTCGAATTGGGAGGATTGGCGTGGGTGATGGCTCCCAAGACCGGTCCGAACTGGCCCAGCCCCGAGGCATTGTCGGCCCGCAGTTTCGCGTTGACCGTAACGTTTGGACCGAGTGAAGTCTGATTGAAGGACGTTCCCGCTTGCACCACAATCGCCAGGCCGGTATCGTCGTCTTCCAACCGGTAGCTGGTTGCCGTCGGCACAACCGCCCAGCTCCAGGCGATCGATGATGTGCCCAAGGCCGATCCGTTGAGACTCGTCGGCCCTGTCGCGAGCGTCACAAACGCGGCGGTATCGAAGGCCGTCAAGGTAGTCCCCAGGGTGTCGGAATTTCTTCCGTTCTGGGCCCGCACTCGAATGTTGTAGGTCTGATTGGGCGAGAGATTTGCGGCGGAAAGAGTCAACGCGGTCAGGTTATCGGAAATTTTCGCCAAGGTCGAAACGAAATTGACGAAGTTATCCGAGGAAATAGAAAACTCGTAGCGGGTGTATCCGGGATTGCCGGCGTTGGCCCAGGTGAACACGGCGCTTCCGGTTGAAATGGTCCCGGCGGCGAGGGTCGTTGGGGCGGCGGCGAGAGAGTAGACCGTTGTTTCGGCCGAAAAGCTGCCGTTGCCGAAGGCATCGACCGCCCGCACACGCCTGCGGCGAGCGGAATTAACACTCAGCCCGGATTCTGCGAAAGATAGGTTCGTTTTGTCCGCATCCGGGCCGCTGACGACGGTTGTATTTTCATCGACCACTTCGTAGATGGCCGGAGAGGCGGCGTCGGCAGCGAGGCAGATCTTTGTTGGAGTTGTCCAGGTCCATAGGATGTCGGTGGTACCGGGGGCAGATCCCGTGAGAGCGCCGGGCGCCGTAGGCGGCGCTTCGGTGACATTCATTGAGATGGTGGTGAACGAGGTATTGCCCGTCATATCCTGAAATCTCCAACTGAGGATGTTTTGTCCCGCTGCCGGGAATTGGATGTTGTTGACTGTTGCCGTGACGACGGCCACGACGCCGTTGACGGCATTGACGCTTAAGCCGGCCCCGTTCGATAAATTCGTTTGTACGAGATTTCCGTCTATGCCCGTGGTGCTGATGTGAAGGGTTCCTGAGAAATAGTCCGCAGCGACATCGTCTGCGCTAAGACCGCCGCGAATGATGCGGACCTCATCGATTTTTCCGTCATAAAAATTCGCTGCGGAGGGACGCCTTCCAATAAACACATCGCGGCCGACATCGAGCGGCTCGACTCCGCTGAGACTTTGGGAGGCCACCATAACGTCGTTGAAATAGAGTTCCGCCACCGAACCGCCGAAGGTAATCGTGACGAGCTGCCAAACGCCGGTGTTGATCCACCCGCCGGTGCTTTGGATGATATTGCTGGCCCCGGACGTTCCCACCAGGTTCGCGAAGAGGTCTCCCGGACTGCCGACCGAATGCCACAGATGCACCCCGATTCCCGTGCCGTCTCCGAATTCAACAATCGGGTCGCCCCCCGCCGGCGTCGCATCAGGATTGATCCAGGCTTGGATCGTGATCTGACTGGTGGTATCGTTGAGGGAAGCGGTTTTAAGAATTTGGATCTCGTCATCCGCTCCGTCGAAGTCATAACAATTGTCCCCGGCGAGTCCGGAGAAGCCGTTGGGAACTCCGCAGGCCGTGGGCAGATTGCCCGCCCCGGTCCCGTTATTGGCGAACGTTGAGGAGTCGATGAAGTTGCCGTCGAAATGCATGAGAAGCTTCGTCCCGGCACGGGCGACCGTGCCGCCGACATGCGGCGAACGTCCGAACCTAAGTCCGGATGCGATGATGGAACCGGTGGTGGACCCGATGTCCTGCACCGCGATGGAGAGGTTGGTGGTGCCCGTCGAGATGGTGGTGTTGATGGTTGTATTTCCGAGGCAGTCAGCGCTGAGGCGATTGAAGAGACTCGGCGGGGTGTTCTCGACTTGCGCGGAAACAGGGGCAACCACGAGCGTCCCGAAAACGGGAAGCACGATCAATAGCTGTAGAGCCCGGATGAGGATGCCAGGTCGCATGGTGTATTTACTGTTCAGAGACCTTCCCGCTGAGTATAACAGGGGAAGACCCGTCTCACCATTGCCGTTTTATTGCTTGAGTTTTTTTAGAAAACGCAGCGCATCGCTGCGATTTTTGACTTTTCCCTCTGCCTGGGCTTCCAGCAGGGCGGCGAGGGCATTCCCGACGGCGGGACCGGCGGGAATTTTGAGGGTTTTCATGATTTCCGTGCCGTCTAAGATTTTTCGGGGTCGCACGTGGTCACGGCGGTTAATCCATTGATTGAGAAGATAGGAAACGATTTGCAGATGAAACAGGGTTTTGCGAGCCTCTTGGGAACGGGGCCGGCTGCGGTCCGAGGTATGCGGGTCTTCGGCGATTCTGGGCAAAATCGCCCGCAAGGCGTTGGGGCCCAAGTAGCTTGCATGGTCCGCCCAGCAAACAGCGAGCAGGCGCACGCCATGGTCTCCGAGATCCCGAAAAAAACGGAACACGGCTTTATCGCTTACAACGCCGCTTGCGGCGAGATTTCCGGGCCGTAAATGATGGTGAATACAGAGGCGGACGGTTTCGATTTCCTCGCTGGAAAAACGCAGTCGTTTGAGAATCTCCACGCTGAGGACGGCGCCTTGGGCTTCGTGACCGAAAAACCGAAGACGACCCTTAATCATTTTCGCGCAGGCGGGTTTTGAGACGTCGTGCAGCAGGCATGCGAGGCGGACCAAGACCTGGGGATTTGCATTCGCAGAGAGCCCGTTGGCGAGATCGTTCTTGAATTTATCCCCCCATGCGGGATAAATGTCCGCGAGGTTGGCGATCAGCTGGTCGGCGCGTTCGACCACGGCCAAGGAGTGTTTGAGAACACCGCCTTTACCGTAATAAACTTCGGCGCAGCAGCGTGATTTTTCCAACTCCGGGAATACCGCCGTGAGCAGCCCGCACGCGTCCATGGCTCTCAAATGCGCGGCACTGTTGTCCGCCCGCAGAATCCCGAGCAATTCCGTCCGTATGCGTTCGCCCGCGGGAGTCGCGATTTTCTTCCGGTGCCGGTGAATGCGTTCCCGTGTCGCGGCTTCAATTTTGAGGCCAAGCGTCGCAGCGAGGCGGAAAGCGCGAAGCATGCGAAGCGGGTCTTCTGAGAACACGCGCGGCCCGGTTGCCCGCAGAATTTTTCTCTTTGCATCACGCCTGCCGTTAAAGGGGTCGATCAAATCTTCATCCTTTATCGGGAACTTAGCCGCCATCGCGTTGATGGTGAAGTCGCGGCGGGCCAAATCCTCATCAATGGAAGCACCTTGAATTTGCGCTACGTCCACTTGAAGAGTCTTCGCCGCGATCCGGTAGATGCGCGTTTCGGCATGCAAAACGATGAGGGTGCCTTTTAGTTTTTGCGCGACGCGCTGGGCGAAGTTTTTTGCGGATCCCGAAATGGCGAGATCGATGTCGTGCACAGCGCTGCAGTCTCCGAGCGCCTGATCGCGCAGAACGCCGCCGACCAGGTACACCTCCCCTTTGTGGTCTTTGGCGAGGTGTTCGAGATCGCGGAGTGCGGGCGATCGCATGGAATCAGGTTTTTGCTTTTTCGAGTTCTCGATCCCGGAGCACGCGTTTGAGCGTTTTCTGGAGCGCATTTTTCGGCAATTCATCAACGATCTCGATTTCGCGCGGGCGTTTGTAGGGATCGAGGTTCTTGCGGCAGAATTTGTGGAGTTCCGAGCTGTCTATTTTGGAACCCTCCACCAGAACAAAGAAGGCCTTGATTCTTTCGTCGCCGGTACTATCGGGAATGCCGATGACCGCGGCGTCGGCGATGTCCGGATGATTCATGAGAGTCTTTTCGACCTGTGCTGAAAATACTTTGAGCCCCTTCACGATAATCATGTCTTTCTTACGGTCCTTGATGAAGAGATACCCGTCTTCATCGAGCAGCCCGATGTCGCCGGACTTAAACCAGCCGTCGGCGTCGACCGCTTCCCGCGTGGCCTCTTCATTTTTGTAGTAGCCCTTCATTATGTTGGGACCCTTAATCTCGATTTCCCCTTCCCCGCCTTGCGGGATCGACTTCCCCCCATCGCCGATGATGCGGATCTGGACATGCTGCACAGGTTTGCCGACGCTGCTGACCTTCGGGCGCCCAATCGGGTTGAAGGACGCAATCGGCGAGGTTTCGGTGAGACCGTAGCCTTCCGTGATCGAGACGCCAAAGCCGTCCCTGAATTCTTTGAGCGTCGACGGGCTTAGGGGAGCGGCGCCGGAGACCGCGATGCGTACCTTTCGGAAGAACCAAAAACGCAGGACCCATTTCTTAAGTCCGACCGCTTGTTTCGACAACAACGAATAGATTTGCGGAACGGCGGCGAAAATCGTCACGCCGTGACGGGCCATGCAATCCAACCACGGCTTAGGCGGCGCTGCATGCGCGATGACGACGTTTTTTACACCGAGGCGGAGCGAAATGAGCGTGCAGCAGGTCCACGCAAAGGTGTGAAACATGGGCAGCAGGGTGAGCGCGACATCTTTTTCGGTAAGGCCGAAAGCCTCAGCGCCGGCGTCGACATTGGAGACGAGGTTGGAGTGCGTCAGCATGACGGCCTTGGGATTGCCGGTGGTTCCCGAGGTGAACAGCATCGTAACGATGTCCTCATCGTCGATTTCCACCGAACCCTCCATGGGGTTGCTGTCGGTAAGGAAGGTCTCGAAGCTCTCGACATCGGCACCGGTGCTCCCGGCGCCGTCGCTCGAAAGAATAAACCCCAAGGACGGCACGGTCTCTTTTGTTTTGAGGATACCGCGCAGGAACTCTCGCTGCGTGATGACGCCTTTGGCTTCCACGTGTTTGAGCATGTAGCCGAGTTCCTCGGGTTTTTGCACCATGTAGTTGATCGGGACGGCGATAGCGCCGAGCCGCAGCAACCCGAAATAGGCGATGACAAATTCCGCGCCGTTGCGGTGGATGATGGCGACGCAGTCCCCCTTCTCGATTCCCTTCTTTTCAAAACCAGCAGCGGCGCACAGGACAAGGCGCCGCAACTCGCCGAAGGTGACAATGTTTTCGCTTCCGTCTTTTTTGACGCAGACAAGCGCCGGAGACCCGGAGAGTCTCTGGGCGGTACGGTCCAACATTTGGTTTAGATTCATTATTTTTGTCTCGGATCGAGAATGTCTCGGAAGGCGTCCCCTAACAGGTTCCATCCGAGTACGAATAGGAAAATTGCTCCGCCCGGGAAGGCGACGGTATGCCAATAATCGAGAGGGCTGCCCGACGCCCCGATGATCCAATTGCGCGACATTGCGATCAGTTGGCCCCAATCGGCATACCCTACCGGGGCACCGAGGCCGAGGAAACTCAAGGCGGCGGCGGAAAGCACGATAGCGCCCGTGTCGAGAGACGCCACCACAATCACCGGGTAGATTGAATTCGGGATGACGTGACGAAATAGGATGCGTCGATCACTGGCTCCCAAGGCGCGCGCCGCGAGCACGAATTCGCGTTGTTTGACGCTGAGCACGTCCCCGCGGATCAAGCGGGCATAGGTCGGCCACGAAACGGCGGCAAGCGCGACAATGACATTAAAAAGGCTCGGGCCCCGCACGGTGACGATCACAACGGCGAGGATGATGCTGGGCAGCGCCATGATGACGTCGGTAAAACGCATCAATACCTCATCGACCCATCCCCCGTAATAACCGCCGACGCCGCCGATCAATATGCCGACGAAAATCGAAACAAACACAACCGCGACGCCGATCTTAAACGCGGTCCGTGTGCCCCAAACAATTCCGTAGTAAAGGTCGAACTGTTGTTCGGTGGTCCCGAAGAAGTGCTTCGCGGAGGGCCTGACGGGGTCGGGGCTGTAGCCGTCTTGCGGGATGAGATAATAGTCCCTCGCGTTTTTTTCCGGCGGCGCGAGAACGGGTGCGAAAATCGCGACCGAAGAAAACCCGGCGATGAGAGCGAGACCGACCAGGGAGAGAGGCCGCCGCTTTAGGCGCTTCCAGGTGTCCGCCGCGAACTCTTTGAAGTTGTCGCTCATTGAAATCGGATCCTGGGGTCGACCAACGCGTAGCACACATCCGCGGCGAGATTTCCGAGAACAAACAGAGTCGAGGTGAGCAGCGCTACCCCCATCACTCCCGGGATATCCAGTTGAACCGCGGCTTGGGCGACCCAGCGTCCGATGCCGGGATAGGCGAATACCGTCTCGGTAATCAGCACGCCGCCGAGCAATTGCACGAATAAAATAGAAGCGATGGTGATGACGGGGATCCAGGCGTTTCGCCGCGCATGTACGTTGACCACGATGTTTTCCGGCAGGCCCTTGGCACGGGCGGTGCGCACATAATCTTTTCCGAGTTCTTCCAGCATGGAGGAGCGTGTAATACGCACCAGCAGCGCCATCGTGATATAGGTGAGCGAGGCCGCCGGCAAAACGAGATGTCTGAGGGCGTCCACAAAAACGCCCGGCTGGCCGTTGAGCAGGGAATCCACGAGCACCATTCCGGTATAGGGCTGATAATTCCCCCCGTAGATGATTAGGTCCGAGGCCAGGGAATAGCGGCCCGGAGGGAAGAGCCCCAGCATCCCGTAAAACACCATGAGCAGCAGCAGCCCGAGAACAAAGGACGGCAGGGAATAACCCGTGATTGAGATGAACCGCGAGACGTGATCAATCCATTTGTCGCGGTGAACGGCGGAGACGGTTCCCAGCCACACGCCGAGGACCATAATGGGAATGAAGGCCATGACCGAGAGTTCGATGGTGGCGGGGAAGAAGGCCGCGATGGCTTCGGTGACCGGCATTTTCGCTGTTTCGGAATAACCGAGATTGCCGCTTAGAACCTCTCCGATCCACCGGCTGTATTGTTTGTGGAAGGGATCGTTGAGTCCGTATTTTCGAATGACCTCATCCAAGGCCGCCAATTGGCGGGGATCCTTCACGTAAATGGACGCCCGCATCTCCGGCGATAGAGAATTGAACAGTCCAAACAGCAGCAAGGTCACCCCCAAAAGAACCAGGGGAAGCATTGCCAGCCGTTTAAGAATGAACTTCGCCATGAGGCGCCGCTACTCCTTGGAAAGGTAATACAACGGACAGGAATACGGAGCGTCCGGGTGAATGGGATTGTAGGTGTAGCCCTTGACCCACGTCCGCTGCGTTCGATAGAGAACCGAATTGAGGACAAACAAGGTCGGCACGTCCTCGTAGGCGATCTCCTGAAGTCGGAAGTACATCGCTTTGCGCTTCTCCAAATCGCGCTCGGTCATGGCGGCGGTGACGAGTTTATCCGCCTCGGCGTTTTTGTATCGCTGCAATCGCGGGTAATTTCCGTCCGAGTGCATGTAGGGGAACGCGAAGTTGTGCGGATCCGGGTAGTCGGGCGCCCAGCCTAAAATGAACATCGGGAGTTTCGATTTATTCGAGAGATCCAGATAGGTGGACCATTGGATCGGCCGGGTATCAATCTGAAACTTCGGGTTGATGCTTTCCACCGCGCGTTTGATCATGTTGGCGATGACTTCGCGCGGTTGATTGCCTGCGTTGTAGGCCAAGGTGAACTTAAATCCCTTTTTCCATAAGACGCCGCCGTGGGCCTTCTTGAAAAAGGCCTCAGCTGCGTCGATGTCGTAGGGGTAGGCAGCCTGATCGGCGTTGTAGCCGAAGAGTCCTTTGGGGATAAAACTCTGGGCGCGGGTGCCTTTGCCGCGGTTGACGTCCTTGATAAATCCTTCGTAGTCGAAGGCGGAGGCGAAGCCCTTGCGAACATTGATGTCCGCGAAAAAATTCGCCGGGATGCCTTTGCCGTCCAACTTCCCGGAGCCGACATTCGGGTTTCCCTTCGTTTCGATCTTAAAAACGAAGAAGATGGCCGGGTTCATATCGATGCGGGGCAGGTCATCGATGAGTTCGACGCCCGGTAAATTTTTGAGCAAGGGCTGTTGGAGATAGTCGGCGTAAATCGAGTCGGCATCTCCGGCCGCCAGCATGAGTTTGCGGGTTTGAAACTCATCGACACTCTTAATATGGGCTCGTTTTAATTTTGCGGGTCCGCGCCAGTAGTCGTCGAAACGAGCCAATACGGTTTCCTTGGTTTTCTTATCCCAGCGATCGAGCATGAAGGGCCCGGTTCCGTTTTCCTGATCGTGAAACCCTTCCGCGGTTTTATCCGGATTATTGTGTTTCTTCCAATTTTCCTTCGTGCCGTCCCAGGCATTGTGGGCGGCGGCCCACTCCTTGGAAATAATGGGCGCCCAGGAGGCCAGAATCGACAGGATGGGTGAGAAGGGTTTATGGATTTTGAGGACAACGTAGTCGCCGTCCACGGTCACGGCTGCCATGACCTTTGTGTAGGCTTCGTCCAACGGCTTTCCGTCTTTACTGCGAGTGGTGGTGAGGCCGGTGATGGGCTCGAGCAGCAAGGACGAAGGCCCCCCTGCCCGGTCAAACAGCATAAAACGCTGCAGCGAATAGGCCACATCATTGGGGGTCACTTCCCCGCCTTTGTGGAATTTGACTCCTTTACGGATCGGGAAGGTATAGGTGAGGCCGTCTTCGGAGAGCAGGCCGTTTTCCTGGCTAGGAACCTTATTCGAGATGCGGGCTTCGAGATCGTTAACGCTGCCTCCTTTGTAGGTCACCAGATAGTCGTAGATATTCTCGATGATCATGTGGCTCTGGGTGTCGTAGGACCAGGCGGGATCGAGGCTGTCCACATCGGAAATCGTCACGTGCACGTAGGTGTCGGGATTCTTGCTTTTGGTCGCGGCGGCGGCCTTTTTTTCCGCTTTGGCAGCGGAATTCTTGTCCCCGCAGGCACCTACAAGACCGATAACGACTAGTAGGGATATAAGGGAGAAAATGGTTTTAAAGCGGGGCATTAAGTCCTCCGTCAGAAATGGTCGTTTAAGCCTACTATTTTTCCCGGCCGTCGGAGGTCCCTAAGACGACTTCAACCTTTAAAGGCGCTTCCTCGGCCTGCAAATCAACGGCGCTTAAGGAGACGTTTCCGGCTGAAATTACGTCATTAAGCACGCGTTTAACGGCTTCTATGGTGGCCGCCTCTCCGGCGATGCGCAAAGAGGTGACAGGCCATTTAATGCTTTTCTTTTCAGCGGCTTTTTCGGCCCGGATTTTGTCGAGCACGGTGCGGGCGGCGTCAAAATCAGTCCCATTCTGTTCCGAGGGGAGCGGGAGCTCCTCCTCCGTTGGCCACGGCGCTTTATGGATGGAGGCTGCTCCCTCTGATTTTGCGAACCGCCACGACCAGACTTCCTCGGTGATATACGGCAAAAACGGCGCTAATAACCGCAAAAAGGCTTTGAGCGTCCACTCGAGGGTGGCCACCGCGGATTTGCGGGCCGACGCGTCAGACCCTTCATACGCCCGGTTCTTCACCAGCTCCAGATAGTTGTCGCAGAAATCCCAGAAGGCCGACTCCACTTCCAGCAATACCGCCGAATATTGAAAGGCCTCGAAGGAGTTTGAAGCTGATCCCAGGAGAGTGCGCATGCGGGCGATCCAGGCTTTGTCCAAGGGTTGGGATACGTCCGCGAGGTTCCAGGATCCTATGGAGGAGTCCGCTTCCGCTGCCTGCAGCTGCATGAGGGTGAACTTGGAGGCGTTGAAAATTTTCATGGCGAGGCGGTGTCCCACCTTAAAAACGTTTTCGTCGTAGATGGTGTCTTGGCCGAGTTTTGCTCGCGCAGACCAATACCGCAATGCGTCCGCGGAATATTCTTCCAGCAATCCCTCGGGGGTCACGGCCTTGCCTTTCGACTTGCTCATCTTCTGGCGGTCCGGCGTCACGACCCAGCCGCTGATCGCGGCGTGATGCCACGGGATGGCTTTCTCGTGCATCCAGGACTTGGTAATGGTGTAAAACGCCCACGTCCTAATAATCTCATGGGCTTGCGGTCTTAAATCCGCGGGGAAAAGTTTTTGATGCCGCTTTTCATCGAGTCCCCAGTGGCTTGAAATCTGGGGCGTGAGGGACGAGGTCGCCCAGGTGTCCATAACGTCGGTATCCCCGGCAAATCCACCGGGTTTTCCGCGCTGCTCTTCTTTAAATCCTTCGGGGCAATCGGACTGGGGATCGACGGGAAGCGCGGACTCCGGCGCGAAGATGGGATTGGTGAAATCGAGTTCTCCCTCCTCCAGCACGGGATACCAGACCGGAAAAGGCACCCCGAAAAATCGCTGGCGGCTGATGCACCAATCCTGATTCAGGCCTTCCACCCACTGCTCGAAGCGCTTGAGCATGAATTCGGGATGCCACTGCACCTTGCGGCCTTGGGCCAGCAGTTCTTCCTTGTGATCCAATATCTTGATGAACCACTGCCGTGTCGACACAAACTCCAGGGGCTGATCCCCCTTCTCGTAAAACTTCACGGCTTGTTCGGTGGGTTTGAGCTCTCCGACCAGTGCTCCGCTCGCCTCGAGCATTTCTTTGACCTTGGTTCTCGCTTGTTTTGCGTAGAGGCCTTCAATTTCTTTGTAGGCGGCATTGGCGGCTTCCACCGATCCGCTTTTGTAGGGTTCTTCTCCGAAATCGACGGGCACGAGGCGCCCGCTTCTTCCGATGATCTGGCGCATGGGCATTTTTTCAGCCCGCCAGAAATCGACGTCGGCAACGTCACCGAAGGTACAAATCATCATGATGCCGGTTCCCTTCTCGGGGTCAGCGTGTTCGGCGGGAATGATGGGAACAATGCCGTCGTAGAGCGGTGTGCGGGCGTTTTTTCCAAACAATCCTTTGTACCGCTGGTCATCGGGATGCGCGACGACGGCGATGCATGCGGCGAGTAATTCGGGCCGGGTGGTGGAGATGATGAAGTCTCCCCCGCCTTCCACTTGAAACCGTATGTCGTGGAAGTTTCCGTGTTTCTCCCGGTCTTCGACTTCGGCCTGAGCAACGGCGGTTTGAAAGGTGGTATCCCATAATACGGGAGACTCGACGGCATAGATGAATCCTTTCTTGTACAAATCTAAAAAGGAATTCTGGCTTATCTTTCGGCAGTGCTCCCCAACGGTGGAATAATTCTGGTCCCAATCGATCGATAGTCCGAGTCTGCGCCAGAGGGCTTCGTATTTCTTTTCGTCTTCCTCCGTCTGCAGGGAACACGCTTCTAAAAAATTCTTGCGTGATACCTTTTCCAGTTCCCGCACCTTCTTCGGGGCGGGGGTGGGATTCCAATCTTCTTTATAAGGGAGCGTGGGTTCACACTGAATGGCGAATTGGTTCTGGACCCGCCTTTCTGTCGGCAGACCGTTGTCATCCCAGCCCATGGGGTAGAAGATGTTCTTCCCCAACATCCGCTGGTAGCGTACGTTCATGTCGGTCTGGGAATAACTGAATACATGGCCCATATGAAGCGATCCGCTCACGGTCGGCGGCGGGGTGTCGACTACGAAGGTGTTCTCCCGCGGCACGCTGGGATCGTAGCGATATTCCTTATCGCTTTCCCATTTTTCGGCCCATTTTATCTCGATTTCTTTCGGTTTGTACTTTTTGGGGAGTTCTTCGCTCATGGGGGTCATTTTAGGATATCGGGGCCCATATCGCGATAGGGCTAATAATCATGGGCCTACAGGCCTAACGGCCTAATCGCTAAGGGCCGGGGTTGTGATACTGTGGATCTATGATGATTAAAACGGTTTCTATTTTGGCGCTCCTTTTATCCCCTCTCCCGTCGTTTGCGGCTGGAGCCAGCATGCGTTTGATTCCGTTTCCATCGCTTGTGACCCAGCAGGCCGCCCGGGTTGTGGGTCGTCCGCGCTTCGCGACGATTACGGGGAGTTATGAAGGCAAAGAATTTTCGATGCGGCTTAGCCGCACCATCTGGATGTTAACGGGCTCGCGTGATTCTGACGTGATCGGCGTTAAGATCGACCATGACGGTAAATCGATGTTGGGCGACATTGGATCCCGCCGCGTCGAGCTGGCGTTTCATTGGACGCCTGTTCGGTCCTTGGTTCAGGGCACCTATAATGGAGCTCCGATTCGCTACAACGTGGACTTTCGGGACGTGGGTGTTGTGGGTGCTTATGCGGGCAAGCCGTTTCGTTTGGCCTTTGATCGGCAGTCCCGCAAGGTTACGGGTTCTATTGACGGCGTAAAGGTTTTGCTTGATTATAATCCTATGAGCGGTCGATTGAACGGCAACCTTGCCGGTCGTTCCCTTGACGTTACCTTGGTGAATCAAGACCTGGGCGAATTCTTTCAGTACTTCTTCGTTCTCTTTCCATAACGCCTGGGGTTTATGCTCCGACTTCTTCTCCTTTTTCTGTTTCTCCCGGTTCCGGGAGAGGCTGCTGCTTATCCTCTTCGGGTTTCGGGGCAGGGTTTGTTTGGGAACCGGTCTTATGCCAAGTTATTTCGAACAAAGGTGGACGGTGCGATCGCAACGATTAAGGGACTGGACATGCCGTTTGATGAGAGTGTCTTGTCGATTGACGTTCAATTTACGGATGGTGTGATTGAGCGGTCTGCCCTTAATACCGACATGCGCGTTGTTTATTCCGGGGGCAAGCTGGTGGAGGCCGGCATTGCTTTTGTTTTTCCTACCTCAATGAGTGCGGATGAAGCCTCCGCGCTGATCCTTCACGAAGTGGGGCATCTGCCATTCGAAATGCTTAAGCGGGAAGAGCGGGTTGCTCGCGGGGTTCCTTCGTTTCTCCCGGGGTACGTGGAGCTTTGGTGTGACGCCTTGGCGGTGACGGAAATGGGTGACAAAGACATTGTTGCCCGGGCTTTGTCTAAGTGGGTTGCTGCGATGGGTGGTGGCGGTTCTGGGTATGATTTTCGGCGGTTTAGTGTGTCGCGGGATGCTGCTTCTTGGGACATGCGGGATGATCATGTGCGGTTTACGCCGGTGCGGTTTTATGTGGGTCGATTGATGGATGGCGGGGATGAGGTTTTGTCGGTGTTGTTTGCGGCGAGTATTGATTCTGCTTCGTGGGAAGTGGAGCGGATGTTGGCTGGGGATATTGCCGGGGTTGGGGCGGCTAATGTTCGGTTGATTTCGGCTTTGCGGAGTAAGGCTGGGTTGTAGGGTGCTGGGTTTCCTTTCTTAGAGTCTTCCTTCC
>NVTF01000015.1 GCA_002401485.1 Elusimicrobiota bacterium | reverse complement strand
GGCATATGTTTGAAATTAAAAACGACAACAAAAACAACGGCAAGACCCTGACATTTCTAACTGGCAGGAGACCCTGACATTTCTATATGGGTTTGACACACTTAAATTGGGTCTTGCCAAAATTCTCGGGCGGGGTTATATCTAGAATGTCGCACCTGTTACGCCGTTTACCGGGGACTGCTCGCGGCTGGGACGGTGGTGGGCTCTGAGACTCTATCCTGTAACCCGAGGGTTTCATTGAGCGTCTAGCCGAATGAGGGGGTCTTCGCCGAGACCGAACCGGTATGTGGGGGGGGCGACAAATCGCATCGCGGAGGCTTTCGAGCGCGCATGAGCTCGGAAGCCTCCGTCAGTTTTAATCTTTGAGGTACTGGAGGAGGTAGACGGTTTCGAGCGCTTTTCGTTTCGCTTTCTGGCGAAGATCCGCAGCGGCAGAGTGGCCGCCTTCTATATTTTCGTAGTACCACACCTGATGGTTGCGGGCTTTCATTTTTGCGACCATCTTGCGCGCGTGTCCCGGATGTACGCGGTCATCCTTCGTTGAGGTCATGAATAAAACCTCCGGATATTGGCGCTCTTTATACCACAACACATTTTGATAGGGGGAATATTTTCGGATCACCTTGCGCATCTTGGGGTCATCGGGGTTTCCGTATTCACCCATCCAGCTGGCACCCGCCAGCAGCTTGTGATACCGCATCATGTCGAGCAAGGGGACCTGGCAGACGACCGCGTTGAACAGATCGGGGCGCTGCATGGTGACTGCGCCCATCAGTAGGCCGCCGTTGGAACCGCCCATGATGCCGAGATGGCGCGGCGATGTGATCTTTTGTTCGATGAGGTCCTCGGCAATTGAGATGAAGTCGTTAAACGCGATCTGGCGATTTTCAAGCAAGGCTGCCTGGTGCCACTTGGGACCGTACTCTCCGCCGCCGCGGATGTTGGAGAGGACATAGACGCCGCCGCGCTCCAGCCAGAGTTTCCCCAGCGTTGTCAGGTAGCGCGGTTTTAGAGGAATCTCAAATCCTCCGTAACCGTACAGGAGTGTGGGGTTTTTTCCGTCGAAGGGGATCCCCTTTTTGTTAACGATGAAATACGGCACGTGTTCCGAGTCTCTGGAGACCGCGAAGAATTGCTGGACTTCGAATTCGGACGAATCGAAACGGGCCGGCATGTTTTTGAGGGTCTCGGCTTTGGATGCTCCCTCCGGAAGAAGAAAAAGGGTCGAGGGGGTGAGAAAGTCGTCGTAGGAGTAAAAGACGTCGTTGGAGTAGGAGTCCACGTGGTGGGGGCTGACCGTGCCGGACTTCGGGACTGGCAACGGTGTGACTGTCCATTTGCCGTCGGCGCCTGGTTTTGCCGCGTAAAGGCTTGTCATCACATCCTTCATGATCGCAAGGAGAACAAAATCTTTTGCGAGACCAACGGCGCCGCGGCGAGGATACCCTGAATCTTCATCCAATTGGAAAACGAGCTCCACGCGCGGTTGGGCCTTGCCCTCGCGGACGTCGGAAAGATCCATCGCGATGAGAGCACCGTTGGGGAAGGTTTTCCAGGCCTTGCGCAAGGTTACAAGCATTTTCCCTTTGAAGATGCCGTAGGCGCGGATTTCGTCAGGAAAGGGAATGGAGAGGCGTTCGCCGTCATCGGACATGAGCCAGTAGCGGTTTGTAAAAAATGACGGACTTTTCCCAACTAAAACCGTGGTCCCTTCGGGGCGGCGGGAGACCCACGGGTAGACGGAAACATCTTTCTTTGAGCCTTCAAAAATTGTTTTCGCTTTTTCCAGCGCCGTTCCCCGAGCCCAACGCTTGGTGATGCGCGGGTATCCCGAGTCTGTTTTGCTGCCTGGTCCGAAGTCTGTTCCGACCAGAAGCGTGTTTTCATCGAGCCATTCGAGATTGGATTTTGCCTCAGCGAGCTTGAATCCGTTCGGGACGAAGGCCTTTTTCAGGGTGTCGAATTCACGCCACTCAGAGGCGTCGCTGCCGCCGGGAGAGAGTTTGATCATGCAGCGATAATAATGCGGCGCCAGGCAGGAGGATCCTTTGTAAACCCAGCTTTTATTTTCTACGCGACCGAGTGCGTCGATATCGAGCATGGTTTCCCATTTCGGATTTTTCTTCCGGTATTCTTCAAGCGTGGTGCGGCGCCAAATGCCGCGGACGTGTGTCTCGTCCTGCCAGAAATTGTAGAGCCAATTTCCTTTTCGGGAAATTGAGGGGATACGATCGGTGGCCTGAAGGATATTCTCCGCTTCTTGGAGAATCTTTTTGTAGCGCGCGTCGCTTTGAAGGCGGGTCAGCGTTTCTTTGTTGCGAGCGCGAGCCCAATCAAGAGATTTCTTGCCTTGCACGTCTTCGAGCCAAAGAAAGGGATCCGCTTGCTGTGCCTGCAGCGGCGCAGCGACGAACAGCAAACACAAGAAAATTCGCGTCATGATCAAGCTCCGATCCAACCTGAAGTTAAATGGCCGATAGCGTAGGCGATGGCGGCGGCACCGGTACCGAGGCAGAGAGTTTCCAGTCCGCTTCGCAGGCGCGCGGAGGCCAGGACGATGCCCTTCCAATATCCGATTCCAAAGAAAGTCGCCCCGGTCGCAGCACCACTAATTAGAAAGGAGGTTTCTGCGCTGGTCTCGAAGAGAAAAAAGAGGGGGATCAGCGGCACGCTTCCGGCAAGAACAAACGCGGCGTAGGTCGACGCCCCTGCGATGAAAGGATCCTGAGTCTCGAGTTTAAGTCCCCACTCCTCGGTCACCATCGTGTCGATCCAGCGTTTGCGATCCTTCGTGATCGTTTCCACAATGCGGTCCAAAATCTCGCCTTCAAATCCTTTTTGCCGAAAAATTTCGCGGACTTCCTCGCGTTCCCCTTCCGGAATCTTGTCCACGTGATCTTCTTCCATACGGCGAACCTGATCGATGACTTCTTGATCCGCCTTAGCGCGAAAATAATTACCCACCGCCATGCTGAATCCATCCGCGAGCAGGCTCGCAAGTCCAAACGCCGCCGAGGCCCCGGGTCCCAACCCTGCGCCGGTGACAGCGGCAACCACCGCGAAGGTCGTGACGGTTCCGTCCATCGCGCCCAGGACGGCGTCTCCGAGATAACTTTGTTCCCGTGCGGACGCGAGGCGCGTTGCGWTTGCTTCTTCAGTATGGTCGTGGTCCAGTACTTGTCCGCTCATTAGTAGCCGAATTCCCTAAGAGAGTTTTTATCCTTGCGCCAGTTCTTGCGCACCTTTACATGCATCTCAAGATCCGCCTTGCGGCCGAGGAAGGTCTCGATGGCTTTGTGGGATGCAATGCGTAATTTTTTTATCGCCATCCCCTTTTTTCCAACGAGAATCCCTTTTTGGGGATCTCTCTCAACGTGTACCGTGACGGAAATATGGTCCTTGCGTCCTTCTTTCTCTCGAAATTGTTCCAGGACAACCGCACAGGCATGCGGAACTTCCTTTTCAAATTGCGCAAAAATATTTTCGCGCACGATTTCGCAAACGAAAAAGCGTTCCCAGCGGTCCGAAAGGCGATCCCCTTCAAAAAAGGCGGGGGATTCAGGAAGCTGTTCAAGAATTCCTTTTAACAGCCCCTTCAGCCCTTTGCCGTTCTYCGCGCTGACCGCATGCGACGAGACGATTTTWAGTTCATTTTTGTACGCGGCGGCGATCGCGTCTAGACCTTTGTTCTCTTTGATCAGATCCGATTTGTTTATAGCCAGGATCAGCGGTTTGCCGGTGGATGCGAGTTGTTTGAGTGAGGCAATTGTTTCGGGGTTTGGCCGTGCGGGCTCCACTACGAGGAGGAGGATGTCCGCGTCTTCCTTTGCCGCGATTTTCGCGGCACGGATGAGGCTGCCCTGGAGTTTGTCATTGGCATTATCGAGCCATCCCGGTGTGTCCAGGAGGCAGAGTTGGTAATCATCGCCGTTAAGAATGCCGAGAAGTTTGTGGCGAGTGGTTTGAGGTTTGGAGGAAACAATGGAAAGAGGAAATTTCAATAGAGCATTGAGCAACGAGGATTTACCCGCGTTGGGCTTGCCGATTAGGGCGACAAATCCGGCGTGATGCATATAAGAGGATGGTACTAAATGTCGCCGAAGGCCCTGGCGAATTCGCCCGCTGTTGCGAACCTTTTTTCCGGATTTGGGTCGGTTGCCCGGTCCAGCGATTGCGGCAGGGGGCGTCCCAGCATCTCACGCGCGCAAACGGCTAAAGCGAAGATGTCGATTGCCGGAGAGACCGTGCCATGGAGTTGTTCCGGAGCCATAAATCCAGGGGTTCCTATGATTTCTCCGGTTTGTCCCACACGATGGGCAACGCCGAAATCCGTGACCTTTGCCCGATCCCCGGCGAGCAAAATGTTCGCGGGTTTGAGATCACGATGGACCACGTTCTTGGAATGCGCGTAGTCGAGTGCTGCCGCGATTTGGTGGATAATTGTTTTTGCTTCCGCGAGCTCCAAAGGACCGTTGTCGAGACGTTTCGAGAGTGAGCCTCCCTCTACGATTTCAAAAACAAGGTAGAGATCTTCCCCGTCTTCAATGACTTGATGGATTTCCACAATGGACGGGTGTTTGAGCGCGGCAACGGTGCGGGCTTCCCGCAAAAAGCGTTCACGTTCTCCCGGGTTGGAGGCGATGCCGGGCTTCATGCGTTTGACGGCGACGACGCGGTCGAGTCCCCGGTCCCGAACGGCGTAGACCTCTCCCATTCCGCCTTCACCGATTTTCCGCAAAATTTCAAAGTCTGTGCCCGCGGGGGTTGGCGTGGAGTCGGGCCGGGCTTTCCGGCTGCGCCATAAAAAGAAGAACAGTATTGGCATCGAAATGCCTGCCGCCGCCAAGAAAATCATCGGCAGTTCGACGGCATCTTTAGGTGCGGACTTCTTGTCCTGGGCATGATAGTGGGACAAGGTTCTTCTATAGAGGGATTCATATGCAGAGTCGAGGGCGGCCGCGAGTCTGAGATCCGCGAGTTCTCTTCTTCGATCCCCGGTCTTTTTGAGAAAACGGGCGCGTGATAGATAGAGCGTCGCATTGCGTGGATCGTGTTGGATTGCGCGCGAGAAGGCTTCGAGGGCTTCTTCATTTCTGTCGAGTTCGGAGAGAATGCGGCCCCGCAATTCATGCGCCCGCGCGTCGTTGGGCGCGTGTGTGATGGCTGCGTCGATATCTTTGAGCGCGCTGAGAAAATCCTTCAGTTTGAAGTGGGCAAGCGCTCGGAGACGAAAGGCCAGGGAGTTGTCCGGGTCTTGGTCGATAACGTCGGTGAAGTGGGTGATCGCTTTGTGGTGGTCGCCGACATTGAGGAGGGTCATGCCTTCCTTGATTTCGGATAACGAACGGTCAGGCAGCGGCGGCTGTGCCGCGGGCCTTCTCCTCCTCGGTGGAGCGAATTCGGTTTTGCGCTGCGGTTTTGGTTTGGGCTTGATCATTGTCTCCGGCTTGAAGGCGTTGTTGAGTTTCCCTTTCAGAAGTTTGGCGAGGGCATTGAGGCCTTCGTCCAGCGGAGCTTTCTTGAGTCCGGATTGAACTTCCTTCATGGCGGCGCGCGAATCGCCGGCCCCAAGCAGGGCTTGAGCCGTCAGGCGGTAGCCGATAGGATTGTCAGGTCTTTCTTGCTTTAGTGAGGCGCCTGCTTGATAGGCGGTTTTTCCATCCCCGCGTTCCAGAGCGTTAATGCCGTTGAGGATGCTTTGTTGGCGCGGCTTGGAAAGGCCGAAGAAGCTGGAAAGGAAGCCCTGATCGGGCATTTTTTCCTCGGGTCCATTCTTCTCCGCAGGGTCTCTATTCAATTTCCGTCTCTCGGCAAAAAAACGTCCGCTCGCCCCAAGACTCCTGGCCCCAGTGCCGGTGGAATCGGGATCCCGAATAGCCTGCCACGCGCATTCATCCTTGGTCTTGCATTTCGCTCCTCCTGGGAGCGGCGCCGCGATGAGAACTGAGAGAGTAAGCAGGAGTAACCGCATAACCGAAGCATGTAGGGTATTGCAGGATTTCGCAACGCCCTTTAGACTAGTTTAAATATGAACTATCTCCTCCTAGTGCTCTTTTTGTTCGCGCTGCCCGTTTCGGCGAAAGACTATATTCCCTTCGAGATCAAGGATGCCCCCGCAGGCATCGCGGATGCGTTGGATTCCGCGGACTTCGATGAGGCGTGGTTGGATGTCGGCTACGCGCGTTCCAGCGAGGTATTTGGGGTGTGGGCGGACAAACACCCCGAGAAGGCCGCATGGGTTATGGACCACCCAGGGGCGACGGAATGGATTCGCAAACATCCGAGAAGAACGCGCTGGGCCCGAAAACATCCTAAGAAAGCATCCTGGCTGATGAATCATCCGTCCTCAAAGGCATGGGTGAAACGGCATCCTAAGAAAGCCAAACGGCTGCGAAAACACCCCATCCACAAGCGTTGGGAAAAACGCGCGAAGCGGGCTGCCCAGAAAAAGGCGCGCGCGCGTCGGCGCTCGGATCGGGCGGTCGAAAAGTCCCTCCGGCGCGATGAGAAAGAAGACAAAAAAGCCGAGAAAAAGCGCCGTCGTGAGAAGGCGAAACGCCTTAAAAAGAAAAAGGTAAAGAAGGCGGTTCGAGAGAAGCGTCCCCGTCGGCGCAAGACGTTTAAAAAGAGGATCCGTAAGCGTACTGGGGTGGAAAGCGGGGTTCGTTAGTCGGTTTCATTTAGTAAGATAATTGTAATCGCCGCCCGTACGGAGGATCGCGCATGTTTGGTTTTTCGCTTCTTGAAGTTATCAGAGGCAAATTCAATAACTAATTCGGCTCGGGACGCTTCGGTTGAAACCCTAGGCCTGTATGTGCATGTCCCATTTTGCGCGGTGAAATGTTTCTACTGCGATTTTACGGCCTTCGCCGGTCAGAAAAGTCAGTTTGATCGATATATTGATGCGGTTGATGCTGAGGCGGGGTTGCGTGGAGACGGACTTTCTCCCGAAACCCTTTATTTCGGCGGCGGAACCCCAAGTGAACTGCCTGTTGAGGCGCTTAATTATTTATTGACTCGCTTGGATAAGCGTTTCGGCCCCCTCCACAAAATGCGCGAGGTGACCTTCGAAGCCAACCCCGAAAGCCTAAGCGTTGAGAAAATGGATGTTCTGTCCCGTGCCGGCGTGTCTCGATTAAGTCTTGGTCTGCAAACCGCAGAGGATGCTCTGTTGAAAGCCATCGGGCGGCGGCATTCATTTGAAGAATTTCTTACGGTCTATCGCGAAGCCCAGAGACGCGGATTTGCGATGAGTGTGGATCTCATGTTCGGGCTTCCCGGCCAGACGCGGGCGCAAGCGCGTGCGAGCGTGCAGCGGGTTCTAGAGTTGGATCCGGGTCATATCTCTGTGTATGGCCTACAGGTGATGGAAAAGACTGTCTTCGGTAAACGAGAGGTCGAGGTCAACGAGGACCTTGCGCGTCTTATGATGGAAGACACGCTCGATGCCCTCGCCGGGAATGGGTACAAACACTACGAAGTTTCCAACTTTGCCCGTCCCGGACGTGAAGGGATTCACAATCTCAACTACTGGGTTAACGGATCCTATTTGGGTCTCGGTTGCGGTGCCGCGGGTTATTTAGCGGGCGAGCGTTATCAGAACGAAGAGAAGTTAAAGGTGTATTGCGAGCGCGTGGAAGCCGGAAGGGTTCCGACCGCCTCAAGCGAGCGGCTGACGGGGAAAGAGGCTTTGGGTGAAACCATGATGCTCAAGCTCCGCCTCATGGATGGGATGCCGCTCACGACCGATTTGCAGGACGCGTTTCGCGGCGAGATTGAAGGTCTGGTGGACCGGGGTCTGTTGACTCTGGAAACGGAGGGATGTTCGCGCAGCGTCGCGAAGCTTTCGTTGACGGCCGAAGGAGTTTTTCTCGCAAACGAAGTGTATAGAGAATTTGTGCCGCCATTTTCTGCGGCACCCAAGAGGCATGTGCATGAAAACCTTTGTGCTTGATACCAATGTTATCATCCACGACCCGGATGCGATGTTCGCGTTTGAAGGATCCGAGGTTGTCATCCCGCTCCCGGTCATAGAGGAGCTTGATTCGTTTAAGCGCAACAATGACGAGCGCGGGCGCAACGCCCGCGCGGTCGCTCGTTCGCTGGACGGCCTGCGGGAAAAAGGCAAGTTATCAGACGGAGTCACCTTGGAGCATGGGGGGACGCTCAAGATTGAATTGGCGCGCGAAAATGGTTTGCCGACTCCGTTTGACCTGAATAAAAAGGACAACCAGATTCTGCATATCGCTCAATATTGCAAGGAGCAGAACGCGAAGGTTGTATTTATCTCAAAGGACATTAACCTGCGCATCAAGGCCGAAGCGGTCGGTTTGGAGACGCAGGACTATGAAAAGTCGAAGGTCAATGTTTCCGAGCTTTATGAAGGTTGGCGTGAATTGAAGTTGAGCAAGGAAGAGATTGACTCATTTTATCGGGATCGGAAGCTGGCAATCGAGGATAAGGGATTTTTGCCGAATGAATTCGCAATTCTTAAGGCCGAGGATGATGAGTCTTCAAGCGCTCTCGCTCGTTTTGATGTGTCCACGAAATCGCTGGTCCCTCTCCAAAAGCAGGAAATTCATCCGTGGGGTGTGAAGCCGCTTAATTTCGAGCAGAAATTCGCGCTGGAACTGCTGTTAAGGCCCGAAGTCCAACTCGTCTCGCTGGTTGGTTTGCCGGGTTGCGGCAAGACCTTGATTTCCTTGGCCGCCGGTCTTGAGCAGACCATGGCTGAAGGGGAGAATCCTTATCGCCGAATGCTTGTTGCGCGGCCGGTTGTTCCCGTCGGCAATGACCTCGGCTATTTGCCCGGGTCCAAACAAGAGAAACTCAATACCTGGATGGGCGCAATTTACGACAATCTGGAATTTCTCCTCGATCGCCCGCGCCGCGAAGAGGCCACCATCGACATCCAGATGATGCTTGATGACGGACGCCTCGAAGTGGAGGCGGTTGCCTATCTCCGCGGGCGTACCCTGCCAGGTCAATATATTCTCATCGATGACGCGCAGAATCTGACGCCGCACGAGGTAAAAACGATCATTTCACGGTGTGGAATGGGGTCCAAAATTGTTCTCACGGGAGATCCCTACCAGATCGACAATTATTACCTGGATTCTGCATCGAACGGATTGACGAACCTGGTTCAGCGGTTTCAGGGCCAGGAGCTTTTCGGTCATATCTGGTTCTCAAAGGTAGAACGCTCACCCATCGCTGCGTTGGCCTCTGAATTGCTCTAAATTAGCTTTGTCTTTCCACTTGCCTAATTGCAGCTTTTCTTTTAAATAATATAGAGATGCGCCGAATCCTTCTGGCCGGGGCATTCGCCGTGGTGGCGGCTGCTCCGATTATAGCCTTGGCTGATACGGCCGAGCGATCACCTGACATCGTTGTTATTGACCCCGGGCACGGGGGCAAGAACAGCGGTGCGGTGGTGCGTGGGAATGTAGAGAAAGAAATTGTCCTGAATATTTCAGAAGATCTTGCTCAGCGTCTACGTAGAAGCAAGACGCTTATGCCGTATTTAACGCGCTGGGATGACTCTTTTGTGGCTCTCTCAGACCGTGTATTGCGCGGTGAGGCGGTCAATGGGAAGGTTTTTGTCTCCATTCACGCCGATAACGTCCGGCGTGTGCGAAATCGAGGGGTTGTCGTGTTTGTTTATGGACTGAATAAGACGATTCCCGATGGTCCTCGCCGCGAACCCGGGGAGAAGATTCTCCCGCCTCCCACCCGCGCCGCGCGTTTGTCATCGACGCGTCTTGCCGAACGGATTCGTTTGAGTCTCAAAAAGCATGGAATCAAGACGGCGCCGTACGTTGACAAAGGTCGTTTTGCGGTCTTAAAAAGCCGGAAAATGCCGAGTGTATTGATTGAGGTAGGTAATTTACGGGATCGAAAAGAAGCGCGCCTGATCGGGACTGCCCGATTTAAGCGGCGTTTTTCCAAAGCCGTTGAGGAGGGCGTTTCGGTCTTTTTAAGGCAGGAATCACGGCGCGCGAGGAAGTGATTTTTAGTCTTGCGGAGTTGGAATCCTACGGCTATTCTAAAGTGCTTCGATGAAGAAAATTTTAGTGATCGAAGATGACGAGGCTCTTAATGAGTACGCGGTCAGAGCTCTGCAAAATGCGGACTACGAAGTTGAGCGCGCTTACAACGGCCAAGAGGGAGTCGAAAAAGCTGATTCCTTTAAGCCCGATCTCGTTGTCCTAGATCTAATGATGCCCGGTATTCATGGGATACAGGTGTGCGAGAAGCTCCGCAGCAATTCCTCGCTCGCCGAAACGCGTATACTCATTTCGTCCGCGAAGGGCTACGCCTCCGATATTACCGGAGCGAGGGAAGCCGGCGCGGACGATTATCTTCAGAAGCCGTACAAGACTGAAGAACTCCAGAGGAAAGTCGCCGACCTGCTCGAGGCTCCGCAAACAAACGGAATGATAAAGGACCCCGCACCGGAGCGGGCGCAGGCTGAGCTGCCGCGCACCATGATTATTACCGGCGAGGCTGCCGAGGCCGCAACGGCGGCGGCCATGGGAGTTAAGAAGAGCGTGAAGGTTCGGTTTTGGGGCACGCGCGGTTCTTGCCCCGCACCGGGACCCGATACCGTACGGTACGGCGGCAACACATCTTGTACCGAATTGCGATTCGGGGATATTATCTGCATCATCGACTGCGGGTCTGGTCTGCGTGAACTCGGGATTGAATTGATGAAGGAGTTCTCCAACCAAGCGATCCAGGCGCATGTTTTTGTCGGGCATACCCATTGGGATCACATTCAAGGGTTTCCGTTTTTTACCCCGTTCTATCTACCGAGAAATAATTTTAATCTTTTCAGTGTTCGGGGTGCAGGAAAAAGTCTGGAGCGCGTATTTCGCGGTCAGATGGCCTCCGATTATTTTCCCGTCCCGCTCAAAAGTCTTTCTGCGAATATTAATTTCGTCGAAATGGAAGCCCCTATTCAAGTCGGTCCGGTGAAGGTCAGCTACCAATTCTTGAACCATCCCGGCATTTCAATCGGGTTCCGATTTGAGGCTTACGGAAAGTCCATTACCTATATCAGTGATCATGAAACATTTTCCCGCCTTAACGGGAAGAATGATGTCACGCAAAAGCAGGATGAAATGGTCGCCGATTTTGCCAAGGGCTCGGACCTCCTCATCTGCGAGGCGCAATACGACGAAGAGGAGTATAAACACAAGAAGGGTTGGGGACACAGCACCTTCCGGGATGTCATCACACGCGGAATTGATGCGAAGGTTGGGCATCTTGTGCTTTTTCATCACGATCCACTGCACACCGATGAGATGATGGACGCTTACCTCGATGAATGCCGAGAGCTTGTGCGGCAGTCCGATTCCAAAATGATCCTTACCGCCGCCCGCGAGCGGCAAACCTTAGAGGTCTAAGCCGGGCCCTTGACGTGTCAATGTCTGAGGGCCTACACTCCCCAATAGTGCTATGAGCGTCTCGATTCGAACCCTCGCGTTGCTTTTTGGCCTTTTTCTCACCTTCCCCTCTTTGGGAGGCGCTTCGGCGGATAACGAACTTCAAACTCAAACCGCTGCACAGGAGCAAGCGCTGCTCGACAGCCTTGACGGTGCTGATACGACTTCTACCCTGGCGTCCGGATTGGACACGCTCGTTGCCGGAGATTCTCACAACCAGCATAGTCAGGCTCTTCTTGGGGAATTATTGCCGAATGCCTCCCCCGAACAGAAGAAATTTTTTGATTCGATCAGCCAAACCAAGAAGCCTGTAGAACGCGACCTAATGGGCGCTCCTCCCGGCAACAAAAGAGCTGCAGGATTTTTCTTTGACATGACCGATATGCTTACGGGTTCGGTGAAAGGCGGCGCCGAATCGAGCAATGCTTCTGTTTCCTCTAAAAAAGCTCCCGCTCAAACTACAGAGTTGACGGCTGCCCAAACGGAACTGGCCGCCGCCATGATTATGAACGGGATTGGTTTGACGGTTAATGCTGCGGGATTGACGGGCATTGCTTCGGTTTTTGTGGAGCACGGGACCTTAAATAAGAAATCGATCGAGCCTTTGGGCGATTCAATCAAAAAGCAGGATGCGGCTGGCAAGGGAACGTGGTTGGATAAAATTTTCCCCGGAAGCGATTCCGAAAAAGAATCAACCGGAAAGTCCAACACCGTGTCCCAGGCGCTGAAGGCAGGCAGCTACAAACCGCCGGGAGAAGCCTACCTGCCGCCATCCTTGACGCAGGCTTATGCCCAAAGAAACCCAGGCAGCGGCTGGGGACAATTTGCCCAAGGTCTCGGACAGTTGCTCGGCGGCGACGCTCCGGCAGCCTATAAGAGTTTGTCGAAAGCCGTCGCTTCCGGAAAGGACGATGTGGAAACGCGAATTCCATTGGCGACGGCCGCCAATGCCGTTGGGTTGCCCGGCGAAGCCCTTGAGTCAGTCGACAAAGTTTTTGGTGACGAGAAAGCCAGCGCGGCCCAATTGGATGCGGCACGTGCGCAGCAAATGTTCGCGAAACGATTGCTGAAGCAGAGCGGGCTTGGAGAACTCGACAAAAAGGAAAATCTATATTCCGAGACACCGTCGCCGCGATCCGAGAGGCGCCATGAATTTCAGCCCCGAGATGAAGGAGAGGCCTCTTCATTGGCGATTGTTGCTGACCGCGCGCTGCGGCGGGGAGATTTTAATAAGGCGGTCGAATTTGCGGGAAAAGCGCGGATGTTGGATCCGAAGAACGTGCGGGTAACGCGCATCGGCGCCCGGGCAATGAACAAGTTAAAGCGTTATCAAGAAGCGATTGCGTACGCGGAGGCTGGTTTGCGCATCCAGCCGGGAGATGGAAGGTCGCTGATGCATAAGTCCTTCGCTGAGTCGGGCCTCGGTGAATATTCCCACGCCAAAGAGTCCGCTCTTGACTTGCTGCGGGCGAGTCCACGGAGTGCCCTCGGGCATCAATTGCTCGCTCGCGCCCAGGCCGGGTTAGGAGACCGAACGGGGATGCTTAAAACCCTGGCCGTCGGCGCTGCCTTGAGTCCCGTTCTTGAGCGGCAATATAAACGCGCCCTTGAAGTTCCGGAGGATGAAGATGCCTCCCTTTTATTTTCCGATGGCGTGATTGCGGCTTCGGCTGTCGGAGTTCCCGGAAAGAAGCGTCGGGGGCGCATTAGCGGCGGCACCCTGGCTGTTTCCGGCGTCGCGTTAGTTGCCTTGTTTGGGCTTTACGGGCTGAAGCGATCTCAGGAGCGATCTCCCTCTGGGAGAGTCTAAGGTGCGCCGCCTGTTTCTACTGCCCATTGTTCTGGCGTGCACGTCGATTCTTCATGCCGAGGACGAACCTGAAATTAAATCCGTAAAACAGGTCAAGGTCGAAACGGCGCAGCGTTTGGATGAATGGGGGAAGGATTTTAAGCAAACCCTGGCGGCCTCCGGAATAAAACCGGATACGGTGAATGCGGTTCACGCCAGCTACGACTATCACTTGCGAAAGGTTTCCTCGGCGTGGGCGAAGCGCTTGATCGCGCACCAATTGGGGAAAAAGCTTTTCACTTTAGAAGAGGCGAATCGCATGCCCCTTGAGGTCGCTAAGGCGCATCTCAATTTAAACACGGTCGGAGAGGAAAACAATCTTTATTTCGGTCCGAGCGACGAAGAGATGATGGCGCAAATCGAATCTTTTAGTTTCGACTCTGTCGACTCCTCGAATTCCGGAAACAGCAAAACCGAGGCCAAGGCCGAAACGACATCGGTGGCTGTGCCGGATTCGGTTAAAGATGCTGAAGACAAGATGTTGGACCGCACCTCCCCGGCCGTAGTGAAGCGAGCCGCTGAGCTGGATTCCACAAATGGAGACTATCGGTATTTCAACGCCTACCAACAGGAACAAGCAGGCGATTTACAGGGGGCTTACGAGGAATATCGAGCCGCTCTCCATAATGAGCGTGAGGATCCAAAAACTTTTGCAGGACTTGCCCGAACCGCATTTGCTGTCGGGCGCACGCAAGAGGCGAACGAAGCCGCCTGGCAGGCGCTGCAGCGCAATCCGTCTGCGGAGCTTCGGAGAATCGCTGAATCCTATTTTGAGTTGTCGAAGGATCGACTGAGGTCCGTGCCATCCAAACATGCGGATGTCCGGGGCGAAATTGTCGGCGGCGTCAAAATTGGTCCTGGCTCTAATTCTTTTCCCCAAGGCACGCTCGATCCTCGTTCACGCCGGTCGCACGCGCTGATGGAGCAGGCGCTCCGCGCTTTGCGCGTCGGCAATGCTCAGGAGGCTGTTGCGTTGACGACGCGAGCACTCGAGCTTAATCCCGATAACGCCCGGGCGCTGAATTTTCGCTCGACGGCCTTTGAGCGTTTGGGTAAACATGCCCAAGCCCTGGACGATGCCGAGAGTGTTGTGGCTCTTGCTCCAGGAAACTCCTCGGGACTATTGACGCGCGCGTTTGTAAAGGTGAAGCTCGGTCGTTTTAAGGAGGCTCTCGAAGAAACACACGCGGTGCTTAAGAAGAATCCACGGAGCGCACCCGCCCTTCGGATTGCCTCGTTTGCACAAGCCGGCCTTGGCGACCGCGAAGGCATGCTGGAAACGCTCAAACAAGGCGCTTCCATCAGTCCCGCGCTTGCCCGTTTGTATGAACGTGCGCTGCAATTGCCCCAAGGCGATGAGTTAACCCTTCTATTCGGCTACGGAGTGATTACTTCAGAAGGACAGGAGCCGAAAATTCCAAAGCATCCTATGGAATCGCCGGTTTTTTGGTGGGTGATCGCAGCAGTTGCGGCTGCTTCGGTCTTGGCAGCCGGTTGGGCGCGCCGCCGAACAAAGCCGATCGTCGAACCGACCGAAAAAACAACCGTGCTCCCTACTGGATTTGAGATGGCTGGAACACTCGGGACGGGCGGCATGGGTGTTGTTTATAAGGCGCGCGACCAGGGCACGAATCGTTTTGTCGCGATTAAACGCCTGCGTGAAGAGATACGGTCGGACGCACGTTCCGTGGAATTAATACTGAAAGAAGCACGTGCGGTTGCCCGACTCAATCATCCCAATATTGTGGCGGTTTTCGGTGCGCGGCGGCATAACCAAGAGACATTCCTGATATTTGAATATGTGGAGGGAAAAACGCTCTCGTCCTTGATGGCCGAGCGGGACACCGTGGGGATTTTGGAAGCGGTCTCGATAATGGCGCAGGCATGCGCGGCCATTGATCACGCCCATTCCCGCGGAGTGGTGCATCGCGATATTAAACCCGCAAATCTCATGATCGATACTAACGGTCTTCTCCGGGTTATGGACTTTGGAATTGCCCGGCTTGCGACGGATGTGATGACGCGTATGACGCGGTCGACGGTGGTCGCCGGGACTCCGCCGTACATGGCCCCGGAGCAGGAAGAGGGAAAAGCGAGACGGGAATCGGATATTTTTTCTCTGGGCGTTTTGCTGTATGAACTTGTCACTGGCGAATTGCCGTTTCCCGGCATGGGGGCTGCGCTGCATCTTCAGAAACGAGAGGGGCGGTTTGTTCCGCCGTCCCAGCGTATTCCCACCGGGTTGCCGCCGGAATTAGACGCGATGATCGCAAAAGCAATCGCGCCGGACCCCGCCGACCGTTTTTCCAGTGCCGGGGAATTTTCGGCGGCGCTTAAAGGGCTGCTGCCGGCGTGAAATTTCTGCTCACGCGGGGCTAAAGCGCTCGCAAGGGAGTGAAGGTCTTGCGTATTTTGGGCGGGACGGAGATGGCGATCAGGGACAACATACCGCCGCGCGTGCGAACTTCCAGGTGTTCAACGTTTTGGGAGGGGGCGTAGCGGCGTACGACCAGCAAATCAGGTGCCCCTGGGGCTTCAATTGAGGCGATTCCAAGGGCCGGATTTTTTACCAGACACATGCCGTAGACTGCTGCAAATCCCGCCGCGTCGCGGATTCTTGTAGGGCCCTGCCATTCGATGCAGGCGCTTGCCGCTTGCTGCAGCGTTGGCGCCAGGCGTTTGACGCCTCGTGGTTGAGTGATCATGGGTGCGGGGACAATTTCAACGACCCGCTCTATAACGGGGACCCGCGGTTCTGCGGATCCTAGAATGGGATGAAAAGTTACCGGGCCTCCCCAAACGGACGGGGGGGCGACGAGCATTGCGGTTGCGAGAGCTTCGAGCCAGCGGTTCATACGACTATGATATCGTACCCGCCGTTTTTTGTCGCTGACCCAGGTCACTCCCGGGGGTTGATCCGTCTCAATCAGGGGGTACTCAGGCGTAGGGCAAATAGTTAAAATTCGGCATGCCCGTTTTGTGGGAAACAGCCTACCCGAAGAGCCCGGTATTCTATAGGCGGCTTAAGCGCGTCTATCCGAGAATCGTGCGCGGGGAGGGGGTGTGGCTGACGGATTCAGACGGCCGGCGTTATCTCGATGGCTGTTCCGGGGCCTATGTTTCCAATCTCGGGCATGGCGTGTCTGAAATTGCCGATGCGGTCGCCGATCAAGCGAAACGTTTTTCCTACGTTAACGCGACGGCCTTTACCCATGATGCGGCTGAAGAACTCGCCGAGGAATTGGCTCGAATTTGTCCGAAGCCGCTCGATAAATCGTTTTTCTTATGCAGCGGCACCGATGTTGTGGAGGCTGCATTTAAACTCTCCCGTCAGCATTTTGCTGAAACAGGCCGACCGAAAAAAACCCGGGTGTTGTCGTTAGCACCGGGTTATCACGGCAATACAATTTTGTCCCTGTCGGCTTCGTCGCGTCCCCCCTATAAAACAATGTTTGACGGCTGGCTTATCGATTTCCCGTCCGTGCAGGCGCCTTACCCCTATCGTTTTGCTAAAGACCATCCGTCCATGACGGGGGAGTTGCTGGAAGACGCTATTTTGCGCGAGGGGCCCGAGACGATTGCGGCCTTTATCGCGGAGCCTGTCGGAGGATCCTCTACAGGTGCTTCCATCCCACGACCGGGGTATTGGAAAAAAGTGCGAGCGTTGTGCGACAAGTATGAGATTTTCTGGATCGCCGATGAGGTCCTAACGGGTATCGGCCGAACCGGGACCTGGTCTGCTCTTGAACCCTATGGCGCTGTTCCGGATATGCTTTTATTCGGGAAGGGGCTGACCGGCGGTTATACAGCATTATCGGCCCTCGTAACGAACGAGGATGTATTGCGTCCGATTGCGCTTGGTTCCGGCGCACTCCTGCATAATGCCACCTTCTCGCACAGCGCGGTCGGGTGCGCAGCGGGGATCGCCTCAATTCGCTATTTGCGGGAAAAAAAGTTAGTAGAGCGTTCGGCGGAGATGGGTTCTGTGCTTCACAAAAAGCTTGAGGCGCTGCTCGACCGCCCGGAAGTCGGAGACGTCCGCGGTCGAGGTCTGCTTGCCGGAATCGAGTTTGTTGAAAACAAGGAAACCAAGGAACCGTTCGCACGCGACCTTCGATTCGCCGAAAATTTTGCCGACGCGGCTCTTGCTGCAGGTCTTGTCGTTTGGCCTGCCACCGGCGGCGCTGACGGAATCAATGGCGACTTCGCCATGCTCGCCCCGCCCTTTATTATCACCGAAGATGAGATCAACGAGATCGTCAAAAAATTTACACTAGCCCTAGATACAATGACGGCGGAGGCAAAATGACGGCTACAACCGCACCTGAAGACATGAAGATCACCTATACATCGAACACGGCGGATATGGAGACTTTTCACAAGTACTTTGACGAGGCCCTCGAAGCGATCATGGCCGATATGGGTAAGGACTACCCGATGGTGATCGGAGGCAAAAGCTTCGAATCGGAACTGGAGCCTATCGCCAATGTCTCGCCCGTTGATCATGATTTAGCCCTCGGGAGTTTCTCCGCTGCTGATGAGAGGCACGTGGACATGGCGGTCTCGACCGCCAAAGGCGCCTTTCCCGCGTGGCGCGATACCCCGTGGCAGAAACGGGTGGAAATTCTGAGAAAAGCGGCTCACCTGATTCGTAAACGAAAATTCGAGTTCGCCGCCCTCATGAGTCTCGAGGTGGGTAAAAGCCGAATGGAGTCCATCGGAGATGCCGAGGAGTCCGCGGACCTCATCGATTATTACTGTAAACAAATGGAAGACGCAAACGGTTTTGTAACGCTAATGGATAAGATTACACCGATCGAAACCAATACGGACGTGCTGCGGCCATTCGGTGTATTTGCCTGCATCGCGCCCTTTAACTTTCCGCTTGCGCTGCCTTGCGGCATGTCTTCCGCCGCGCTTGTTGCGGGGAACACGATTGTTTTTAAGCCGGCGGAGGACTGCCCCTGGACCGGCTATAAATTAACCCAGCTCTATCACGAGGCCGGAGTCCCCGTTGGGGCTTTTAACTTCCTTCCTGGATTTGGCGATCACATGGGGGATTGGCTGACCTCCCACGCGAACGTGGATGGGGTTGTTTTTACCGGATCGAAACAGGTGGGTCTTCATATCTACAACAGCCTAAGCAAAAAATGGGTCAAACCCTGTTTGATGGAGATGGGCGGTAAAAACGCGGCGATTGTGATGGAGTCGGCCGATCTCGATGCTGCCGCTGACGGGATTGTGAGGTCCGCGTGGGGATTGCAGAATCAAAAATGCTCCGCCTGTTCCCGTGTGTACGTCCATAAATCCGTTGCTGAAGAGCTGACGAAGAAAATTCTAGAACGCACCGAGGCAATTGTTAAGGGCGACCCGTCTGAGAAAGACGTTTTCTTCGGGCCTGTTATTAACGAACAAGCCTTCAAGAAGTGGGAGGCCGCTGTGGCTCTTGGCCGCAAAGACGGGGAGTTGTTGGTCGGGGGAAAACGTTTGACCGGCGGCATCTTCGACAAAGGCTTCTATCTCGAGCCGACGATTGTGCAGGCGCCGCTTGAGAGCAGAATATTTTTTGAAGAATTCTTCTCTCCTTTCCTCGCGATTGGGGAGGTGGACTCTCTCGATGAGGCGATCCGGGAATCCAATAAGGCTGAATACGGACTGACAGCCGGTATTTTCTCAAAAGAAAAAGAAGAGCTCGACAAGTTTTTCAATGAGATGCAAACGGGCGTGTTGTACGCGAATAAACGTTCGGGTGCGACCACCGGCGCGTGGCCGGGCGCCCAACCCTTCTGCGGTTGGAAGGGATCGGGAGCAACGGGCAAAGGCGGCTGCGGCCCCTACTACACCGCGCAATTTATGCGCGAACAGACTCGTTGCGTCGTGGAGGAGTGATGCCCGTTAAAACCAAGCCCAAACCCAAGCTCAAAACGCCGACGAAGGATTATCCGCGTATTATTGCTCCGCCGCCGGGGCCGAAGGGGCGCGCGATTATAAAACGCGACAAGCAGCACTCGTCCACTTCCTACATCAAGGCTTATCCGCTTGTTGTCTCCCACGGCAAAGGCGCGATGGTTGAGGATGTCGATGGAAATCGTTATGTTGACTGGATGGCGGGGATCGCCGTAGCGTCAACGGGTTACGCTCATCCGAAAGTCGTCGAGGCCGTCCGAGAATCCGCCGGAAATTTCTTCAGCATGTGCACCACTGACTGGTACTACGAGAATTTTTCGGCGGTCTGTGAACGCCTGGCTAAGTTGGCCCCCGGAAACAGCAAGAAGCGCGTCTTTGTTACCAATTCGGGAACCGAGGCGGTAGAGGGCGCGATTAAACTCGTCCGAAATTACAACGGACGTAAATCGATGATTGCCTTTAAAGGCGCTTTTCACGGGCGTTCGTATGGAGCCATGAGTTTGACATCGAGTAAGGTGACGCAGCGTGCCTCTTTCGGACCGTTTCTCGCGGGAGTGCACCACGAGGAATATCCGGATCCCTATCGGACGGTATTTGATAAAAGCCGGTTTAAGGATGCCGGCGAAGCCTGCGTCGCGGATATAGAAGAGGATCTGTTTCAGCGCCATCTTGCTCCGGAGGATTGCGCCGCGATATTTGTCGAGCCGATGATTGGAGAGGGCGGCTACATCATTCCGCCGAAGAGTTTCCTGCAGGGATTACGGCGCTTGTGCGATGAACATGGGATTTTGCTTGTGTGTGATGAAATTCAATCGGGAATCGGGCGGACAGGGAAAATGTGGGCCTGCGAACATTCGGGTGTGGAGCCCGACGTCCTGCTGACAGCGAAGGGACTCGCTTCCGGAATGCCGCTCGGCGCGATCATTGCCAAGGAATCGGTCATGAAGTGGGAAGGCGGTTCTCATGGGTCTACGTATGGGGGAAACAATGTCGCGTGTGCTGCGGCATTGGCAACCTTGGACCTGGTGGAGAATATATACCTCGAGAATGCCAAGAAAATGGGCACGCGTTTAATGACGGGTCTCAAGAAACTGCAGAAGAAATATCCCTGCATCGGCGATGTGCGGGGAGAAGGTTTGTTTCTCGGCGTTGAATTCGTTAAGGACCGAAAAACCCAGGTCCCCGCGAAGCAGCTCGTTGAAGATATTATGCAGTTGGGCTTTCGCAAAGGATTATTGCTGCTTTCCTGCGGCAAGAGTGTTATCCGTGTTGCCCCGCCGTTGTGTCTGGATAAATACGATGTCGACACCGGCCTCGCGATTTTTGAAGAAACGATCGCCGAGCTTACATGAGCAAGGTTTTAAACATGCGCGAGGCGGTCTCGCGCTTCGTCGATGACGGCGCCACGTTAGTCATAGAAGGGTTTACCCATCTCATTTGTTTTGCCGCGGCCCATGAGATCATCCGGCAAAAAAAGAAGGATTTGACGGTATGCCGTCTGACGCCGGATTTGATCTACGATCAATTAATCGCAGCCGGTGTGGTTAAGAAGCTTGTCTTTTCTTGGGCGGGCAATCCGGGTGTGGGGTCGCTGCATGCATTTAGGCGCGCGGTGGAGGGCAGAGGACCTGAGCAACCCCTGGAGATTGAAGAGTATTCCCATTTTGGGATGGTAACACGTTTGCAGGCCGGCGCCTCCGCACTGCCCTTCGGTATTCTTCGTAATTACGCCGGAACCGATCTTCCGCAGGTGAACCCTAAAATTAAGACAATCGATTGCCCCTACACGGGAGAGACGCTGGCCGCCGTTCCCGCGCTTAATCCCGACGTCACCATTATTCACGCACAACGATCGGATGAAGAAGGCAATGCGCAGGTCTGGGGACTCCTGGGGGTTCAAAAGGAGGCTGCCTTCGCATCAAAAAACGTCATTGTTGTTGTTGAAGAACTTGTTGATGAGAGCGTCATTCGGTCCGATCCCAACCGCACCTTGATCCCCGCGCCCGTGGTCAGCGCCGTTGTTGTGGAGCCGTTTGGAGCGCATCCCTCGTTTGCTCAGGGTTATTATGATCGCGATAACGATTTTTACATCGCTTGGGATAAAATCGCGAAGGATCCTGAGACGTTGCGCCGGTATTTGGATGATTTCGTATACGGTGTTGAGGACCGCGCCGCATATATGAAGAAAAATGTCGGTCTCGCCCAGCGGTTGTCCATTACGGATCGGTTCTGTAAGGGGGTTAATTATGGCTTCTGAGGAGAWGGCGTATACGGCAAGCGAAATGATGACCACCGTGGCGGCACGCGAGTTAAGAGACGGCGACGTTGTTTTCGTCGGAATCGGCCTGCCCAATATCGCCTGCAATTTGGCCCGGGCGACGCATGCCCCGAAACTGCTGCTGATTTACGAATCCGGCGCGGTCGGGGCTGTGCCCGAACGCCTTCCGGTTTCGATCGGGGATCCATGTTTGGTCACAGGATCGTTGATGATCGCGCCGATGACCGATGTTTTTCACTATTTCCTGCAAGGGGGAAAAATTCAGGTTGGTTTCCTTGGCGGCGCACAAATCGATAAATATGGAAACATCAATACGACCGTCATCGGCGACTACGCCTCACCTAAAGTCCGTTTGCCTGGATCGGGCGGCGCCGCGGAGATCGCCACGCATGCCCGCAAGATGCTTATCATCTCTAAACTGGGCAAACGCATCTTCCCCGAAAAAGTGGATTTTATCACCAGCCCCGGTCATGTCTGCAACGGCAAGACGCGCAAAGAG
>NVTF01000014.1 GCA_002401485.1 Elusimicrobiota bacterium | reverse complement strand
GGGGAATTCGCGGCGATGGGAACTGCTGTTGGCGGAGCCATCGGAGGGAAACTCGGCGCACCGGAGCGACCCGTGATCGCTATTTGCGGCGATGGCGGCTTTGCAATGACCGGCATGGAGGTCCTTACCGCGACCACCTACAATATTCCCGTCATTTGGATCGTTTTTAATGACGGACGCTTCAACACCGTTCATCATGGAATGCAAATGCAGTATGAAGGACGTACAAACGCCACGGAATTCCGTCAGATCGATATCATCGGAATCGCTCGAGCACTCGGTGCACGCGCCGAGACAGTCTGCGCTCCCGGTCAAATTTCAAGCGCCATGCGCTCGGCCATTGCCGCAAACGTGCCGACAATCATCGAGGTTCTTGTTGATCGAGACGAACCGCCGCCGATCCGTTCGCGCGTTGAATCACTCAATCGCTTCTTCGCCGAGGCCAACGAGGACCTATGCCAATTCTAAGCCCGGACCCCATCATCGATTCAATCGTTGCTTACCGCCGCTCCAAAGTTCTCATGATTGCGGCCTACTTCAAGGTTTTCGATATTCTTGAATCCTCGATCAACGCCGCGGATGCCGCAAAGGAACTCGGTCTTCACCCGCGATCAACCGAAATTCTCATGGACTCTCTCGTCGCGGTGGGCTACGTCAAAAAGAACGCGAATCACTATCGAAACGCGCCGCTGGCGAGTCGGTTCCTCGTTTCCGGCCGTCAAGGCTACCTCGGCGACAACCTCAAATACCAGGAGATTATCTCAGAAGCATGGCAGGATTTGCGCTCCTGCATGAAGTCCGGCTCAACCTCTAAACCGCTCGATTATTGGCTAAAGGATCATGAAGAGTTCACAGCTGAATACATCCGTGGAATGGCGAACATCGCACTAAAGCCTGCTCTAGAAATTGCTTCCCTGGTAAAAACGCCGAACAACGCCAGCATGCTCGATATTGGCGCCGGCCCCGGAAGCTACACTCTTGCACTGCTGAGAAAAAATCCCTCGATGACGGCGACTCTATTCGATCTCCCCTCCACGCTCGAAGTGACGCGGGAATTAATCGCGAAACAGAAAGATGTTCGATCCCGCATCCGATTCCAAGTCGGCGATTATCTGAAGGATGATTTCGGGGAAAAATCGCATGACCTCATTCTTCTTTCCCATATCACCCACGACGAAAGTCCGAAATCCAATAGGGCGATGCTAAAAAAGGCCGTCCGGGCTCTCAAACCCGGAGGCAAAGCGATCATCCATGACTTTACGGTCGATCCATCGCGAACGACTCCGACATTTGGAGCCCTTTTCTCCGTGCACATGCTCGCCTATACTTCCGGGGGACGTACATACACCCTCAAGGAGTATCATGCATGGATGCGCGATGCTGGCCTTTCAAAAATTTACACCCGGAAAATCGGGGCCCACTCAAAAAACGGAACCCGTATTATCGTTGGCACAAAAGTGCCGTGATCGCGCGCGCAGCATTATGCGCTGCCGGAATTCTAATCCTCGGACCGGCACCGCTGCGCGCGGAGAACGTTTTGAGAATCTGCGACGATGCCGAAGATCCCATGACGCTTGACCCCCACCGACAGTTTTCCGAAAAAAACCACACCCTGGTGCAGCAGATTTTCGATGGAATTGTCCGCTTTAATCCTGAAGGGGAGATAGAACCCGCACTCGCTGTTTCATGGCACCGTATTTCCGACACCGTCATGCGGTTTAACCTTCGCAAAAACGTACGCTTCCATAATGGGGAATCCTTCGATGCAGAAAGCGTCCAGTTCAGCATCAATCGTTATCTCAATCCCAAAACAGCATTTCCGGCCTTCGGTTATATCCGGTCCCTCAAGCGCGTCGATATTATCGACTCCCACACCATAGACCTCGTAACCCACACCCCGGACGGTCTATTGATGAACCGCCTAGCCGGCTTCATCTTAATTGTACCGAAGGCTTACTACAGCAAACACTCTTTGGAACATCTCAAACGAAACCCCATCGGAACCGGGGCGTTTCGCTTCACGCGTTGGCAGACCGGGAACCGGGTGGAACTCCAGGGAAATTCTGAGTACTGGGTCAAAGGCCTGCCGACCATCGACAAGCTTGTCTTTGAATTTCTTCCTTATTCAGAACAGGTCGATGCCCTGCTCGCGGGAAAATTAGACATCATCACTCACGTGCCCGGGACCCGAACACTTGAGGTACAGCAAAACCCCTCGACACGCATCATTAAGAAACCCGCGCTCTTCACCATGGCGGCAAATTTCAATATGAATCACCCCCCGCTCGATGATCTTCGGGTTCGAAAAGCGATCAACCTCGCGGTGAACGTAGATGACTTGATTCGTTACGATATCTTCGGCAATGGGATCGCCATCGGAACCCTCAGCCTTCCCGGGGAACCCGGCAACGACCCCTCAATCAAACCCTACCCCTTCGATCTTAAAGAAGCGAAACGTTTGATGCGAAAATCCGGACACGAAAAAGGATTCACTCTCCGCACCCTCCTCAAAGTCAATGCCGAACGAACCGGACGCATCCTCGCTAAACAATTATTAAAGATAGGGATTCATTTGGATTTCACCTTGATGTCCGATGCCGAACTGTATGCCTCTCTCAAGGATCGCAAACTATGGGATATGGCGATCTATTCGTGCCCGGATCCGATGCACCACGCGCACTTTATTCGGTCGATTTTCCTCGACGGAAAATCTCCGTTCTCCTTGACCGCCGACCCGGATGTTGATTCTCGAATAGCCAAAATTGAATCAACGATAGACGAACACGAACGGGATGAGCTCTCGCGAGAGCTCGATCGCCTCATTCACAACAAATACCTGGCGCTCCCCACTTATCAACGGCTTGGGGTTGTGGGCCTGAAGAACGGCGTGGATTTCACTCCCTACAAATCAGGGATGCCGTATCTATTCTCAACACGCGCCGCAACGGAAAAAAAACATGCCTCGCCTTAAAACAAAATTAATAGATTCGATTTCGGAACTTCCAATACGCCAACTCAAAGGACTTTTCATCAAGGATGTCCTTCCCCAGAAATTTCTGGGAGACCTCTCCTTTTTTCATCTTGATTTGCCTATGGGCAAAGGCCTTCCCGATGTCCGGCATCTTAAAACCGAAGAACTTGTTTTTTGCTTCAAAGGATCGATGGTCGCGACGGTTGGAAATACCCGGAAGGTTTTAACACCCGGGGATTTTGTACGTATTCCACGCGGGACGTGGCATAAATTCGAGACCCCTTCCGAGGGCTGCGAAGCCTTCGCTCTTTTTCACCCGTATCTCGCCATTGAGCCCGGGGCGGACATCCACTGCGCGCCCGGCATCAGCCTTTGGGATGACGCCCCCTTAGAGAAAGTGGGTCCTGGCACGTAATACTCTCCTCGCGTACACTAACCGGATGAGGCGGGATTCCCTATCCTACGGGTTGCTCCGATGGATTCTCCCAATCGGCATCGGTGCCGTAGCGGTGGTCTCCGGCATCACCTACGGCGCGGCACGCAGCGTCCTGCTAAGCAATCTCGAAAGCAGCATAAACGTGATCAACGATGTGGCGGCAACCCAGGCGTCCGCTTATTTCCGGCAACGACAATCAGAGCTCAAGACACTTTGCGAAATTTCACGCTTTCGGGACCACTATATGACGGTGGAATACGACCTTAAAGCAGAAGCAAATATCCATCGTGATGAAATTAAACTGCTGCTTAAACGGTTTTCAGACCGCACGCAGGTCTACCTACGGCTCCGCTACCAAGACCCCTCCGGGAATAGAATTGTCGAAATTCTTAACGAGGATCAATACTCCCCCGTTCTCTCCCAACGCGATGTGAAAATGCAGCCTGCCCCCCCCTCTCTAGAGAAAGGCGAAGTGCACATCTCCAAGATCCTAAACGAATCAGGGATCCTGAATTCCTTCGTTAGATATTCAACACCCTTTATAGACGACTCCGGAGAATTTCGAGGAGCACTGATACTGGACGCAAGCCTTTCGCCCATCCACGCTATCCTAAAAAAAATGAGCACCGAAGGCCGCTCCAGCATCCTCATACGCAATACCACTAAAAAATCAGACGGGGCCCGAGCGCAACGAACGAAAGATTCAATCCTAATCGAAACGCCGATTCTCGGAACACCCTGGTCCATCGCAACAACCAACGATCACCAGGAGCTGCTCCGTCCGCTTCGCATCGTAGGGCGAGCGGCGCTTGCGACCGTAATTATATCCACCCTGATCATGATCGTTCTCGTCACCCGGCAGGTGAAGGAGCTCTTGGATCCTCTCACCTCATTAGCTAATTCCGTCCGCGAGTTTGGAAAAGGGAAACTCTCACTGCAGGCGGAGGAAACCGGATCCCCCGAAATAGCGTCTCTTGCGTCCACCTTCAACCAGATGGCCAGCGGTCTCAAAAAAATGAACGATGACCTCCGTAATTCGGAAGCGCGTTACCGGAACGCAATCGAACAGTCTCCGTATGCCATTGTCAGCCTCAACCGCGAGTTTGAGATTAATCTCTGGAACGCAAAATCCACCGAGCTGTTCGGCTACTCAGACCAAGAGGCTCAAGGCCATTCTCTCGACATTATTTTGGAGACGAAGGCCCTGGAAGAATTCATTCGGCAAGCCTCAGAATACGGAACCGTTGATCAAATCCAAACAAAGGGCCATACCCATGAAGGAAAAGTCCTCGATATCTCCATCAGCTTGAGCGCTCAAAAAGATGATGCGGGAACACCGTACGGGTGGCTCGCCATTCTCATCGATGAAACCGAACAGCGACGCCTTCAATCCCGACTCATGCAAGCGGAGAAAATGAACGCGATCGGGAATCTCCTGGCTGGAGTCGCGCACGAGCTCAACAATCCGCTTGCCGCGGTAATCGGATTCGCCGATTTAGTCAATCACCTTCCCAGCAATTCGGAGGAAAAAGAAGATCTCAATCACCTGTATGCGAGCGCCCTTCGCTGCCGGGACATAGTCCAAGGCCTGCTCCAGTTCGCTCGCCAGGAGAAAACAGCTCTCAAGCGCGTTTCCTTAAACAAAGCCGTCCAGAAAACTCTTGCCCTCCTGGAATATCGAATCGCTAAATCGGAAGGCATCCGCCTCGAAACCAACTTCGATCCTTCCGAACCAGAAATCGCCGCGGATTTTCAGAAAATCCAGCAAGTTCTCGTCAATCTCATCACTAACGCGATCGACGCTCTCAACTCCCATCTAGGAGAGCGTTTAATCGCCATTACAACCAAGAAGACTCAAAACGCATGCCAACTCATCGTTTATGACTCGGGTCCAGGAGTCTCTTCAGAAAAACTAGCGACCCTCTTCGACCCCTTCGTAACCACCAAACTTGCAGGGAAAGGCACCGGCCTAGGATTATCGATTTCTAAACAAATCGTGGAGGAGGCGTCAGGAACCCTCATCCTGGATGAAAGCGTGACCCAAGGAACAGGCTTTCTTGCCGCGTTCCCCCCGTGCCCCGAAGATTTGCCCAGCTCTGAAATGGAAGGGGAACTGCCTCCCCCCTCTCCGGGAAAAAATGTTCTTGTTGTCGACGATGAAGCCAGAGTCGCAAAACTAATGGTTCGTTTTTTAAGCGAGGATGGCCTCGACGCGGTGGCCGCCCATACTCCAAAATCCGCCTTGGGTATGCTGGAAAACGACAGCTTCGACCTCATCATCACCGACGTTGATATGGGCAAAGTGAAGGGAACCGAGATATTTCGAGCGGCACGCAAGGCGCAGCCAAACACCGTCGTTATTTTTGTCACGGGAAATATACTCAACCCGTCTCTCTCGCAGGAACTTACGGAATACGACGCCCCCGTAATCACAAAACCTTTCCTGAGAACTGACTTTTTACGAGTGGTGCGTTTCACCCTGCGGGAAGCGGCTTTTAAGAAACTGGAAGAACCCGCCATAAAACAGACGTCCTAATTTCCATAACAAAACGTAATCTTGATAGAGTTTCTAATCGTTTTAGCAGGGAGGATCTATGATTCGGTTAGCGGACAATCTTTATTCCTGGAATACATTCAACGAAGCAAAAGGCATTAACTTCAACGGCTTTCTTATTGTTTGCAAAGACACTGCCGTCATTGTGGATCCACCGCCGCATACCACAGACGACCAATTGTTCCTCGAAAAAAAACTTGCCCTAAAACCCTCCCTTGCCATCGTCACCAACAAAGACCATACCCGCAACGTGCAGTGGTGGGTGGACCGTTACCAAATTCCCCTGGCGATGCATGAAAATGAATCGATTGACTCCGGGGTCGAGGTTTCAATGAAACTAAAAGACGGTGAGGTGGTTGCAGGCAAATGCAAAATTCTGTCTCTTCCCGGGAAAACCCCAGGAGAGATAGGGATTTTATTCGAAGACGATGGAGGCACTCTCATTTTGGGCGACGCCCTGATCGGAGATCCCCTGGGTGGACTCCGGTTTGTTCCTAAAGAAAAAATCAAAGACTACGACCAACTCTTAAAATCCGTGCAGAGTCTTCGCACAATTAATTTTGAAAGACTTTTGACGGGTGATGGTGAGCCGCTCTTGTACAGGGCGAAAGCAACCGTCCTGAAATTTTTAGACGGTCTTTCTTAAAAACATGGACCGCCCTCCTGAGATTTCCACAGAAAACGCAAAAAAGCGACTCGGAGAAGACAACATCATCTTCATCGATGTTCGTGACGCGGCCTCCTACAGCGGCAGCCATATCCCTTACGCCATTCATGTACACGACGCCAACATCGCGGACTTTATAAAGGAGACGGATAAAAATAAAACCGTCATCGTTTACTGCTACCACGGAAATTCCAGCCTTGGCGGAGCGGCCTATCTTCTGGAAAACGGTTTTGAGGATGTGTTCAGCATGGAGGGCGGTTTTGAAGAATGGCGCGTCGCCTACCCGTCCGACACTCAGAGTTCGGCGTAATCGCTAGCCTCTCTTCCCCCGGCCCCGCCAAGAATGGGGCCGGAGGGTTCGACACACCGGCTAGCTAAGCGGGATTTGGGCTTTGTTGGCGGCCAACCAGGAGTCGAAGGTTTGCAGTTGCGGATTTATCGACCGTGAATAGTCCAAGGACCGCGCGCCGCAGAAATCAGCGCTAAAATCGCGCTTGTACTGAAACATGTTGCCAAGGTCATCGGAGCCCGGGAAGTCGAAACTGCGGTAGGTCTCCGGGGCGACATCGTTATAAGCCACGGACTTGCCCAACGCTGCTGAGAGTTTCTCCGCCAATTCGGCACCGGTAAGGTGTTCCCCGGCAATGCCGACCGTCTCGCCGCCGGCAGGGGCTCCCTTCTTGAAAATTCCAAGGGCGCACAGGCCGATGTCTTCAGCCGCAATGCCTGGAAGTTTCTCATCACCCATGGGAAACGAAATCGCCAATTTACCATCGGGGCCTTCCTGCGGTCCCATGCCGAAGTAGATGAAGTTTTCCCAATAGAAGGACGTCTGCAGCACCGTGGCCGCAACCCCGCTGTTGAGGAAGAACTCATCCGCCTCGCCTTTGGCGTCCAAATGGGGAACCTTGTATTTACCCTGCAAGGTCGGCATCCGGTCATCACTGAGCGGCACCTTCTTACGGGTATCCTCAAGGGAAGACCAAATCACATGGTTGAGACCGGCCGCCTTCGCCGCCTCGGCCATGTCCTTGGCCTGTGCCAACTCTTTCTCCGGTGAGAAATGATCCCAGAAGAAGGTCACGCAAAAGGCACCGTAGGCCCCTTCAAAGGCTTTGCGCAGACTCGCGGCGTCATCCACATCTCCCTGAACAACCTCGGCCCCTGCGGCAGCGAGTGCTTTGGCCTTGTCCGAATTTGGATCACGCGTGATCGCGCGAACCGAAAATTCTCCGTCCTTATCGTTGAGAATGGCTCGTACGAGGCCGCCTCCCTGCGCGCCCGTGGCGCCGATCACTGCAATAATTTTTTTTGCGTCTTTGGGTTTTTCAGTCATGTTGCTGTACTCCCTATTTAATTTCGGCGTTGGAGGGGATAACACAGGTCCGCCCGTAAAAGTTCCCGCGAAAGTGGAGTTGTGCCGATGTTGAGATTGCAGCGATGAAACGAGAGGGATTATTATTGTGGGGGACGCTTCGCGCGAGCCTCGCGCATCCCCTTAAAAATCAACGCGGCTTGTTTGACCTCAAGCACAACCTCGTCCAGCGGTCTGCTTTTGCGAAGCACCGCGAAACTCGCCTTTTCAAGCAACGCGGCAGGGGCTCCGCTAGGCATCGCGTTTAGAATACTCTTAAGGGCTTCAATCTCCGCTCGACTTAACTTATCATTCACCGCTTTTACGGCGATCCGAGACTTGAAGTTATAAGGACGGCGAACCAAACGGTTGGCAATGCGAGCCTGCGCTTGCGTAAATCGTCCCGCGCTCAATTCGCTGCGAACCACCGGATGCAGACTTTTGATCTGGTTGGGTGTTAAGGGAGGTTTTTTTTGTCCAGGTTTATTTTTCATGGTGGGCCCCCGCCAAGAATAGCAAGGTTTGCTAGTATCAGAAAATGAAACTTGGGACATCCATCGTCACCCTCCTCGCTCTCACGTGCCTCAGCGCCGCCTGCGGGAAGCCGGACGCGAAGAAACCCGCTCCACTTCCCTTCGAAACGATCGAAATTGCCGGGCAGGACGATGTTGACATTACCGCCGATCTCTACAAACCCGAAAACCCGGGCAGTCCCAAAACCTTAATCCTGCTATTCCATCAAGCCGGCACAAGCCGAGGCGAGTACCGGACCATCGCCCCACGGCTGACACAAATGGGGTTTCATTGCCTCGCCGTCGACCAACGCTCAGGGGAGAAGGACTATTGGAACAATATTACCAACCTCACCGCCGAAGTCGCTGCAAGCTTGGCCCTCCCGCAGGATTACGCGGCAGCGTACAAGGATCTTAAATCAGCACTCGATTGGTCGCAGAGTGAAGGGTATGAAAACGTCTTGATCTGGGGCTCCTCCTATTCATCGGCACTTGTTTTTAAACTTGCATCGCAGCAGAGCGATCCGATCAAAGCGGTGCTGTCATTTTCTCCCGGCGAATATATCGAGGGCGAAAGTGTAAGCGGCTGGGCGAAAGATGTGAACGTCCCCGTATACATCGCCTATGGAAGCGCGTCGGAAGAGAAATCAAGTTCCCGGCCTATATTCGACGCCGTCTCAAATGAGACCAAAGAATTTAAAGGACTCGCCGGCCGCCACGGCTCTTCGGTCTTAATGGAGAACGAGGGGAATTGGAGCAGCGTTCTGGAATTTCTAAAACCCTTCGCTCCTGCCGGCGCACGCTAATGGGAGCTCCAAAAATCGCCCGCGCGGAAGCGATTAAACGCATCGCTCTGGTTTTTCGAAAATACGGATATGACGGAACCACGCTTTCGTTAATTTCCAAAACAACCGGCTTGGGACGCGCGAGCCTTTATCACCATTTTCCAGGAGGCAAGGAGGAAATCGCTCGCGAAGTATTCCGAGTCACCGGGCAGCAGGTTTATGAGTTGGTCATTGCTCCTTTGAAACGAGAGGGCACACCAAAAGAACGATTAGGCGAGTGGGTCAAAGGCGTCGATCACTTCTATGCGAAGGGCCGCAACAATTGCCTTTTGGGCACAATGGTGCTCAGCGGCGGATTAAATCGATTTCCTGATATTATTGAAGAAGCCTTCCAAGCCTGGATCGAAGCATTGACCCACACTCTTGTAGACGCCGGTTTAGACGAAGCAGAGGCTTGCGAAAGAGCCCGATCTGCGGTTGCCCGAATCCAGGGGGCGTTAATTGTGAGCCGCGGCCTGGGCAACGAAGATCACTTCCAAAAAACTCTAAAAATTCTGCCTGATCAACTGCTCGAAGGATTTAAGTAATAAATTTAAGGATAACAATTTTTTTAAACCGGGAACTATTTGGCCCTTACGGGTGTTTCATGAAGTGCCGGGACATTTTTTTTGCCTTGCCTCTGTACCGAACGATCGGTACATGACACTAAAACACAGGAGCGTCGTGCGGATGCGCCGATGTTTTTGGATCTTCCGATGAAGTCAAGAAATCAGGATTTGACCTAATTACGGATAACCCTGTACCGGGAACGTCTGGACTACCGAGCCTTCATGCCTTACTGGAAGGGGGAAGCACCATCCTCACGTTCTAAGTCAAAAAAAATGGTGCGGGGGGGTCATTGCAAGACCCCTCCGCACAAACTCACTGGCAGCGGCTATGAAAATAAAAGAACCCTTTCACGAAGGCGAACTTCAAGTACAAAAAAAAGCCGGCGAAGAAGCCATTGCCCAACGCAATGGAGTTGTGATCGCCAACGAGATCCTACGCGGCGGACTGCCGTTTATCCGGCAGCAGCCGATGGTTGTACTTGGCAGCGTCGATGAGCTAGGCAGCGTTTGGGCTTCCATCCTTACCGGGGACCGCGGGTTTATGGATGCCGACGAACATTCCCTTGAACTGAATCTCACGCGCGTCGACAAAAACCCGGAGGATCCGTTTTGGACCAACATAAAAACCGACCGTCGTCTGGGAGTCCTGGTCATCGACCTGGGCACGCGGCGACGCCTGCGCATCAACGGGGAAGTGTCCGCATACGATCAAGAAAAAATTCAACTCAGCGTCATCGAATCGTATCCGAACTGTCCAAAATATATTCAACGGCGGCATGTGTTGGGAACGTTTCCCGCGAAATCGTCCCCCCCAACGAAACCGCAAAATGGAACCTCCTTAACGGCGGATCAGCAAAGGTTTATCACCCAGGCCGACACCTTTTTCATAGCAAGCCTGCATCCACAACGCGGCATCGATGCCTCCCACCGAGGCGGAAATCCCGGATTTATTTCAATTCTCAACGAGAAAAAAATTCGCATCCCCGACTACTCCGGGAACAGCCTGTTCAACACCCTTGGGAATTTAACTTCCGACCCGCGAGCCGGTCTCATTTTCCTGGACTTTGATCGCGGCCGCACGCTCCAACTTGTCGGTCATGGAGAAATTCAATGGGACCAAGAAGACTCCGCGAATAAAACAGGCGGAACAAAGCGGTTTTGGAACTTCGCGATCGAGCGCTGGCTGGAGCTGGACCTTCCTCGACCCCTCGAGTGGGAGTTCCTGGATAGTTCGCCCTTTAATCCATAAGGGAACTAATCAATGCCGTGAGCGTTATTGTACAGCAAGGACGTAAATCGAGGAGTAATGATTCCACTTGTGCTGTTCATTGTTTTAATGACCGCCCCCGCGCAAGCAGCAGAAAAAAGCCGAGGCTGCTTTGAGTCGAAACTTTGCATTGGAGGCGTCACGCTCGCAACCATCGGAGGTTTCGTTGCCGCCGATGAAGAAATAAATCGCTGGGTACGCAACGGTCGCCGCGGCGGACTGGGCGATATTCTAGGTCAAGGATTTGGAGATGACGGCAGCATTCTCGATCGACTCGGCGGGGTCACCGGGGCCGTTGGAGTCCCCGCACTTTTCTACTTAGGAGGGGTTGCCGCAGATTCAGATCGAGCACGAAGAACCGGGGTGACCACCTTCGAGGCGATTGTATTTACAGGACTCCTCACCCAGGCGGCCCATTACACCTTTGGACGAAGTCGCCCCGACAACCCGGATACATCCGGTGTCAGGCGATTTAAGCCCTTCCAACGTGAGGGATTTTTTCCTTCCGGCCACACGACCCTGGCCTTCACGATGGCGGCTGTCATCGCCGAAGAATACGAGTCGATTTGGGTGGATGCAGCCGCCTACACAACCGCCTCGCTCGTTGGGTTTTCCCGGGTGTACCGCAACCGGCATTGGTCCAGCGATGTTGCCGCCGGAGCGGCTCTCGGCATTATCGGAGGTAAATTCATCTCCCGCTGGGAACGGAAGAAAGGCCTGCTCAAAAAACTCTACACCGATGGATCAGGCGTTTTTTTCAAGAATAAATTTTAAGGACGGGAACTTTTTTGATCTACAGAGTGTTCTTATCACTATGCACCCGTACGCTACCACAGCCGCCGCCCCCGACCCAGACCCAGACCCAGACCCCGTCGGCACCGGCAACCATGCGAATCAAAAATCCATCCTTTTATTTTTTTATTTTTTCTGCGTCATCGCGGTCTTCTGGACCCTAAAACCGCTGCGCACTTCAAGCGTCGTAAAGGCCTTCGGTCCCGATTATTATCCCTTGGTTAAACAGGGCCTCGTCCTCTTAATCCCATTTGTCTTGGTGGGCTACTCCGTACTCGTCTGCCGCCTGGATCGACTGCGCCTTGTTTTTTCAATCACCGCCGGTTTCGTGGGGATGAATATCGTCATGTGGACTCTTTTTCAAACTCACCCTGGAAACCTGCTCAAGATGGCGTTTTTCTATTACATCGATACCTACATTACAATCATGGCGGTGCTCTTTTGGACGTATTTAAATGACACCTTCAACACGGAAGAAGCGAAACGGCATTACGGATTTATCGGCGCTGGAGGCCTCGTTGGAGGCATCTTCGGATCACTGATCTCGGGGTGGGCCGGAAACATGCTGGGCGACAACATCATCTTAGCGTCCACCGCCTTTCTCCTTCCGATTTTTCCGATTGTGGCATCCCTGGAGCGGTATCGGTCCTCCCCCGTGATCAAGGGAATCTGCCCGCAAGGCACACGAACCGCCAGTGAAGTTTTTCTTGAGGGTGTTGGCACCGTTTTCCACTCGCGTTATCTCTTAGGCATTGTCGCTATCGTCGGGCTCTATGAAATCGTATCGATGATTGTGGATTATCAATTTACGGCGGCGCTTGCAGAATCCTTTGCATCCCGCCACGAAATGGCCGCCTTTCAAGGAAAGGTTTTCCTAACGGCCCAACTGTTGTCTCTCGCGGTACAGGTTTTCATAACACCCTGGATTCTTCGTCGCTTTGGAGTCACGACAGGTCTTCTGTTTTTGCCGATTGTTTTAATCACCGGTTCTGCGGCCTTTCTATTAGTCCCTGCGTTAGCAACCATCACCTTCGCCATTAGCGCCGAAACATCAATGTCCTACTCCATCAACCAAACCTCCAAAGAGATTCTCTATCTTCCTTTAGACGCGGTCTCAAAATACACGGGCAAGGCATTTATCGACATGTTCGTTCTTCGCGCGGCAAAAACGATCGGAGCCGGAATCCTGCTGACCTACACGCTATTTCTCAAACATCACGGAGTTCCGGCGTCGGCATTGACCTTCGTCGGAATTGCGGCACTTGCCGTATGGATTTACGTTGTGCTGGAAACCACGACGCACTCCACCCAAATTTTCAAGGGCCCGATCCCCTCGCCCGAGACTCCGCTGCCCAAGCCCGGGAACTTATCCGTGGTTGGAGCGTTTTCACCTATGAAGGCTCCTGCATTGATGCCTGTAAGGGAAAAAGCCTTCTCCGCCTAAGACGATAGAGAAAAAATTTGAAGCCGGCGCCGGGCGGGCGCCGGCTTCACCGCTATGGGAACTATATCAGGCGCGAAGTGTTCTATTAAGTATGAACCCGCCCGCCGGTGCCGCAAAGGCAATGATCCTCTGGATCACAACCGTTTTCTTCTTAATGGTTGCGGTGGCGGTTCACGCCGAGCCCTCTTCGCCGAAAGAAATACGCGCCGCCCGCAGGTTTCGTTCCAACTCAACGGCCGATCGACTATTCTCCATGCCTCGAATGCTGCTCGACCTACCGTGGATTCCCGTAAGGAAATTTCTCAATTACAGCGAACGGACGGATTTATTCACCCGGGTCTCAGATCTCTTCTACTTTGACGAAGCAAAAACTGTGGGCTGGTCTCCAAAATTTTCATCAGGGGAGTCATCAGGCGGCGGACTTTCTTTGTTCCACCACGATCTCTTCTCTAAAAAACATCAGGCGGATGTTTCGTTCCTCTACTCCGCTGAAGATGAATTCTTCGGTCGGGCGGCTTATGCAGTAGAGGACACGCCGGCCTCTCCCTATTTCATGAAGGTTGAGCTGGATTTAATCCGGGATAAGGATGTAGAGATTTACTCGCGGGCGAACAACTCCGGCGAGCCTGTCTTCGGCGCTAARACCGCGGAGTCAAACCGCAGAAGCTACGCGTTCACTCGATTCAGCGGCAAACTAACCGCGGGCAAACAAATTAACAAGACGCTCAGCCTTGCAGTGTACGTGCGAGGAGATCGCTCCAAAGCCGGGCAAGGCGCCTCGGGATTTCTGTCTCTTCCTTCCGGGGTCCATGTGCTGGACTCAAGCATCGGGCTCTTCGGCGGCGGGACCCAGTTAATTTGGGATTTACGCGACAACCCGCTTCGCCCCAGTCACGGCACCTTAATGACGCTGCAGGCAGGTGCGGTCACCTCACCCAACGGCGCCATCAATGGTCACCGTTTCGGCTACACGCAATATTCACAAGTAACCGAGCATTATTTTCCGGTCTTTGACCCCGGACGCACATTTGTTATTCGCCACACATTAAAAAAGATCGATCCGCTGCGGGGACGTAAAATTCCGTTTTACGATCTCCCCCGACTGGATGAAAATAATTTGCTGCGATCATTTAAACGCAATCGCTTTCAGGACCGCGGAGCATTCTCCTTCAACCTCGAGTACCGATACCCGATCTGGGTGACCTGGGACGCCTTCCTCTTCTTTGACGGCGGCCAGACTTTTACCGAATATTCGGATCTGCACGCGCCGGATTTTCGGTACTCCGAGGGTCTCGGTGTACGTTTCCTCTCTGAAGAGAAACTGATGTTTGTCGCTCAATACGCACAGGGGAAGGAAGGCGGCCGATTTCAAGTAAATCTGGGACAGGCCTTCTAGTATGAAAATCAAATCACTCTTCACGATGATCGTGTTTTTAGGCCTCGTGCTTCCCGCTGCGGCGACGGACTCCCCCCTTCGAGACAATGACAATTTCTCTATCGCCGAACCGGCGGAAGACGAATCCGGAGATTATATCTGGTCCGACGGCGCCTATTTCATGGCGATCTATCAGATGGAGAAACCCTTGGATCTAGGATGGGTTTTTAGAAAACTGCACATCCTTAAAAAACGCGAAGCGGAAAACATTACCCAGAAAGATGATGTCCTCAATTCAACCTGGTTCACCCATCGGCACGCCCGCCAACAGATGAGCCATGCGGATCTCGCGCGAGGACCAGGGCAAGGCAACCCCCCCACCGGTCGCTGGACCGTGATCAAGGGAAAAAGCCTCGGCATCAACCCGGGATTTGTGGCGATTGATGAGCAGGGCCGCAGGCTCTTTGTAAAATTCGACCCACCCGAATTCCCCGGAATGGGCATTAACGGCGACGTCATCGCCTCGCGCATGCTGCATGCCGCCGGTTTTAACGTCCCGGAGTATTACCACGTTTGGCTCGACCCCAAGGATCTGATCCTCAACCCGAAAGCCAACATACGAGGGAAATACCGGAAGAAGCGTGTGATGACCCAGAACGATTTAGAGCTCATTCTCAGCAAAGCCCCCCGCAACGAACAAGGTCTGCTGCTGGCGAATGTCAGCGTGGGCCTGGAAGGCAAACCCAAAGGTCCGTTTAACTATCTCGGGGTAAGAAAAGACGACCCCAACGATACCGTCCGCCATGAAAATCGGCGGGAACTGCGCGGCCTCCGAGTCATCATGTCCTGGATCAATAACACGGATTCCCGACGGGGAAATTCACTAGACATGTATGTCGCCCAAGACGGCCGCCGCTACCTCAAACATTACCTTATTGATTTTTCCGCGAGCTTCGGCTCAGGGAATATCCATCCGAAAGAGGCGCAGGAAAGCCATGAGTACTTCTTTGATCCGGGGACGGTCACTCGTTCGTTTGGCGCCCTCGGCCTTTGGGTCAAACCCTGGGAAAAGGAACATCCCCGGATCTATCCGGAGATCGGTCGCTTTGAAGCCACGACCTTCAATCCCGCTAAGTGGCGCACCTCGTACGCCAACCCCGCTTTTGAGAAAATGACCGCACGCGACGCCCAGTGGGGCGCACGCATCGTGAACTCTTTCTCCAACGAAGACATCCGCACGCTCGTAAATACCGGCTACTTCCCCACTCCGGGAGCCAAGGAATACCTGATCGCCACACTCATTGAACGCCGAAATAAGATTGGGGAGGTGTGGCTAAATCAGATACGGCCCCGACCTTGGATCGCGCAGCGTGTGCATACCGGGCCCGATACTTCCCCGGGCGTGAGTTCCTTCTAATGGTCGTGATGCAGCTTAAAGACTTCGGTATATCGGGTCAGGAAGGCCATGAAGCAGATGTTCATGGTAAGAGAAACTATCTCAGGCTCATTAAAATGCTCGCGCAACCGGGAGAATAAGTCGTCAGACACGGCGGATCCGCCCTCGGTAAGACGCTCCGCGTATTCGATCACAAGCTGTTCTTTTTCCGTGAATTCACCGCTGGAGGGATCCTTGCGCAAGGCGTCGATCTGTTTGTGGGTCAGCCCCGCTCGAAGCCCCAACTCCATATGCGTATGAAGGCAATAAGGCGCGTCGTTCTTGACCGAGACCCGAATCATCGCAATTTGCTGAATGCGCTCCTCGATCGGCGACTTCATGACAACTTCCGCGTAGGTGTTCACGACCGGCCCTACCGCACCGGGCAAATGCGCCATCGTTGTAAACAACGCGGGGAGAACACCCAGCGCCTTCTCTATCTCGAGATAGGTCTTGCGCATTTCCTCGCTAACCTGCTCGGGTTTTAATGGTGAAATGCGCGTCTTGGCATCAGGGCTTTCCGCTTGCATATTACCTCAGTATACACATTGAAAACGCCGCGGAAAGCTCCGCGGCCTTCTCAATTCCTCGCCCGTCAGCAACTACGAGTCGGAGGAGGAGGCAAGGAATGCGTCCAGCGTCGTTTCAAGCTGCGCCCGGGGGATAAGCCCGACGCCGACGGTACTGGTCCGCTCGCCATTTTCGAGGATCAGCAGCGTCGGTATCGACGAGATATTAAACTTAGCTGCGAGGTCCGGATTTTTGTCCGTATCAATCTCGACGAACTTCAGCTTGCCGGCGTACTGATCGACAAGGCTGTCCACGATTGGCGCAAGCGCCCTGCAGGGGCCGCACCAGGTCGCAGAAAAATCCGCAAACACAGGGTCCGTGGAATTGACAACTTCCGTCTTGTAATTTTCAGATGTGATCGTAATGGGTTTCATAACTCTATTCTCCGCGGCAATCTAAATGCCTTCAAAGAACAGAACGCAGGAAGGGGGTGAAAAGTTCCCCGCGGACGAGGAAAAACGCTTTAACTATCGAATTTTTTAAGGATGTTCTGAATGCGCACTTTGCACGCCTCAGAGGGCTCGGCACCGGTATTCGAATTTTTGACTCGTTCCCGGAGGGCCTTTTCGAAGTCAAATCGATCGAAGCAATTTCGGCAGAGTTCAATATGCCGCTCGAAGGTTTCAGTGTCCTTTATGTCCAACTCTTGATCAAGATACTCAAAAAGTTTTGAGATCGCGCTCGTGCATTCTTTCATTGGTGGACACCCGTTTCCTGTGAATATTCCCAAAGCGACTTCTGCAGCAACTTCCGAGCACGGCTCAAGCGTGAGCGAACCGTGCCGATGGGGACATCGAGCATATCAGCAATCTCCTCATAAGAAAATCCTTGCATGTCGCAAAGCAATATCGCCAGCCTGAAATCTTCAGGAAGCTCCTCAATTGCCTTCTGAACATCCTGTTCAGTAAACCGCTCAACGGCCTTCGATCCGTCGACTCCCCGGACCCCGTCATGCTGAAGTTTATTGAAGATGTAGAAATCATCCGAATTCTCATAATCATCCATGCTGACGGCGTCCGGCCGACGTTGTTTCCTGCGGTAATCATTAATAAAGGAATTCGTCATGATACGGTAGAGCCAGGCTCTCACATTGGTTCCGGATTCGAACCGATCATACGCTTTCCAGGCTTTTTCAAAAACCGTTGCGGTTAGGTCTTCCGCTTTCTGAACGTCTCTTGTCATCTTCATCGCTGAGCCGTAAATCTCATTAAGGTGAGGCAGCGCTTCCGCCTCGAAATTTACCCGTCTTTGGGTTAGTGCCGTTTCTTCCACGGCTGATTCTATCAACTTCTTCATTCAGTGATATAACGCATTCATAATCAAATTAGTTCCCTATTCAGGATCTGCCCTTTCACCAAACTCCGAGCCGGCGTACGGTAGTGCTGGTTTTTCCGGGTGTACGGAATACTGCGGCTTTCTCGAGTGAGCAGGCGAATCGCGACAAAAACATTCATGATCAAGAAAATTGGAACCACCAAGGAAGGCGCCAATGCCATCGGCATGTCAAAGAGAAGAGCCATGGGCGGCGTTTCGACAATACTGAAAAACACGCCCGGCAATCGGCGCTGCGCTACGAACATAGCTCCTGGAATGATGACCAGGAAACCAATGATGTTCCATGCCGCAATCCAAAAATCATTAATGGTTTCTTTTCGTGCAAGCCGCCACACCCATAAGGATGACAAGCCAAACAGGAAGTCCGGCCCGCCAATATAAAAAGCGAAGGACACTGGAAATTCGCCGTACGCGGCCTTCACCATGGTTCCAACCGCGAGGATTCGAAGGCTGTGAATGCCGATCAACCAATGAATCGGCACGGCATCAATTAACTGATGAAGAGCCTCTCGCGCTCGGGCAAAGAGCAGATAAGGCGTTAGTACCAAAACCACAGCGACCATCGTGAACCAAAACAACGGATAGGAGGCAAGAAACTCTTGGGTTTCATAAAAGCCCCTCAGACCGAGCCACGTACTGACTCCGCCCCAGAGCGTGAGCAGAACCATGATTCCATACACCCAGCCCGGGCGTCTCAAGATTCGTCGTTGGGCGGCGATTCGGGCGGCGTAAAGAGTTCCAAATAGTTGGACCGCGAAAATAATTGGAATCATCGAAAACTTCATGGGCGGCAATCTCCTTTAATGAACCAGCGCCCCGGGGGTAAAGAAACTCCTTAAGACCAAGGCAACAGAACGAGATTGCCAGCGGGGGCCCCGTCATCGGCTTTAACGCCTAAAACCTCGAATAGTTCCCCTCCCAGATAGATAAATCGGGAACTTTTCCGGCTGCGGCGGCGTTAAACCTGGCACGGAGGATTTATGAACATCATGCTCGCTTTCATGAAGGACATTTTTAAGATGAAGCCGCACTGGGTTGTTTTCGTCCATTTAATGCTGATCGTTAATATTGCTGTCCCACTATTTTTCTGGAGCGCCCTGGAAGCCAAGGTTGTTTTCGCAGCGATCATGGTCAATGCCGGGTTTATGATGGCACTGCACGCGAAATTGGGCTTTGTACGCCTATTGGGCTTGGGCCATATCCTTTGGCTACCGATGCTGCCTTGGCTTTATTTACGGATCTGCGGCCTACCGAGCGGCAACCTCAAATATTGGTTATCAGCCCTGATCGTCATCAATGGGTTTGCTGTGGTAGTCGATATCATCGACGTTATTCGATACATCAGCGGAGAACGCGCCCCCACAGTACCCGCCTCCTAACCCTGGGAAACGACTATGGGATGCTTGTGTGTAGTAAAATAACATGCAAACAATGGAACCCCCCTTCACCAAACAACTTAGGTCGCTGCCCGCCAGTATCCCATTCGTCGGCCCGGAAACAATCGAGCGCGAAGAGAACATACGATTCCAGGCGCGCCTCGGCGCAAACGAAAGCGCGTTTGGAATATCTCCCAACGCAGAACAAGCCATCAAGGACGGCGCAACCGCAACCTACTACGGCGACCCGACAAACTTCAACCTGCGCACAGAACTCGCCGGCGTACACGGCGTCTCCATAAACCAAATCCTGGTCGGCGGCGGAATCGACGGCCTCTTCTCGCTCATTGCACAAGCCTTCATCGAACCGGGCACACCGGTTACCACGTCGCGGGGAAGTTATCCCACGTTTAACTACTTCACGACACTTTGCGGGGCGGCCCTTGGGTTGGTTCCCTATCGTGATTTTTGTCCGGACCTAAACGCCCTGGCGAAAGAAGCACAACGCTCAAAATCCCGGTTCGTTTATTTGGCCAATCCCGACAATCCAACGGGGATTTTCCAAATTCGAAACAGGCTCGAAAACTTCATTTCGAAGCTTCCCGAAGACTGCCTGCTCATCCTGGATGAGGCCTATATCGATTTTTCACCGCCCCCTGAGATCCTTCCAGTAGGAAAGGAGGGCCCGCGCGTCATCCGAATGCGCACATTTTCCAAAGCCCACGGCATGGCCGGCATGAGAATCGGATACCTCATCGCTGACCAAGAGGTGGTCGCCGGGCTGAACAAAATCCGCAATCAATTCCAGGTCAGCCGACTCGCCCAGATCGCCGCGCTCGCCTCTCTAAAAGATTCCGCGTTCATCGATTCCGTCGTCGCGGCGGTCGCCGCAGGGCGCGAAGACTATCACGCAATCGGGGAAGAACTCGGGATCAAGACACTCCCGTCTGCATCAAATTTTGTGGCATTCGATTTAGGGTCGCCCAAGCGCGTAAGTGCCGTCTTGGAAGCGCTCAAACGCAAAGGCATTTTTGTTCGAACAGGGCCGCCGCCCAACAACCGTCTCTTGCGGGTGACAATCGGCGCGCCGCGGGAGCGCACACTATTTGCGGCGGTCTTTAAGGAAATCCTGGCCAGCGAACACCTTGGCGCTAGTAAATAACGCCAACAACTCCGTATCGATCAGCCCCGCCCGCCCTTCACTCTGAAGAATTTCAAGAGCCGTTTCCTGCGGGACCGCTTTTTTATAAGGCCGATCCGAAGCGGTTAATGCATCGTAAATGTCGCAAATCGTCATCATGCGGGCCTCAAACGGGATCTCCGATCCCTTCAAGCCCCGGGGATAACCGGTGCCGTCAATTTTCTCATGATGGGCATAGGCGATTTCCGGAACGCGTTTAAGCTCCGGCGTCCATAAAATCTTGCACAGAAAATCGTAGGTATGCGCGACATGGCGCTGGATCTCACGCCGCTCCGCTTTTGAAAGCGATCCCTTGCGAATGCCGAGCTTCTCGGCCTCCTCGCGACTGAGCAGCGTCAGGATATCACACCCACCGATGCCCAAGGGCTCAACGGCCAAACGCGAGATCTCCTCAAATCGCCCCTTCGGGAGCACCGAGGGATTATTCGCTTTACGAATGGTCTGCATATTCTCCTCGAGGCGCTTCAGATCATCGCGCAACCGGGCGTCAATCTTCACGGTATCTGAGGACAGCCCATTGAACTTGCGGTTGAGGGCCGTAAATCTCATCTGCAGGTCCAGCATTTCCCCGCGGGTTTCAATCTTATCCAGCTCGTGCGGCTGCAGCTTGTGCGCCTTCACGAGAATATCTTCACGCACGCCGATCTTTCCAAAATCGTGCAGCAGGGACGCAAAACGAATTTCACGAATCGCATCACGCCCGAAGTGAACCGCCCCCATCACCCCCTTCTCTTCACGATCAACCGCCTTAGCCAGCTCCACGCAATACGCGGCGACTCGCACAGAATGCCCCGAGGTTGTCGGATCCCGCGATTCAATCGCCGACACCGAGGCATGCACAATCGACTCCAAGAGATTATCGATCGAATCATACAGCCGCGTATTAACGATCGCCGCGGCCGCTTGCCCGGCGAGCGCCATCGCAAATTCTTGATCGTGCGCTCCAAACGCGATGACTTGCTTCTTGGAAAAATCCTTCCCAAGCGCGGCCTTCGGATTTTTTCGCCGATTAATAAGCTGTAGCACCCCTGCAAGAGTGCCGTGGCTGTCCACCAGCGGCACTGCGAGCATCGAAACACTCCGATACCCGGAGGCATTGTCGAATTTCCGGTTTATGGAAAATGGAGCGTTTTTACCAATCCGGTCCAGATCAGCGGCGCGCACCACATTTTTTGACCGTGCAACATACCCGGCGACGCTTTTATTAGAAATCGGAATCTTAACCCGCTTAAACTCGATATCAACCGAATCATTTTGCGTCAGCACAAAACGGAGACCCTTTCCTTCGGTCAAATAAAGACTCGCCGCATCCGCGGAAGTTAAATCGCGCGCGTAGGTGAGGATCTTCTCAAGCAGCACATCAAGACGGCGCTCCTGCCCCAACGCCATGCTGACGTCCAGCAGGCGTCGTGTGGCTTGATTGATCCTACCCATTAAAAATGAAGTATTTTCGCGCCGCGAAGTTAATCAGCAGCGCCGACACGAGATTGGCGCAAAACGCATAGGACGTCAACATTCCGAAGCGCCGGATCAGAAATCCCATCGTAGTGGTCCCGATCACCATACTAATGCTCGAAACCGCGTAGAAGAGGAGAAGCTCAATCCACCAGGAGTATTTTCCCGCCTCAAAGACCCAAATCACGTTAATCACGTAAACAATGAAATTCGTGACCATAAAACCGCCGAAATTGGCGATCATCGAGTTACGCGAGCGGGTCGCGTCGTCAATGGGAACAATTTCAATGCCCAGCGCTTTGACGGCCCAATCACTCGCCTGCAATGCTGGGAAAAGCTTCCAGGCAAGCGCATGGAACAGGCCGATATGGATCACCGTCCCAATCACACCCGCAATCGCGTATTTGAGAAATTGAATCAGGACCGCGGGAATGCCCATACCAATAAGAATAGCGTCCACAAAGAGAACTATACCAAAGCTCAACTAGACCCCTTCTCACGCGCCTAGGTCTTTAGGCCTATTTTTCAATAGGCCTATCTGACCGATCTATGCTACGGTCCCCTCAGGTGGAGGTGACCATGAGAGAATACAACCAGCTGTTTGCGGCGCTAATTTTCAGCACCGCTCTAGCCGCATCAACAAACGTGGCGGCCGAAGGAATCAACTTCGATCAAGGACAAATAAGCGCTGAGGCAATCATCGCGCAAGCACGGGAAGGGACGCTGCGCTCCGAGCTGCCCAAAACAAAGGGCGCCGCGGCGGCAAACGCAGCATCCAATGAAAAAGGGATCGAACGCAGCATCGTCGTTTTTAGGGACGGTGTATCAGCCGCTCGGCGCGGTGAAGTAATTCTTGCCGCAGGGGGATCGGTCGTGCGGGATCTCTGGCTAATCAACGCAGTCGCCGTGATTACACCAACGGTTCAAGGCGCGAACTTCAAACGCAGCCTGAACTCGTTCACCGAGGTCAAACGTGTTGAAGCCGACGGAATGCGCAATTGGCTCTACCGCACAGCAGTACTCCCAACAGCGGCCCCGCGGCATGCGCTTCAAACCCCGGCGATCAAGGGATGCCCCGACTGGTGGCCCCCCGGGTACCCGTGCCCCATTCCCGATGATCCGGACGGCGGCAACGGCAAACAAAGCGTCCCGTGGGGCGTCAAACGAGTTAACGCCTCCGGCGCATGGGATATCACGCGCGGCGCAGGCGTCAAGGTCGCCGTCATCGACACGGGTGTCGATGGGAGCCACTCGGAACTCAACGTGCTTGGGGGCTTCTCGGCGATGGGCGACGACGATTGGAACGACGGTCACGGACACGGGACTCACGTCGCCGGGACCATCGCC
>NVTF01000013.1 GCA_002401485.1 Elusimicrobiota bacterium | reverse complement strand
TGGCCAACGCGTGGGCTTTACCTCGTACGCGGCAGTCTCAACTCAAGTCGAGCGCTGGGGCCTGAATTGCCGCGATACCTCCATCCGCGCCATCATGGGAGCGAATCGGGCGGAGGCGAAAAAGAAAATCGCGGAAGCCAAGGCGATCCTGATGGGACTGGGATTTAAGGAAGGGGATTTCGCCAAGCCGGTCGGTGAATTATCCGGTGGGTGGGCGATGCGTGTTTCGATGGCGCGGTTGTTGATTGATGAGCCTGATATGCTGCTGCTCGATGAACCGACCAACCATTTGGATCTTGAAAGCCTTCTGTGGTTCCAGGAATATCTTGAAGTGTACCCTGGTGCGATTTTTCTGATTTCCCATGATCGCGACTTCATCAACACGATCTGCAATGCGATCGTGAGTGTTCAGAATTATACCCTCAAGGTGTATCGCGGCGACTACGACTATTTTTTGCGTGAGAAGGACAACGAGGCGAAATTATTAGTCAAAGCCTTCAACGAGCAAAAAGCGGAAATCGCCGAGATGGAAGACTTTATTGCCCGCAACCGGGTCCGTGCGTCCACGGCCAGCCGGGCGCAAAGCATGATCAAGCGACTTTCCAAACTCGAACGCATCGTATTGCCCGATCAAGACAAGAAAATAAAAATCAGATTTCCCCAACCCGAACGGGTGGGAGTCCGCGCCATTGCGCTCAAAGGGCTGTACAAATCATACGACGATGTGAAGGTCTACGAAAATCTCGACTTTGAAATCGAACGGGGATTTAAGATGGCCTTCGTCGGCCACAACGGTGCCGGGAAATCAACGCTTCTAAAAGTTCTGGCCGGTGAAATTCCCTTTGAAAAGGGGGAACGCAAAATCGGGTTGAATGTGAAGGTGGGTTATTTCTCCCAGCACCGTGCCCATCAGTTTATGCAGAACCGTACCGTGCTGAAGGAGGCGATGGACAACGACCGTCTCAACCCGGAACTCATGGTGCGTACGGTTCTTGGAACCTTCCTGTTTGAAGGGGATCGTGCTTATAAAAAAACATCGGTGCTCTCCGGCGGGGAAAAAAGCCGTCTCGCCTTGGCCAAACTCCTGCTCGACCCTCCCAATGTACTGCTTCTCGATGAGCCGACCACTCATTTGGACATGAATTCGGTCGACGCCTTGATTGTCGCGCTTAAGGGGTTTGAAGGCACCATTTGCGTAATCAGCCATGATGTGTATTTCATCAATCAGCTTTGTTCACACGTCGTGCATGTCGACCACGGTCATGTCACCGTGTACCCGGGCAATTACGATTATTTTCTGCACCGCCAGCATCAGAAGGAAGCCGAAGTTGCCGCAAGTAGCGGCGGCAAGGGGGCTGCGGCCGCACAAGCCGCGGCCAAGTTGTCCGAAAAGGATTACCGGAAGCAGAAATCAGAGAGCCGTGAAAAAGAACGGACACTCAAGCGACTGGAGAGCTCGCTTGAAGAAGGGCATCAAAAGCTGGAAGAGCTCGCCGAGAGTTTAGGGGATCCGAAGGTGTACGAGGATTTCGCGCTTTCTCAGAAAATCGGCGATGAGATTCAGGCCCTGCAGGATTCGATTCAGGCTCAAGAGACTGAGCTTGGGCGTCTTCGTAGTTAGAAATTCAAAACTTCAAACGAAGAAGCGGCTTCTTGCCAACTGGTATGGCGATCCCGCCTGCGTTCCAGGTCCATAATCACATTGCGGCGAAACGCCTTGGTTCCATAACCGAGTGACTTTTTATATTCATCGAGCCGAAGGTATTCGAAGCGGAAACGAATCTTCTGGAAGAGGTTCGGTGAGCGTTGGCCGGGGGGAAGCACATGATGCAGGCCGGCGGAATGCATGATAAGAATACTGCCTCCTTCTAATTTGTCCAGCACGTCGACGATGCCGGGACGAACGGTCATTGTTTTGCCGTTTTTATCGAGACCGTTGGGCCGTTTCATGCGGCCTTCCGGCGCGATAAAAATCAGCGCCTTTGCGGTGACGGTATCAAGAAATACTTTCCACGAATTATCCCGCCGCCGCGAGATTGATATCGAATTAGGAACGAGGGCGCTCAAGACGGTACCGGCAAATAGCTTGTTCATGGTGATGTCGGCTGCGGGGAAGGTCGCGTATTTGGCCGATCTCCACAGATACGAGAACGGCAGAGCGACGATAAAAATCGGTTCAAACAGGCTGGTGTGATTAAGCAGCAGGTTGAGGCGAATGTCTTTAAAAGGATTTTTGGGAGGTTTCTTAACCCATTCGAAGTCGAAGGAGTAAAAGACATGGCCGAGGATCTTAATGCCGCTGAGAAATAGGAACCGAAACAAAACCATCTGCATATATTTTCGCACTCCCAGGCCATTTAAGCAATGGGTGTAGGGCCTATATATGAGGGAACAAGGTTTTTATTGGATTTTTTCGATACCTCCAACGATTTGTTGATAAATATGCATGTATTTTTCTCTGTCAGCGAGTTGGTTGTAGGTGTACGATACGGCAATGATGAAATCGCCATCTATGATGGAGATGCGGTCTTGATGAACATCGGGACGGTTCTCCCGGTTTATGGGGAATCCTCCGCAAATTTCAGTGGGAAATCCTTTGAAATTTGTTTTTTTCGGTTCGCGATCCGGATTATATCGGCGGCAGTAATTAGCAGCGCTGCGTCCTTCCCCCTCAATAATGGAAGAACCAATTACCGATATATGATAGTCGCTTCGATATAACCCGCCTCCTCCGCTGGAACGGGCTGCGATATAGGTGAAATTAGGTGTGCCTTTGGGCATTACCCATCCCGAATCTCCAATCGAGTGGTACTTCGTTGAGTCTTTCAATTTGGCCGCTCTCGTCTCCTCGGACTTCGGATCCAACATGGCGATGTCTTTTTGCAGCATCCTTAGTCCGCTCTTCGGGCCTTAAAAAACGATCGGCGGTTTTTGGTATTTCCCGCGGCCTTAATGCCCCCGCGCCGGCCAGCGCCTGGATGAGAATCTTTTCCCAGCTTAAATAACCGGGGTCCCGCTCGAAGGCCGTTGTCTCGTCCTCAACATTTAAGGCCGGCGGCACTGCGTTAGGGTCAACCCAAACGGTCACGAGTTTTCTTGGTGTTCGCGGTTTGATATCGGATAACCGTACGCCGGCCCCGACAATTCTCTTGGGAGGAGGCGCTTTTGCAGTTTCCACAGCAGCAAGCACAAAGACGACCGCCTGGCCTTGGGCAAAAATTTGGATGGGAACACCGAGTTCTCCAGCCTTCGTAAGCATGCGTGCGAAGGGTTCCAGGAGTTTCTTATTCTCAGGGTCCAAACGAACCGTCGGGTTCCACCCGAGCGGGAAGCCGGCTTTGCCTAGACGAAAGACAAATTCACCGTCGTTTTTATTGGCAAGAATTTTTCCCCACTGCCGATACGGTAAACGGAATTCAGGGGTTTGTCAGGAGTGCGGGTCTGAACTCTTTAAGAGGCTGAGGACCTACGGACCTGGGCCCTGATGCGCTATGATGGGGGCATGCGATGGCTTTTCCCCATGATTTTGCTCTCGATATTGGCGTCGGCGGAGAAAACCCCGCCTACATTCTTTGTTTCGCCGACTCTCTGGGATGAAGTGAAGGCGGTCCGCCACACCGAGAAACACCCGTTTGGCTCCTACCTTGCCAGGAGCGTGAATTTTGAAGCCGCGCAGGGTCTCTTTCGCCAGCTTGATAAACGGTTGGGCAATGCGCTCGATAAACAGGGAGCACGAACCGAAGCCCATATCACGGTGATTACTCCGGTGGAGTACGATACCGTTCTCAAAACCCATGTGCCCATCGCTGAAATCCATGAAATCGCTTCGGAGCTGAAGATTCAAGAGGCCGCCTTCCAAGCTATCTGCATGGGCAGGGCGCGCTCGGCGGATGGGAAGCGAGCGACCTACTTCCTCGTGGTGGAGTCGAAGCCGCTGCGGGGACTGCGTGCCGAAGTATTTCGGCGTTACCGGGCCCGCGGGGGGGAGCCCAGCCGGTTTGATCCCGAACACTGGTACCCGCATATTACGATCGGCTATACCGATGGCGACCTTCACCAGCAAATCGATGGAGTTATGAAGGGCCGCAATGCCTGTTGGCACCCGATTGATGTGATGAAGAGGCCGAGGTGAACGGATTAAAGGACAATCGTTTCAGCGCGGCATTTTGTTTGCTTTTCATCGTGGCGCCGTATTGGGCGCTGATGTTCTCACCGGGGGAGGCGGGCATCGCGCAGCGATTTTTCGCCGTTGGCATCGCGATTATCGCGGATGGGATGGTGCTCGCGGGCATTCGGCTTGCGGTTCGGGTGACCTGGTCCGAAGGCGGGCGCCGTATTTTTCTGCTGATGTTTCCAGCGATGACCTTCTTTTTCCTCGTGGCTCTTCGAAATTCATTTGGCGCGTTGATCCTTTACGCCACTTCTTTTCCTGACATGTTCATGGCAACGCAGTCGGGTACGGGAGTACTTGTATTTATGACGGGTGGTCTCGTGTTCACAGCCTTCGAATTCCTGATCGTAAGGCGAATCGTAAAAACGGACGTTTAGAAGATTATGACAGGCTTGGGCGGGCGCCGGTAACGGCGTTTGCGATGGTATTCGGCGACGCGCGAGTTTCCGAAACGGGGCATGGCGAATGTTCGTACGCGTTTTTTGGGTGCGTCGCTGAAATAACGTTCCTGGAGGCGGCGTTGATAGCCGCGTTCGGTTTCGTAGCGCGGTTCTTTTCGCACCGTCCGGCGTCGGGGGACTCTGCGGATTTCATAGTTCGAGAGCGGGGCCGGCGCATCACGCAATTCTTCTCGTGCCAGTCGCCGCACAGGCTGTGGAGCCGGTCGCCGAATAGGCCGCGGTGCCGGCCGTCCCATTGCTTCGTAGACGGCCTCTGATTTATCGGCGGGGTTGCGGTAGGGCATTTCCCATTCCGTCGGTTCTTCCCAATCTCCGGTGCGTTGGAACTTCGGTTTGGCCTCGCGCGAGTCTCGGTGGTAAATAAATTCATCTTCCTGGGGTGCCGGCGTCCAAAAATCCCGGGCGAATTGGCGGAGACGTGATTCTTCCTGATGGGGTTTGGAGGAATACGGGCGAATTCCAGCGGCGCGGCCGCGGATAATCGCCCCGAGTCGTTCAATGAGGCCGCGCGGGCCTTCTTCATTGGAAAGCGGTTCGAATTCTTCGTAGCGGGGTTGCTCGTAGCCGCGGTCGGAAAGGCTGTCCCGCAAGTCGGATCTCCCAAAGTCGTGCGAGGCGCTTTGATAGCCGTGGCGACGCATGATTGAAGCCGACAGTGCGGTTCGGCGCGGGTCGCGGGCAGCGGCCGGCGCTCGGCGCCGCGATTTAAAGGAGGAGAGATCGTTGCTGGAGGAGCCGCGGTTGTATTCATCGGCGTTGCGATACGTTGAGTAGGTGCGGGTATTTAGGCTGTCGCGTAAATCGGATTGGGACCGGGCCGGACGATTCCAAGCCTTTGCGAACAACGGTTGGCGCGCGGGGCTCGCCTGGTTCTCATATTCGTAGCGAACATTAAGGGGTTCGCGGCGCGGTCGGCGCGCGCGTTTCGGTTTATTACGGCCCCCTCGCAGGGTGCGGCCGATTGCGGCAAAGAGTCCTCTTCCGGCGCTGGCGTCATACCCGTCGGCGCGTCCACGGCGCATTCCAAGTTCGGTTTCCACTTTTCGCAGTTGCGGCTCAATTTGCGCGCGTTTTTCCGGAGCCAGCGCCAGGGCCTGTCTCAAATCAGACATCGCTCCTTGATTGTCGCCTAGAGCGGAACGAGCAAGACCACGATTGGCGAGCGCAACCCCGTTGGTCGGATCGACACCGAGCGTTTTGTCTAAATCGATGGCGGCGCCTTCGTAGTCACCGGCTTGGAATCTGGCCTGGCCGCGCAGCAGCAAGGCATCCGCGGAGTGGCGGTCGCGTTCGAGGTAGCGATTCAAATCGTCAATGGCGTCGCGATCGCGGCCCATGATCAGCAGCAAGCGGGCGCGCGGGAGTCTCGGGCGCCAGGCATCGGGTCGCATTGCAATCGCGGCGGTATACGCGCGCAGGGCTTCTTCAACACGGTCGGCGCGTTCATAAATCGAACCGCGCATGGTGTAGGCCATCCCAGCGGAATCGTCAATTTTAATCGCGATGCCGACCTTGGACAACGCGTCATGATGGTTGCCTTCCCCGCGGCGAAGGGCGGCCATGCCGAGGTAGGCGGGAACAAATCGTTTGCTGTTGCGCCCGGCGGTTGTGAAGTCTTTTGCGGCGCCTAATGTGTCGCCGCGAATCAGCCGGGCAAATCCGCGCGCGGTAAAGGAGTATTTGTCGTTGGGTGATAATAGGGCGGCAAGGGACGCATCCTGCTGGGCAGCCATTTCGTCCCCAAGCTCCATTCTCACCATGGCGCGAAAGCCGGATGCCGTTTTCCATGGGGAAAACATGCCGATGGCACGGGAAAGGGTCGCCTCGGCTTGGTCCAGGCGACCCTGTTGATAAGCGACTACTCCCCGGCGCATCACCCCTACAGCTTCCTTGGACGGCATCGGTCGGGAGGCGTGGAGTGTCGGCAGTACAGCTTGTGTTAGGAGGAGTCCGGCTGCGACGGGGAGTAAACGCTTCATCCTTGTCAGGGTGTCTTGAGAGCGGGTCGTTAACCACCGCCTTCGAGCCTAGGTCTGATTAGGCCAAAGGGCCTAGAGTCGCTAGAACCTGAATTTGGCTTCGAATTGAAGGGGAGGGGAGTTTTGCCGACTTCCCCGTCGGGGGATGGTAGGGCGGCGGACGCCGATATGGTGTCCCCAGAGGCCTGCGGCGATGCCCCCGCCATGCACCGCCAGGGCTTCTCCGATATCACCGGAGACGTAGAATTTGATGCCGACGGCGGCGGTGATCAGTCCCAGAAAAAGCCCTGATCCCGAGTTTACCCATTTGTGGTCGAGGCTGGGGTCCATCCACAATAGGAAGGCACCGCCCGGTACCAGCATAGCGGTGACCCCCACCACGGTATCTTTGGAAACCCGAGGTTCCCGGGCATAGTCATCCTCATATTCGTCCTGATCGTAGTAGCGGCTTCGTCTGCCCCGATCGTCAAAATTCCGCGGGGGCGCGGGTCGGCGCCGGCGGTATTGGGCGAGCTGGAGGTCGAGTTTTCCTCCCATGGCCTGCACGGCCGGGGCCTGGAGGCCGATGATCATAAGGAGGGCGAGTACTCTCATTGCTTTAAGTATAGGGGAAGTCGCGGTTTTGTCGAGGGTTTGGGTGTTACGGGGAACTAAAAGTCCTCTTCGCCAGCGTCCACCGTTTCCCCGCGGTCGACTTGATAGAACTTGGCCCAAGCGGTGTTGAGGGAAAATACGATGCGTTTGCCGATCAGGCGCTCCACCCAAAGCGGGATGAGAAACCCGCGTTTGGGAGACAAGAATTTGTAAAAGCGGCTGTCATTTTCTTTTTCGGTGTTGAGGGCGTGGCGCGCTACAAAATCTCCGCAAAACGAGGCCCACGGAAGACCGACGCAACCGAGCACATGATGGACCCACGGCCGGTCTTCATCAATGGTGATTGTAGGCAGAAGGTCGCGGGTCATATCGATGCGCCCCGGCCAGTATTGGATGAACTCGACGTCTTTAAGCGAGGGGTAATACCGCCGCCAAGAATCGATGACGCTGCGGATGACTGAGGGATCGGTCACGTCGCGGCCCGCGAAGGACGTGAGCAGGCTCCCGCCTCCAAGCAGCATGCGCCCGTCGCCGGTCAGCCGCCAGTAGCTGTAAAGGAGATCGGAATCCCAACATTGCAGGGTGCCGTTGGGGAAGAGTTTCGAAATGAGCTTGTCCCCCAAGGGTTCTGAGACCGCGAGAAAGGTCTGGGCGTTGTAGACATTCCAGGAGAACTTTGTTAGCCGTTCTTGGGGTTTGTCGATGCAAAATAAAATTTGATCGGCGGTGACCGAGCCGAGGTCGGTGTAGACGGTGTGACCGTCAATGCGGGTCACCGTCGAAGCTTCATGGATCGTGCATCCGAGTTCAAGCAAGCCTCGCTTCACCCCTTGGGAATAGAGCAGCGGATTAAGCGAGAAGGTCCCCGGGTAACGAACCCCCGCGTAGTAGCCGGTGGAATTCATCGCCTCTGGCAGACGGTCGGTGTTGTAGAGATCGGCGTCGTAGCCGAGTTTCTTGCGCGTGTTGAATTCTGCTTCAATTGCGTGCGCCGACCCGCGGGATTTTGCGACGTAGAGGCTGTCCTGCTCTTGGAGGTCGCAGTCAAAGCCAAACTGCTTGATCGCGCCGCGCATCAAATCAACGCCGGAGGTGCCCGCGTCCCACAAGTCGCGCGCCCCTTCAGGCCCGAAGCGGCGGAGCAATTGGTCGAGTTCAAGTTCCGAATCGGGAGTGAGAAACCCAGCGCTTTTTCCGGTGGTGCCGCCGCCGCAAAGATTGCGTTCCAGCAGGACGGTCTTCGCTCCACTTTGCGTCGAGCACAAAGCGGCGGCAAGACCGGCCGCCCCGCCCCCGATAACCAGAACATCGGTTTTGATCTCGCCTTTAAGCGGCGGGCACATCGGACTGGAAACGCCCATGAGGGTGGAATACCACCAATTCTGGAGTATCATCGTCGGGTAAGTTATAACTCTCTTTACGGAATTTCTCTAGGGGGGAGCCTATTGCCCAGTGATCTCTTGATTCATTTTTAAATTCGGCTTAATCTATCGCCGAGGTTGATATGAGATATCTGATTCTTGTTACGGCTCTTTTTCTCGCAAATCCCGTCCCGGCGGTGTTCGCCGGAGCTATGAAGGTCGCGGACGCGGCTTATGCCGCGAAGAACTACAAGAAAGCGGCCGCCATCTGGGTTCAGCGGGCTAAGAAAGGCAGCGCGAAAGCGCAGCTGAATTTGGGCATTATGAATCTGCACGGCCGCGGAGTTCCGCGCAACTACAAGAACGCTCACGGCTGGTTTAAAAGAGCAGCCGGCAAGGGAAACGCCGAGGCTATGACTAATTTGGGTTTCTTGTACTACGCTGGCAACGGAGTCAAGCAAAGCGACAAGTATGCGTTTCGTTGGTTTCTAGGCATGTCCAATTTGGGGAGCTTTTATCAGAACGGCATGGGGACCGAGCAGAGTTATAAGAAAGCGATGTATTGGTTCCGGAAATCGGCGAAAAAGGGAAATGCGGGCGCTTATAACAATTTAGGCTTCATGTATTACCAAGGCCTGGGCGTGGATGAGAATCTTCCCCAGGCCTATTATTGGTTCTACCGTTCGTCGAAAAAAGGGAATAAGCAGGCGCGTACCAACATGGAAAAGTTAAAAGACGAGATGACCGACGAGGAGCAGGAAACCGCCGACGAACTTCTTGCGGAGCTCAAGTCTTAACCCTTAACGCAAAGCACCTGCTTGAGCACCGCTTTAATCTCGACCAGATCATTCTGATCTTCCATTACTTTTTCGATGTCTTTATACGCTCCCGGAATTTCGTCGATGACATCCTTGTCCTTGCGGCATTCCACCCCCGCCGTTTGTTTCTTCAGGTCTTCGACCTTGAAGCGCTGGCGTGCCTTGCTGCGCGACATCGCGCGTCCGGCCCCGTGAGAACACGACATGAAGGATTCGGGGTTGCCCTTGCCTTCGACGATGTAGGAGCGCGCTCCCATTGAGCCGGGGATGATTCCCATGTCTCCGACGCGGGCTCGCACGGCTCCCTTGCGCGTGATGAGCACTTCTTCCCCGTAGTGTTCTTCCATCTTGGCGAAGTTGTGATGACAGTTCACCATCGTCTCAACTTCGATTTTCCGGTCGAGGTAAAAGCCGACATCCTTAATAACCCGGTTCATCATGATGCGCCGGTTTTCGAGGGCATAGGACTGCGCCCATAGGAGATCTCTCATGTAGTCCTTAAACTCCTGCGTCTCCGCCGCGAGATAAGCCAGATGCGGATCGGGCAGGTCGATGAAGAGTTTCTTCATCAGCCCCTTTGCCTTGTTGATGTATACGTCAGCGATGCGTTTGCCGATGTGGCGGCTTCCGGAATGCAGCATCACCCAGACGCCGTTTTTTTCATCGAGGCAGACTTCGATGAAATGGTTCCCGCCGCCGAGCGAACAGATCTGTGCGATGGCCTTGGATTTGAGATCCTGGAGAATGTCGGGGAGTTTATCGAACCCGTCCCAGTGCGCCCACGCGAGGACCTCATCGGCGACTTTTTTGTTCTGGTTAAAACCGACCGGAACCGAATGTTCAATGGAGCTTCGCAGTTTGGAGAGACTATGCCCGAGATCATTGGCGGTAATTCCCTTCAGCTTGGACGCGGCCATGCCGCAGCCGATGTCGACGCCCACAGCAGCCGGGCAAATCGCTCCCTTCGTCGCCATAACCGATCCGATCGTCGCTCCCATTCCCCAATGAACATCGGGCATTACTGCCACGTGTTTAAACAGGAACGGCAGCCGGGCGACATTGCTCAGCTGCTGCGCTGCGGATGCTTCGACCTTGTCCGTCCAGACTTTGACCGGCACCTTCCCGCCGGAGATAACTTTCTTGATCGGCATTGTATTTCCTCGATAGAATTAAACGCAGGAAGTCGGCTCCCCGCAAGGGGAGCCGGCTTCGTTACGTCTGCGGCGTAACCACGATCTTAAGTTCCGCCGCCTGGCTCGCAACTTCGAGCTCCCGCAGGCGCATGAGCTCCGGGTGTTCGCGAATCATCTTCGCGGTGTTCAGACGGATTCTCGTCGCGGCGAGTTCCGCCCGTGCGCCTTCGAGCTTCGCGCGTGCCCCCTGCTTCGCTTCCTCGACGGACTGGAGCAGGGCCTTCAGGGTTCCCGGGAGGACGATGTCCTTGATCCCAGCCTGATGCAGGGTGAGGCCGTAGGCTTCGGCTCGTTCCCGCACGCGCAGTGTGAGCGCCGTCGCAAGCGCGCTCTTATCCTTCATCAGTTCCTCGAGCGTCTTTTCCGCCACGAGTTCCCGCAGCGTGAGCTGCAGATCTTCATACATGATGTCCACCGCATTCGTCGTGGCGTGGGTCGCCGTAATGGCGTCTCCGACCCGATACTGCGCAAGCAGCGTCAGGCGAACCTGAAGCGCGTCGGCGGTGAGCACGTCCTGTCCCGCAATGGTGTGAGACGTCAAGCGCATGTCCACGAGGTGGACGCGTTCTCCGAGAAACACCTTCACGATCCAGTGACGCCCTGCCTCCAGGACGCGAATGTAGCGACCCTGCCGGTAGAGCAGGGCGGTTTCGTATTCCGCCACGTCGACCCGTTCGAGCATCGTGTGGAGGAGCACGTGAGTCGCGACGAGCGCCGCGATTGCGGCGGCCATCGTGATCAGCATCATTTCCATCATTGGCTTCCTCCTTTGTTATTGGTTTTAAATCGGTTCGTTCCCCGTCCTTCCGGAGTTCGGCGGCGATCATCTCCTTGACCGACAATCGGGCTGGCCTTACCCGCGGCCGACAAGGCTGCGGGGAACGTTCCTTTGACGTGTCTCCATTGACTCCGTTTTTCAGGCGGGAAGGGGATTGAACCCTGTTAGGTCACCGCCTAGACGCGGGACACCGATTGCCGATTTCAGGCGTGACGGCGCCGCTTGCTGGTGACATCTGTGGAGCCGGCGCGAGGAATCGAACCTCGACTGGCCCCCTACCAAGGGGCCGTGCTGCCGTTATCACTACGCCGGCTTAAATGGAGCCCGCACGAGGAATTGCACCCCGTTCTGCTGATTACGAAACAGCTGCTCTACTCTTTGAGCTATGCGGGCAAATGGGTGAGCTCGGAAGGAGTCGAACCTTCAGTGACACGCTTCTGAGGCGTGCGCGTATACCAGTTCCGCCACGAGCCCGAATTGGGTGCGCTGGGTGGAGTCGAACCACCGTCTTGGGCTTATGAGGCCCAGGTCCTGGCCGTTGGACGACAGCGCCAATGGTACCCGGTGAAGGAATCGAACCCTCGTATCCTCGGTGTAAACGAGGCGTTAGGCCACTCAACTAACCGGGCTGAAAATGGTCGAGGCGGGATTCGAACCCGCAGTAACTCGTGTTTAAGACGAGCGCGTGTGCCGGTTTCGCCACTCGACCTGAAGTGGTAGCCGAGGCGGGAGTCGAACCCGCATAATCTCGTGTTTGAGACGAGTGCGTTTGCCGGTTTCGCCACTCGGCCGAAATTGGAGCGGATAGCGAGAGTCGAACTCGCGCCTTCCGGTTGGAAGCCGGACGTGCGACCGAAAACACCTTACCCGCAAATGGTCCGGGACCAGGGATTCGAACCCTGTCTGCTCCGTCCCAAACGGAGAGTGCTGCCGCTAACACTTGTCCCAGAAATTGGCGGCGCCGATGGGACTCGAACCCACTCTTTCCGGCGTGACGGGCCGGTGCTTCGCCCTTCAGCTTCGGCGCCCAAATGGCTTCAGCGGTAGGATTCAAATCCCTAAATCCTATCCCGACTCTTTTTTGATCTAAAACCCGATTTTGGGCCGCGATTTAACGGGTGGCGCGATCAAATGCCCGGATTGGATGTCACAGATTGAGGATGGGTAAAGAAAATCTGTTGATAAATCTCTGGAAAATACCGCTTTTGTCATCTGAGACTTGCCTGAAGAGCAGGATAATTTGCATGTATGAATATGAAACATGCGAAATCCCCCTGTTGTCAGACTCGAATTCGACGGTTTGGGGGGAGGCGACGTCAATGCACTCACTGTAATAAAACGTGGACGCTTCGACCCAAGAAGCGTGGGCACCCATCGATTCGGATACCTCAAGCGATTTTGAACAAAGTATTTCTTCAAAACTACACGCTGCGCCAACTTTTTTCTAAGCGATCGCATGTCGATCTACCAGCGCTTCGTTATCGATTTCGCCAGGCCCTACATCGGTTCGTAGCTCGCCCCTGCCCCCAGTCCTTGCCTTCTGGTCCGCTGATACTTCTGGCGGATGGTCTTTGGTTCAAATTCGAAGGCAAGCCCTGGGTCCTCTACCTGGCGGCGCTGAAGTCATGCTCCAGTAATCGTGCCGTATTCCTGGACCCCCTGTTTCTCCCAGGCGCGGAGGGAGCGTCAAAATGGAAGCAAGTGTTGGACGCCATTCCCGCTAAAGCTGAGAAGCGAATTCGAGCAATTGTCGTCGACAATCTTCGCGGCATGCAGCTTCTTGCTAATCGTCGGGGTTGGGTGCTCCAGCTATGCCAATTCCACCTACTACTGAAGCTTCAGATCTTTCATCGCGGACTGCGGTATGCGTTGCGCGGTGGTCCGGTGCGCAAAGAAATCGAGCATCTAGTGCGAAGTGGGATAAGTTTGCCGCAAGGACCTCGCTTCACTGACACCATGAAGAGACTTCATCGATTGTCCCACTCTGAGTGCGGAACCATCCGGATACAGGCGATGGTAAGGGAGTTTGTTGAGTGCATAGACTACTATCGCTCGTGCCAAACTTATCCGCAGCTCGGGCTTCCCACAACAAACAACGCTGTCGAATCGATGGGAAGGATCGTTCGTGAAATATTTCGAAGGAACCGCGCTGGATCCAACCCGCGCTCACTACTTCTATGGGCAACAGCCTTTACGCGGCTCAGGCCTAAGATAGTCTGCAACGGCAAAAACTTCAACAGATAAACTTTACCCATCCCCAGATTGTGACTTCCAATTTTTCCATTCCATCTCAATACGAATGAAGTCCCAAATTGGTTCCCTAGTCAAAATTGGCTCCGGCGGTAGGATTCGAACCTACGACCCATCGGTTAACAGCCGATCGCTCAACCTCTGAGCTTCGCCGGATCTGGAGCCCCCGCCAGGATTCAAACCCCTTTTTGCCAAGATCAGGTGAGACAGATTTAGGTTCTCAAATTAAAGAGCAAGGGCGGGGAGGATATCCCCATGGAAAGACAAACAATAGTTGAAGAAATAGGTAGAGCGCGGTTGGCCCTGGAGGCGAGGGAGGACGAGCGCAGCGAGGACGATCGAGCTGAGAGGTCCAACCGCGCTGGCGCGAAAGCCCAGAATTCGTCCAAGCGAACGCTGGATCCCGAAGTCTCGGACAAGGTGCCGCGTCGCCGGTTTTCCCCGAAGTACAAACTGAAAATCCTACGTGAAGCAGACCGCTGCAAAAAATCAGGAGAAATCGGTTCTCTCCTACGTCGAGAGGGATTGTTTTCTTCGATCCTGGCCACCTGGCGGCGGCAACGCGAGACCGGCGAACTGGGCGGTCTGGCTGGCGGAAAGCGTGGTCGTAAGACCGCGTCCAGCGATAAACTTGTCGCAGAGAACAAGCGTTTACGCCGGGAGACCCAGCGCTTGGCCCGCAAGCTCGAGCGGGCCGAAATAATCATCGATATCCAAAAAAAAGCCTCGGCGCTCCTGGGGATACCCCTGAACAGCCCCGACAACGACGAGAACGACTGATGCGCGCCGTTGAAGAGTTATCAACAAGCGCTGGGACTGCCCCCGCATGCTGGGTGTTGGGAGTTTCTCGATCCGTAGTTTACCGCAGGCGGAAACCACGCAAAGCAGTTATGAAATCGCCGCGGAAAAAGCCGCGCAATGCTCTTGCGAACCAAGAGCGCCAAACGGTCCTTGATACCCTGCGTAGCAAGCGTTTCATGGACAAGGCGCCGACGGAGGTCTATGCGACCCTTCTCGATGAGGCGTCTTACCTCTGCTCGATCAGCACAATGTATCGAATTCTCAGCGAGGAAAATGAAGTCCGTGAGAGACGCGATCAGGTTCGCCACCCAAACTACAAAAAACCCGAACTTCTGGCGACCGGACCGAATCAGGTTTGGTCATGGGATATAACAAAACTTCGAGGACCCATAAAGTGGAGTTACTTTCATCTCTACGTGATCCTCGATATCTTCAGCCGTTACATCGTCGGGTGGATGGTCGCGACACGGGAGTCCGCCGTGCTGGCGGAGCGGTTGATCAAAGCATCCATTGAGAAGCAGGGCATTGGACGTAACCAGCTTATCCTCCACGCAGATCGTGGATCATCAATGAAGTCTAAGACCGTGGCCCAGCTCCTCGCCGACATGGGTGTCACCAAGAGCCACAGCCGGCCTCATGTATCTGATGACAATCCTTATTCTGAATCCCAGTTCAAGACGATGAAGTACTGCCCGCAATTCCCCGATCGATTCGGATCGCTGCAAGACGCGCGTGCTTTTTGTCGCGATTTTTTCCCGTGGTATAACGGCGAGCACCATCACACGGGGATCGGGCTATTGACCCCTGAAATGGTCCATTTGGGTCGAGCAAAAGAGGTTGTAGAACAGCGGCGAATCGTGCTTGAGGCCGCGTACCTAAAACATCCAGAACGGTTCATTAACGGCCGCCCAAAAAAACAGGACCTTCCAACGGCAGCGTGGATCAATAAGCCGGATTTGGAATCCGAAATCAAGGAGGTTAGCGCTACGATTGCAGTCTAATTACGTTAGGAAAACTGTCCCAAACTTCTTGACAAATTCCGAGCGACCGTGCGTTATCCCTGGATGAAGAGTGTCGCTGGAGGGTTGGGGCGGGTTTCTCCCGTTTATGAATATGGAGGTCTTTTTGATCGTTTTTGGGGGAACGGCCCTCCTTAACTTGATTTGCGAAAGACCCCCCGACCGGGACGCCTATGTGCAAGTTCTTCGTAATCGCGCGCTCATGCTTGGTGGCATTACCACGCTTGTTGGAATGATTTTAATGCTCAATTCCATAGACGATGTGGCGGCGGTACCACGTCGGTTGGCGTTATGTCTGACTGGTTTATTTTATGGAATCATTCTATCCGAGGTCATGCTTGCCCCCCTGCAAAGCAAGTATGCGTCCACCGGCCTGGACACACGCGGAGGAATGAGCATTGTCTCCGTTGTGGGGGCGACGGCTATGTTTTCTTTTATGACGATTTTGTATGCGCTGAGCGCCTGCTTGGATCCGTTCTTAGGATGCGAATCCGGATTCGAGTACGAAGCAGAGTTAGCGTCATTTGCTCCCAGGTTTTCCGGGACAGGAGCCAAGCTCTCGGAGAAATCCAAAAATTTCCTCACGAGATTATCGCCGATACTGCGGAAATTACAATCCTCGGGGCGACCGATTCAGGTTTCCCCAAACTACAGCCCAACACAAGGCATGACCCCACTTGAATTTGAGCAAGCAACTTCAATTGCCGCTTTCATGACGGATTCCGGTCTCGACGTAAGCCTTGTGCTCAGGCATGCAGAACCGAATCCGGAGAATGCGAAGGAAAGCGGGGCTCCGCTCACTTACAAAATTTCAGCAATTAATAGAAATAAAGCGATCGCAGTTTATCAACGTCAACTAACGAAGCTTTAAAGCAACTTCCAATCGTCGCGCACCGAACCCAGATCTCCAAGTCCCCGTAGCTTCAACTTGTTATCTCCCCAGGCAGCACAATAGTATCGATACAGGTCTGCTATCTCCCCAGGCAGCACAATAGTATCGATACAGGTCTGCTATCTCCCCAGGTAGCAGAATAGCGCCGGCGAAAATTCTGGACGCTTCTCAAGCAGCACAATACTGCCTCGGATAGCGTCTACGTATTTCGATCACTCCCTCGCGCTCTAAATTTATCCTCTCTTCATGCATCGCGTCCCGCGACGTGAGGCATAATTCCGTTAAATCACGAATATGTCGGAGAAACTCCGGGAACTTGGAGCCAAATCCATTGTTTTTTTCCGCCCGACGCCCCAAACTACCCGGGGGGAAACAAACAGCGGTTATGAGCGCAGACGAGGGGGAATTCACAGGCTCGGGAGGTTTTCGAATCGATGCGTCTCGAGCTCTTGAGAAGTTAGCGGCGTTTCAGCTGAAGGATCCAAACAGCTTTCTACTTCCTTGGCTGCGTGCGGTGAACACGTCCAGCGCCACTCGCATCGACGTCCGCAAAACCAGCTATACCGTGGAGGTGGTGTCTGATGGCCTTCCGTTGTCACGCGATTTTCTCCGCTTTCCATTTCAAGAAATTTTCTCGACAAAAGACGATGCCGATCGTCGCCATATCGATGCGGCAACGGCTCTGCTCACGGCCTATCGACTGCATCCGAAGCTCATTGAGATTATTTCCGGGTCGGGGCAGGAGCGGATGCGCCTCTCTGCATCCGCGTTGGGAAAAGAAGACGTCGCCCCCTACAGCGATGGAAAATCAACGACCACCTTGCGCGTCACATGGAATTGGCTTCAGGCGGCAAATACCGGCAGTCCGCTGCGGATCGCGTCAGATTCCTGTCGGATGATGCGGACCCCGATTTATTTTGAAGGTCGCGGGCTCAAAAAGCCCGGCGAAGACGTTTTCCCGTTCCACCCATTTGAATCTCCGCAGTGCAGCGGCATCCTAAGGCCGATCGATCCCTACGGATATCACCCGCACGATCGCTTCGATGACAGCACCCTCGAGGTGCACCGGTCGGGAGTCGCGGTGTTTGTTGAAGAAGGAGCGTCGCCGGGTTCGGTGCAATGGACGTTTCCTGACGCAATCATTTCAGGGGATATCGACGCCGAGCGATTCGGCCTAAACGCGTCACAAAGCGCTGTGTTAAACGACGAACATCTTAAAGAAGTCATGGCAGCCGTGGGCCGCGAAATCCCGGAGTTGATTTTGAAGGCAGCCGCAGCTCACGCCCAGTATCCTGAGATGTCGGCGTTCTTGTTTACTCCGGGGGCGAAAAAATTTCTGGAATATTGCCTCGATGATCAACCGGGCCAGTTGAAGTACATCAACCGGGATTTGAATTGGATTGGAGGGTCGCGGGAACTCTTTCATCAGTGGCTTGATTGGGAAGTCAACGTCGCGGTGTGGCTGAGGGACAGCGCCTCCCGGATTTTCGCGGGCGGCAAAACTCCGGGAGACTCTCCCTGGCGTCAAGCACTCTGGACAGCGCCGTTGTATTTGTCGGCAACGGGGCATGGCATTAGTCTAGAGCATATCGCGGCTAGGACGGAGAAAGAAACGGAAATTGGTATTAACACGTTCGATCCTTCTTCGGCTCTAAGCGAAGGGGAGCTGTGGGCTCCTTTCGGACCGGATCGGTTTCTCGACAAGATTTTTACGAAAACTCAATTTACTCGGCTGTTTTGGCCTTAGAGAGGGGTCGCGCATGAAGGCGCTGGCGACCTTGGAGCTGGCGCGCAAGATCAGTTCGAGGGCGGCGGATAACCGTGGGGAGTTTCGCGGACCGGCAACGGGAGAATACAGGTGAAGGGAGTTAACGCAGCACGAAAGAAGGCGAAAACATAAATCCGTGGGTTATTTTCTTCTTGCTTTGATTCTTTCTGCAGCGCTTCCGGCGGCGGCGAAATCGGACCGTTCCTATTTCGCTTTCCCCGGGACCGCCTATCTTGACGGAGTCGGCCCGATTGTCGGAGGCGCCGCGGGAGTTAAAAACGTATTTCAAGAAGGTACGGTACTGGCCGCGTTTAAAACCTTCGGAAAGATCAGAGGCGGCGGGGTTGCGCTCCGGGGATATCGCGTCTTCGATGACCGTGGGACATTGAGTGTTGGCGTCGGCGTACTTGAAGAAGCGGAGTTCACGACGCAGTACGGTCGCGGTTATGAACAGCGGTTTCTCTTAGAACAGGTAATTAACGGCTACGGCTTCGGCGCTCGTTTAAGGTTTGAGCCGATCCCGGACCGGTTTGCCTGGAGCGCGGGGTTTTCCTCTTCGTTGATCGCTTTCGAGGAATATAAGAATCGTTCGGGTGAAAAAATCCCGATTAGTCTCAGGGATTTTAAGGATATTAATACGAACGCGATTTTTTTAGGGTTGGAATTGGGACTTCTCCAGCGGGATCCCAAGTTGCTTCAGCTGGAGGAATCATTGACCGTTGTGGGGGGACGCGTGGCGCAAAGCGACATGGCTTTATTTAAAACCCGTTTGCACGGCAGACGTGAGTTCTCCGGAAGATTGCGGGTTTCGTTTACGGCGGGAATGAGCAATGCCGTCATTATTCGTGAAGTAGGACCCGGCAGGGTGGATGGCCGATGCAATACCGTTGCTGACCCGGCTTTTCAACTCGACTGCCAGCGAGTCGAAGATCAGATCACTGAATTTGTTGTGAAGAGCAATAAGGTTGGAACTTCGTTGCCGCTTGGCGGCTCCCGTGGATTGCGCTCCTATCGGGAAGCGCGTTTTAAGGCCGCGCATACGGGTTTGTCCGGATTGGAGGTAGGCTGGACTCCGGTTAAGCGATTTCCCGTAGAGGTGGTTGCTTTTTATGAGCTTGGCCACGCCTCGGATAATCTCGCGGCTCTAATTTCGCGTTCTCGCTATTCTGCGGGCGGCGGCGTCAGGATTGGCGGCGAGGAATTAGCGCTAAGAGCTGAGTTCTCTTACGGACACGAAGGCGGCGCTGGATTTTTGACATTTGGCGCGCCCTGGTAGGCGCATTTTTGGGACTTAGAGCGGCTTCCAATCGCCGCGAACAACCTTGACCGGGTGTCCGAGCAGGATGTGTTTGCGAAGGCGCAGCGAGTAGTTCAGGTCGCGCATAAAGGCGCTGGCGACCTTGGATCCGGCGCCCAGGCGCAGTTCAAGGGCGGAACCGGAAGCTCCGGCGGGTGTTAATTCATCAACAATCGAGACCGGAATGCCCGCACGCATGCTCAGCGCTTTGGCGCAGGGTTTGAGCGTTTCAACCGCTTCTTTGAGGTCAAGAGCGATGAGGAATTCGGCATCCACGATGCGGCATTCCTCGATGGTGGAGAAAATGTCCTTGGCGGTCATCTTTTTGAGGGCGCCGGAGAGGTCGGTTCCGAAGGAATTGCGGGCCGAGTTGCTGAGACCTTCGAGGCCAGCGGCCTGTGCGGAAGTTCCTAGAATCAGGGCGAGAGAAAAGAAAAGAGAAAAATTAATGATGCGTTTTGACATGCCACCTCCGGTGCGTCTATATATAGAATGCCCGAAAGGCCTATGCGTCCCATAGGACCTCTGTCAATGTCTAAACTTGAGCTGGATCAAGTCGTCTCTTTTAGTCGAGGCGCCGAATTTGGAATCCCCCTGTCCTCGCCATAGGAATCGAATATGCCAATTTCCCTTAATCTTGCTCGTATAATTTGATCTCGATGCGTGGGAAAACCCGTTGCGCCGGTGTGATAATGGGGGCATAGTTCCCTTGAGCGGTCGGCTTCAGGAGTGGTTGAATTCGAGAGCGAGGAAAATATTTCTATTTGAACAGGGCCTTCGGACGTGAAGACAACTTCCCAGGCCTATCGGGGAAAAAATTGAAGGACTTCAGTCCCTCGTGAAGCGGGCCGAAACCCGGAGGCCCGCTTTCGGCGGCAATCGCCATTTTCAGGTCTACCAACGCGACACCAAGCCCCGCCTCGCGTGCGGCCCGCTCGCGAGGTTCCGCTGCTGCGCTAATTCTTTCCGTTTGGAAATTGCAGCCGGTGCAGTTTCTCGTAAAGCCCTTGCTGTGCCACGAGCTCCTCATGAGACCCTTCTTCGCGAAGCTCGCCTTTGTGAAACATTAAAATCTTATCAGCCTTGCGCACCGTTGATAATCGATGCGCCACAACGATCGAGGTTCGTTCTACAAGGATGCGTTCCAGCGCGTCTTGTATCAGGCCTTCTGTTTCCGCATCGATGTTTGCGGTTGCCTCGTCGAGGATGAGCACTGAGGGCTCCCCCGCCAACGCCCGCGCAAAGGAAAGCAACTGCCGTTCGCCGGAGGAAATGGAGGCACCGCGCTCCTGCAGTTGATGCGACCAACGCTCCGGCAAGCGGTTGAGGACGCGGTCGGCATTGACGAGTTTGGCGGCCGAGTCGAGATGCTCGCGGGTCAATGTGCGGCCGAGTCTGACGTTTTCTTCAACGGTGCCCGAAAATAAAAACACATCTTGGAAAACCATGCCGAAGCGCTTTCGCAATGTTCGCGGATCCCAGTCCCGGACGTCAACCCCGTCTACGAGGATGCGGCCTTCCTGAAGTTCGTAGAGGCGCAGGAGGAGGCTGAGCACGCTGGTCTTACCGGCGCCGGTGTAGCCCACAAGGGCAACGGTTTCTCCGGGTTTAACGGTGAAGGAGACGTTTTTAAGAACGGGAGTATTGCCGTCATAAGAAAAGGAGACGTTTTGAAATTCAATGGCGCCGCGTGCTTCCGGCGGCGCGTCTGGTTTTTCCGGCGCGGGTGACGTCGGCGCGTCAAGAATTTCAAAAATCCGTTCGGCCGATGCCATGGCGGCTTGGAGGATATTGTATTTTTCGGCCAGTTCCTGAATCGGTTCGAAAAATTTACGCACGAGATACCAGAAGGCGATGAAGCTTCCAAAGGTTGTCGTTTTTGCGAGGATGCCGTTGCCGCCCTGCCACAACACAAGCGCAACGGCCATGGTGGTGATCAGTTCAATGCCCGGCCAGAAAAACGAGTAGATATAGCCGGCATGGATGGAGCGGGTGCGATAGAGGGCGGCGCCTTCGTCGAAACGCTGCATGCAGGATTCCTGACGATTAAAGGCTTGGATCGTTTTGATGCCGCTGAGGCATTCGTTGAGATAGGCCGTGACCGCGGCAATTGAGCGGCGTGCGGCACGATAGGTTTTACGGGCATGCAGTCTAAATTGAATGGTCATGAGTATCGCCAGGGGCATGACTGCCATCGTCAACAGCGTCATAGTGGGATCGATAATGATCATGGCGATCACAATGAGGACCAGTGACAATAGGTTCCCGAGCATCCCAACGAGCCCGGAGGTGAACAGTTCGGCCAGGTTTTCGACATCCCCTGTGACGCGGGTGAGCAGTCTGCCCACGGGTGTTTTATCGTAATACGAGATTGGAAGATGCTGGAGACGGGCGAAGACTTGAATGCGAAGGTCAAAAAGGATGCGTTGGCCGGCGAGGTTGGAAATGTAATGCTGGGCGGCTTTGAGAGTCCCGGAAAGCAAGACGAGGATAAAGAAGAACCCTGCCAAACGTTTGAGGCCGTCGACGTCCTTGGCGGCGACGGGACCGTCGATTGCCATGCGAATGAGAAACGGCGCGGCGAGGTCGATTGTGATGCCGGCGAGCATGACCAGGACCAAGATCAGAACCACTGGGCGATGCGGATGCATGTAGCCGAGAAAACGTTTGAATAAACCCCAGTCGTAGGGTTTTTCAATCAGTTCTTCTTCTTCCTGAATCGTGCTCATCCGAGTTTCAAAGACTCTTCCAATTGTTGGCGTTTGACGAGCTGGGCGTAGAGCCCGCCCGCATTCACGAGGTCGTCGTGTCGACCTTCTTCTACGAGTTTGCCTTCATCAAGAACAAGGATGCGGTCGACTTTTGAGACGATCGAAAAACGATGCGTGACGATCAGGCAGGAGCGGCCGTTGAGGTGTTCATCGAGCCGTTCGAGAATTTCATTCTCGGTGTGCACGTCCACGGAGGCGAGCGCGTCATCGAGCAGAAGGATGCGAGGCTCCCGAATAAACGCGCGCGCGATTGCCGTGCGCTGTTTTTGGCCGCCGGAGAGTGTAATGCCGCGTTCTCCGACAATTTGTTCAAGTCCTTGCGGGAATTGCGTGAGATCAGCCGCCAGGCGCGAGGACTCAACGGCCCGGTCGAGAGCGTCTGAAGAGACTTCACTTTTTGCCCCGAATTTGATGTTGGCGGCGAGCGAATCGCTGAAAAGAAACGCGTCTTGCGGCACAATGCCGATTTCTTCCCGCAGGGCGCGGCGCGTATAGTCGTTTACATCGTGGTCATCGAGGAAGATCGTCCCGTTGTCTGGACGGTAGTGGCCGAGAAGGAGCTGCAGCAAGGTGCTTTTCCCCGCTCCAGTGCGTCCGACAATCGCAACCCGCTCTCCCGCGCGGATTGTCAGCGAGAGATCCTTGAGAGCGGGAAGGCGATCCTTGGTGTATCGAAAGGTGAGGTTCTTGATGACGATCTCCCCTTTTTTCGGGGGGGTGTTGCGGGATGCGGAGCCAAGGACTTCTTCCTCCGGTTCCTCAAGGATGAGGCTGATGCGGTCGATGCAGGCGGCGCCGCGTTGGATTAGCGTAATCACCCAGCCCATGGCGATGACGGGCCATGACAACATAAATTGATAGGCGGTAAACGCAGTAAATTCGCCCAGGGTAAGACGTCCGTTTAGAATGCCGAGGCCGCCGACGAGCAATACGACGCCGACCCCGGCCTCGATGAGCAAGGTCATCATCCCCCAGGTCGCGCCACGTGTGAGTGAGAGTTTGAGATTCGCATTGACGTAAGCGCGAGCGGCGGCGCGAAATTTATCGACTTCAGTTTCTTCCTGTACGAAGGCGCGGACAACTCGGACACCCGTAAAGTTCTCTTGAGCGACGGTCGTCATCTCGGCCAGTCGTTTCTGCACGATTTCAGATTCTTGGTAGATCCGTTTTGTGAGCAGGGAAGTGAAGAGGCTGATGAGTCCGAGGGGGACGATGGATAGGGAGGCCAAGGTCGCGTCGATGGAAAACATCGCGACGAGACTGAGCACGGTCATGAGTCCGCTGGAAAGGCTTAACATGATGGCGATGCCGCAGACCATGCGAATTCCTTCCACATCGTTGATGACGCGGGATTCGAGGTCCCCCGTTGCGCTGCGATCGAAGAAGGAGGGCGGGAGGCTCAGGAGTTTTCGGTATAAGGCGGAGCGGATATCGTATTCGATGGAGCGCGATGCCGCGATGAGCGTAAACCGTCCCTTAAACATGAGGACTCCGCGGGCAAGACCGATCAGGAGAAGCGCCAGTGAAAAATGGAAGATGGGTCGAGCGAGATCCCCTTTCTGAAGTCCGTCGATCGCCGCCTTGATCACCAGCGGGCTGATGACCGCAAGCATGACGCCGATTAACACGAGGAAAAGACCGAACGCGTAACGACTGCGGTACGGTTTCATGTAGGGAAGCAGCTTGAGGAGCGAGCGCATTAGAGGTATCCGTCGATCGCGCGCACAAGAGGCTCGATCGCGGTTAAGGCCGCTGCGTGTCTATTTTCTTCGCCGCGCTCGCTTAGAAGGCGCGCGCGGCGCAGCACGTTAAATCCCTCCGGTGTGGGTCCCCTTAAGGCGTAGAAAGCGATCCAGTTCACAAACAGAAGCGAAAATCCCGCCAACAACGCTGCGGGAGCGAGATCCCCCACCGCGGTTTGAAAAGCTCCTGCCGCTCCAGTCACGAGTCCAAACGATAAAAATCCGAGCCCTATTGAGGCGAGCAGCGGAATCATGCGGGCTTTTCCATCGGTGCTAGGCAAGGACGCCGCTCGCCAGGATTGGTAGGTGATTGTCCAAACGCCGACGAGGATGAAGCCTCCGAGCGTGCATGCGGCACCAATGGCGAGCGTCGACGCGAGCGGGATGGGCACGGGTTCAAAGAGCGCCGCGCCCGCCCGCATGGCAGAAAAAATGCCCGTCGTCCAGGCGATGCCGCAGGCCCACGCCGTCCAGGCGCGTTTACGCACGAGAGGAAGCCATAAGCCTTCAATCGCCCGTGCGTGTTCATTGATCGCCGTTTCGAAAGACGCAGATCCGACAAGCGTCAGTTTTTCTTTCCCGCTTAGAAGCGCTTCCCCTAGAGCGCGCTCATCGATGGTCAGAGCCGAGTTTTCGCTCTCCCCTCGGGTGAATGTCCAAGAGGAGTCATCTTTCTTCAGGGTCGAGAGCCATCGTTTTGCGAGTAGTCCTAAAATTCCAACTTGCAGGGTTCGGCCCGTGTATCTTCCATCAACCAGGAAGCGTGCACCTCCATAAGAAAGATCCGCACCGGGGCCGTCTAATTTTGACTTCGGATCGGGATCACAATTGAGGGCCAGGCGTTTGAACAATACAAACAGCGCGAGTGCTGCGGCGCCGAAAAAACCGAGTGCGACATGAAGGTTGTCGCGGAGTTTGCGTTGTGCACCGTTGGGTGTTCCTACTTGAACAGAACCTCGCGGAAGGCGAAGAACGAGGCGAATACCTTCTCCTGGGGGAAGGGGTTCCTCGCGGAGCCAGACGACGCGGGCCGTATCGCTGAGATTGCGGCGTTCGTTATCAATCAGGGCACCGGGTTTCCCGCTTAAAATGGAGTAATTGAGCGTCGGCGCAGTGTCTGGTTTAGGAAACGAGACTCGGACCTTTTTGATAGGGGCATCCCAGCGGTATCCGGTCGCGTCCCAAATAAATAAATCCGCGTCCTGTCCCTTAAAGACTCGGGCATCCGCGCGATAACGCAGGATCATGGAGTGTTCGCCTTCTGTGGGCAAAGGAGTCGGTGTCCAGAGCACGCCGCGGGGCGTTGACCGGGAGGCCAATTCAACCGGTTCCCCATCAAGGATCGCGTTGACGAGTTCAATCCGTGAGACCTCGCGCAGTCCTGTCCATAACAGGCGTCGTGTGGGAATCTCCCGTTCAATGCGCACCCCCGCACCGAAGTGAATGCGTTCGGTTACATCAACAGTGCCGGTTTCGTTCAGTACGACGCGTGACTCAAAAAGATTGATTACCGGGTCGGGCGTGGCCGCGGAAACCGCAAACATCCCGACTAGAATTGAGATATTTATGAGCACAATTAAGGATAGCATTCCATTGACCATACTCGCGGAATCAGGGATAATCCGTTTAGTGATGACCTCTGTGCAAGAATCTCTCATAGCTGATTGCGACAAAGCCGTTTCGCTCGCTACGTGTGAGGAGATATGTTCGGGCATCAAAACGGCTCTTGAAAAACACCTGCAGCAAGCCGAACCGTTTCTCCCTGAAAAATTTTGCGAACCCGCAACCGACTGTTATGCGCGCCGTCTTTTGTACAAGGATCCCAACGATCGTTATTCGGTGGTCGTGATGGTTTGGGGCGTCGGCCAAGTTACCGCTCTACATGACCATGCAGGCAATTGGTGTGTTGAGGGCGTTTACCGCGGTCGGATTAAGGTTGTGAACTATGAACTTAAAAACGACGGGGAAAAGGACGGGGTTTATAAGTTCCGCAAGAATCAAGAGTTAACGGGTTTGTTCGGTGAGGCTGGCGCGTTGATCCCTCCTTACGAGTATCATACGATTGCCAATGACGATCCAAAACAGCCTTCGGTGACGGTTCACGTCTATCGGGGTGAAATGAAGCAATTTGCCGCTTTTATCCCGACCGAAGACGGCGACTATAAGAAAGAAATTCGGACAACTTACTATACGGACTGATTGAGGAGAGAAAAATGAAGCGAATTGGATTTATGCTTCTCGTATGTACACTCGCGTATCCCGCGATAGCTACAGCCGATGAACATGCAACTTCGGAACACGCAACTTCGGAACATGCAACTTCGGAGCACGCGACTTCAGAGCACGCGACTCAGGAACACGCGGAGCACCCAAAAAAGCACAGTAAAAAGCGTAAGAAGCACAAGAAAAAGCATAAGTGGGTGAAGAACTCCAAGACGATGAAAGCATTCGTCGCGGCTGTGGAAAGCTACGTTGCTGAGAAGGAAGAAAATGACGGCTCCTTCCAGGTCTACGACAACAAGCTTAAGAAAACCTGGAACCTTTCCCTCGTGCGCATTCATAAGAAGCGTATTGCCCGTCTCGGCGAAGACAAATTTTTCGCATGTGCGGACTTCGAGACTGTCGGCAAGGGGAGGCGTAAAACCCTCGACCTCGATTTCTTCGTGACTCGTGTTGACGGCGAATTTGTCGTTGACGAGATTCCGGTTCACAAAGTAAACGGCAAGCGGCGCTACACCTACAACAGCAAGAATGAACGGGTTCCGGTGAAGGCGAAGGCAAAAAAGAAAAAAAAGAAGAAGAGAAAGAAGAAGATCCGCCGCAAGAAGTCCCATTCTTCCCACAGCGGCTCGGAGCATCCTGAACATCCCATGTGATCGTCGGGAATAACCGATTATTGGGGCCCCCGTCTTTGAGGACGGGGGCCCCTTTTTAGTGGTACAATGCCTGTATGGCCCCCTCTAAAGCGGATTTCACCCTGTTGCTGCAGCTCCACGAGAAAGATCTTTCCCTGGATGACATGAGACGGCGTATTTCCCAGGTCCCAGAGGATGTTGCGGCGATTCAGACTGAGATTGATGATGAGAAAACGAAGTTGGAATCGGTGCATGCCAAATCCAACGAGGTTCAAGCAAAAAAGAAAGATCTTGAAACCACTGTTGCCCAAAAAGAAGCCTCGATTAAAAAACACGAGGGTGATCTGAACCAGGTTAAGGCCAACGATGCCTATAAGGCTCTTCTGAAAGAAATTGAAGATGCGAAGGTAGTGATCGAAGAATTAGAGACCGAGATTTTAGAGCTCATGGAAGTTGCTGATGAAGTCAGCAAGGAAGAAAAGGGCATTAAGTCTGAGATCGAGGGATTCACCAAGGAACGCGAGGGTCATATCAAGGAGCTCGAGACGAAAAAAACCGAGCTTGAGGCCGAACTTGCTAAGGGTGAAGAGCTTCGAAAAGGCGCACTGGAAAGTGTTCCTTCTGAATTGGCGACGCTTTATGAGAAGACGCGCGAGCGCCGAAAAGGCATCGCCGTATCGAGACTGCACGATAAATCCTGCGGTGAGTGCCGCGTGATGGCAACGCCCCAGGCCCTGCTCGATGTAGCGAAAGGTTCAAAGATTGTGATGTGCGACAGTTGTCAGCGCATTTTGCTCCCGGGTGAGAAGAAAGAGACAGAGAAGGAGGCCGCTGCGTGAGCAAGCGGCTCCATATCTACGTCGACGGCGCGTGCCGCGGCAATCCCGGTCCTTCTTCCGTTGGCGTCTATATCCAGACAGAGGACGGTAAGTCTTTAAAGGAGTATCACCGCACGATCGGCGTGGCCACCAACAACGTCGCCGAATATTCGGCGATGGAGGACGCGCTCAAGATCGCCGAAGAAATCGGCGGGACGGACCTGAAGATTCATGCGGACTCGCTTCTTATGGTGAAGCAGCTCAACGGCGAGTACAAAATTAAAAAGCCGCATTTACGGGAATTCGTCGACCGCATTCTCGCGCACAAACAACTTTTTAATTCTGTGGAATTTGTGCATGTGCGCCGCGAGTTCAATACGCGGGCGGACCGGCTTGCCAATACGGCGCTTGATCTCCTAAAAAAAAAGACGGCTAACGCCGTTTAATCGATTTGGACGGCCGGGGGATCGCCTGAGCGCTTCGGCGCAGGGGAGGAACTTCCGAACTCTTAGGACATGGTGCCCGTCGAAAGACGGGAGGCTCGGGGCGAAAGGCCCGGGTCATGGAAAGTGCAACAGAAAGCAAACCGCCTTGAACTTCGGTTTGAGGTAAGGGTGAAAGGGTGAGGTAAGAGCTCACCGCTCCGAGGGCGACTGAGGAGGCATTGTAAACCCCACCTGGAGCAAGGCATAGGGCGTCGCGTCGTCCGCGCTATGACGCCCGGTAGCTGCATTAGAGAAATGGTCCTCGCTCGGCTTCGGCCGAGGCACAAAATTCGGGGTACAGGCCGTCCTCAATTTGGGGCCGTACGTTGAGTTGTTTGAGGGATTGGGGACAGGTACTATGCATTTAGCTTTTGGAAACAGTTGTTGTTTCCAAAAGCTAAATGCATAGTACCTGTCCCCAATCCTAACTCAAACAACTCAACGTACGGCCCCTTTTAACGTGGCTTGGATCCATTTGTGATCGGAGCCGGCGTAGTTTCCGCAGGTGGCGGAGATTGGGGTTAGGCCTTTTACGAATATCCAGTCGACGGTCCCGACAATGTGTTGGGTGTTGCAGTCTACGTTGGAAGCCGCGAGGGCGTCGGTGTAGCCCCGTTTGTGGAGCAGGTGCAGCAGCGGTGCGCTGCGATTGCAGCAAAAAAACCACCCGACGGTATTGAAGTCGCCTGCAACAATGATGGGACCGTCAACGGGGTCCGCATGATCCAGCACCGCGCGCATCTCGGCTGTGCGCACATGGGGAATAAAGGGGTTTCGCCCTATTTTATACGAAAGATGAAGGCTGTAAATGCGGATCGTCGTGCCGTCGGGCGAGACGGCATCGGCCCACGCCGCGACGCGACCTGTTTCGGGGTTTACGAGTACGTGCCCGCGCTTTTTAAGTTTCCAGCGCGAGATAATGGCATCGCGACCCGCTGCATGGGACACGCCTGAGAGTTGATCGGTGAGGACTTCTTGCAGGGCAAAAAGTGATGCCTTCGACAATGAAGACGATGTTAGTTCCTTTTCGACCCGCGCGAGGTGTTTGCCTTTATGGATGTTCCAACTGACAACCGAGAATTCCTCGGCGGCGGCAGGGACCGCTAAAAGCAGTAGGGCGAGTCTGAGCACAACGGCATCTTATCATTTGGGCCCTTCGCCCCTATTCCCCTGAGGGTAGCGTGCCTGCCTCGGCGGTCGTCGCCGTTCGGGCCCCCATTTACGCGTAAAAATCGTCGATTTTGGTATTGCCGCCAATCGCGGCGGCTACGTTCCCTATGCCGATTATGAAGGGTGGCGCGGCGGCGATATTAATTTTGCTTCCCCGAACCAGCTTCATAACGGCCCCGCTGAATTTGCGGATGATCGTTTTGCTGTCAATGTCCATTTAAAACGACTAGGGGAAAAGATTCGTTAAATTAAGGATAATTTCTTTATCCTTGCCGAAATCACTGCCTCCGGCTACCCTGAGGACATGGACGAGCCCAACGGCACTCCCGAACGTGACCTCCAAGCTCGCGTTGAAGGCAAACGCGTCTACTGCGCATGGGAAGATTGCGGCAAGAAACTCGAAAAAAGCCGATCCTACTACTGCAAACTCCACGAATTCTGGCCCCAGTAGTATCGGGGACAGACCCCCTAATATTTGACGGTTTGGGATTCGGTCCAGCCGGCGCTGGTGATTCGAACGAATTTAGCGCGTTTCCAGAAGGACTTTAGGTCTACTGCGCCGGAGTAGCTCATTCCTGAGCGCAGTCCGCCGGTGAGTTGGTGGATGACTTCGGCAGTTCCGCCCCGGTAGGGGACGGTTGATTCGACGCCTTCGGGAACGATTTCGGAGGGATCGACTTGTTCTTTTTGGGAGCGGCGACCCATGGTGGCGCCAAGTGAGGCCATTCCCCGATAAACCTTGTACTTCATGCCGCCGCGCACGATGCTCCAGCCGGGGCTTTCATCGGTTCCGGCGAGCAGGCTTCCGATCATAATGCTGGAGGCGCCGCCGGCGAGGGCTTTCGTGATGTCTCCCGAGTCACGGATGCCTCCATCGGCACAGATGGGCACGCCCTTTAGGCGGGTGATCTTGGCGGCATCCAGCACCGCGCTAAGTTGCGGAACCCCGGAACCGGTGACAATGCGTGTTGAGCAAATCGCACCCGGCCCGACGCCGACCTTCACTCCGTCGGCACCCGCGCGGACAAGGTCTTTAGCACCTTCAAGGGTCG